>NZ_JBXENV010000005.1:0-450182 GCF_059383755.1 Paenibacillus sp. JT22N15 | reverse complement strand
TTTTAAAGGCTTGATCATAATGTTTCTTTGTCACTTCGTTCACCTCGAATTTGGATAGGTCTATTTTATCCGATTCTCGGTTCTACGTGTCTACTTTTTAGTCTAACAACAGTAGAGTGCATTTCAATCCACGCACTCCATACGGAGTGCGACCCGGTATAGATGTAGGATACTCGACGTCTGTAATTGATTTCAATCCACGCACTCCATACGGAGTGCGACTCGCCCATCTTCATGACACGGAGATTAGCAAGGAATTTCAATCCACGCACTCCATACGGAGTGCGACGCCGACGACCAGCCTGTCCACGTTCGCAAGCATATTTCAATCCACGCACTCCATACGGAGTGCGACCGATTGGACATCGTTCAAGGACTATCCTCATTTTATTTCAATCCACGCACTCCATACGGAGTGCGACGTAGTAGGCGCTAGCACGAAAAAAATTCTCAGAAATTTCAATCCACGCACTCCATACGGAGTGCGACGTACCAGCAGTCCCAAAGGTATTAATCATCGTCTATTTCAATCCACGCACTCCATACGGAGTGCGACGATTAGGGTAGATCGGAGTTAATCAATCACGCCTATTTCAATCCACGCACTCCATACGGAGTGCGACGCCAATGACGGCGTGGACTATGGTGCGTCAACTTGATTTCAATCCACGCACTCCATACGGAGTGCGACGTAAAACTGGCAGATCAAGACGTTAATAATATAGTTATTTCAATCCACGCACTCCATACGGAGTGCGACATTGAGATACACGTCCCCCAATTCCCTGCACTCATTTCAATCCACGCACTCCATACGGAGTGCGACCTTCCGTAACCGTGCGATTGTTGACAGTTGCCGTGTATTTCAATCCACGCACTCCATACGGAGTGCGACATAACTAAAACACTTGCCTTTGGTTGGGCTAAAGATTTCAATCCACGCACTCCATACGGAGTGCGACAGCGAAATTACATACAATTGATCCAATCATGGCATCAATTCACGATCTTTTCAAGAACAATAATGCTAAGCGTATATGATTAAAACCTTGACATTTTAGAGAGTTATTCAAATTCGACACGTATCGACATTTTCTGAGGTGCGAATCCCCTAGGGATTTCATGGGAGCTTCACATTCGCACCAAAAAATGGCTGCGATTACCTCAGCGAAAATTGTAATTCTTTTACCTAATTTTTCACCGTATCAATCGGCAAATCATATTTCCGGCAGCATGCCGCCGGAATTTCCTCAGCCAGCCACACCTCATTGCCAGCATAATAAAAAACAACCCCGAGCTCCGCGGCAAGCTGCGTATCCACTGCCAAAATCACAAGTTTGCCCCTTCGGCTGCCCGCAAGGGCTGCAAAATCCAGCCCCTCCGACAGATGGCAATACTGGCGGCCCATCGCTTGAATGCCCTCGCGCAAAATAGCCGCCACCACCGCTTCATTCGTGCCATGATACAAAACTTCCGGCGGCACCGCAGCCGGATAGCTCACCTTTTGCACGCTATGCCCATAACGGGCGCGGATGCGCCCGTCTGCAAGCTCAAAGCGCTGCTTCGAGGAGCGCTCCACAACATAGCGGATATGCGCTTCCGTCATGCTGCTCCAATCCGGCTGCCGATTAATGGCGGCCAGCAGCTCGCTAAGCAAGCAGGAGCCATCCGCTTCATCGAGCAGGATGCCGAACTTTTCGGGCGCATGCCGCAATATTTTGGTCATCATCTTGCTGAGGCTTTTTTCCCTTTTATCCGTTAACATCGCTTAAGCCCCCTTAATTGTCGCCAGCGGCTTGCATTTGGCCACAACCTCGGCAAGTCCGGCTCCAACGACACTCTCAATAATTTGATCAACATCCTTGTACGCCTGCGGCGACTCGTCGACCATCGACTCTAGCGAACGCTGGTTAAGAACAATTTCGTCCTCCATCCCTACCCGCATTGATGCGGCAAACTCTTCAACTGTAATGAGCCGTTTGCTCGCACTCCGCGAGCGGATACGACCAGCGCCATGGCAGATGGAGTGGTAATTGTCGCGTCCACCCGCCTTGCCAACCATAATGTAGGAGGAGGAGCCCATCGAGCCGGGAATGAGCGCCGGATGCCCTGTTTCCTTGTATGGCTCAGGGTTATCCGGATGCTGTGCAGGGAGCGCTCTTGTCGCCCCTTTGCGATGGACGAAATACGAATGCCCGTCATGCTCTTCCTCCCATGCATAATTGTGCATGAGATCATAGAGCGTCGACATTTCAAATTTGCTGCCAAAAACATCCTTCCCCGCCTCGCGAATCGCATAAGCGATGAGATGGCGGTTGACGACCGCATAATTCAGAGCGGAATACATCAGCTCTACATAATCTTTGCCCAGTTGATGTGCAAGCGGCGCAAACACCAGCTTGGGATCAGCGGTGCCCAGCCCTTCGGCTTTCATCATTTTAGTCATATTGCTGCTGCAATATTGGCTTACCGAGCCACCCCATGCGCGCGAGCCGGAATGAATCATGATGACGACCTGACCGTCCTTCAAGCCCCAAGCATCCGCGATTTCGCGGTTTTCCTCAGGAATTTCAATCGCCTGAATTTCAGCAAAATGATTGCCCCCGCCAAGCGTGCCGAGCTGGCGATGCGAGCGATGCCATACCCGTTCCGGGAATAAGCCCAGCGCGCCGCCATCCACATAAAAATTGCTGCTTTCCACATGCGTCAGCGAAGTCGCTTTGCGCGGTGTATAAGCATCCGGAATATATTTTTTCGGCAAGCCGTGCAATCCTTTTTTCACAACATGCTCTAAGCGAATATCTGAAAAATGGCCCCGCCCATGCTCTTCCATCGGCAAATATTTCTCAATCGCCTTCACCAGCTTGCGGCGAAGCTTCACATCCTTCAATTCATCCTTGTGCAAATTGGTCAAATGAACCCGCATGCCGCAGCCAATATCGCTGCCGACAATGGAAGGCGAGACATAGCCGTCTTCCATATTCCATACTGCAGTCGTTCCAATGCACGTACCTACGCCAACATGAACGTCAGGCGTGTAGCCCATATAAACTTGATTCGGTATTTGCAAATTGTTGTTGGCAAGCTCAAAAACTTTATAATCCAGCGCAGCAAACAGCTCCGGCCCCGCATATACATGCACCTGCCCCGATGGCAGCTTCACTTGTTGATAATAGTTGTGTAACATCAATTAAATTTCCTCGTTTCTTATGCTGCGGCTGCGCCCTGCCGCCTTGCCTGCCGCTCTATTCCGTGCCCGGTCCCCATACTTCCCGGAGTGCCGAGCGAAATAGTTCATCCAGTGCTTGATCCTGCTTCTGCCCCGAAGCTGGCGCTTGCTTTGCCACTTCCTCGTAATAGGCGATACGCCTCGCGAGAAAATCGTTAATTACGCTGATTTTCGGCTCCAAATCCAGCTCGATGCCTGCTTTCTTGCGTTCAAGCAGCGTGAGCACCTCGCGTTTAAGCGAAGAATCCGGCAGCAGCTCATGCACCAGCTCCTCAAATGACAGAGGAGGTACGGTGCCTCGCTCTTCAACCCATTGGCAGGCGAGCACCGGGCGCAGCACGTAGAAATATTTTTTAATTTTCACTTGGTCGCCCTGCAAATACTCGCGAAAGTTCCCTTTCGCCATATGCAAATAATGATAGATGCTGGAGCGCGGCGAGAAGCTCGCCGGAGCAGCCTCGCGAATTTGCTCCGCTACCGTCGTCTCCTCCATATAGTTGATTGGCGACTGCAGCCATTCCAGCAGCGGCGGATTCGATTTGCGGAATAAATTCAGCGCTTTTTTCAAATCCCAGCCGTTAATATCGAGCATGTCGCTGATTGGGCGTTCAATCACATCGCGCTGCTCAAAAATCGATAAATACCAATTTGTCTCCCGTACATAAATAAATCTTACATCGTAATCACTGTCCTTCGACGGGAAGCCCCATGCGCGGCTGCCTGACTCACAGGCATACACGATACGCACGCGTTCCTCCGCTTCTATTTTGCGCAGCTCCGCTGCTATTTTAGCTTTATAATCGCTCATCCGAAGCCCTCCTTTGTTTTTTTGGCAACAAAAAAGAAGCTACGGACATTCGAGCATCGTCCATAGCTTCTTAAGTAATTAGAGCTATTGCAAGTCAGTATAGACAGCGCACAGCTGACCTATAATCCTTCGACTTACAGCAGTTGGTTCCGCTGAGGCCGACCCGCATGGACGTTAGCTATGAAGTTGGTTTGTCGGATAATCATCATATTTACGGACATTTGTTTCGGCCTCCCTTCAAGTTATTTCGTTCATCTTACTCGCGTACCCAGCAATTGTCAACCCATTTTTAACTAATTCACGATCGATACTGTTCTATTGCAAATCATTTGATTATTTAGTACTGTTTAAATCACAGTTAAACAGTAGGATTAAACAAAGCAGGAGGAGAAAAATTGGCTAATATTCATAAAAACTTAACCGAACTAATTGGAAATACGCCGCTGCTTGAGCTTGTTAATTTTAGAAATTCACAAAACTTGCAAGCAACTGTAATCGCAAAACTGGAGTATTTAAATCCAGCTGGAAGCGTAAAGGATCGTATAGGCTTTGCCATGATTAAAGATGCCGAAGAAAAAGGTCTCATTCATAAAAACTCGGTCATTATCGAGCCAACGAGCGGCAATACCGGAATCGGGCTAGCGTTTGCCGCCGCAGCTCTTGGCTATAAGCTAATCATTACCCTTCCTGAAACGTTCAGCATTGAACGGCGAAAGCTGCTGCTTGCGCTTGGTGCCGAGTTGATTTTAACACCGGAAGCGGAAGGCATGACGGGCGCCATTAGACGGGCCGAGCAGCTTGCTGCCGAGACGCCAAATTCTTTTATCCCCCAACAGTTCAACAATCCTGCCAACCCGGAAATTCACCTAAGCACAACCGCAGAAGAAATTTGGCGCGATACGGACGGTGAAGTTGATATTTTCATCGCTGGTGTAGGAACAGGCGGTACCATATCTGGTGTAGGACGGCTCTTGAAGGAACGCAAGCCCGCTGTGCAGATCATTGCGATCGAGCCCTACGATTCGCCTGTATTGTCTGGAGGCAATCCGGGTAGACATGCTATTCAGGGACTTGGAGCCGGATTTATTCCAGACAATTTCCACAGCCAATATGTCGATGAGATTTTTAAAGTTAAAAAAGAAGATGCATTTGCAACTGCACGACTGCTTGCAAGAACCGAGGGCCTGCTGGCCGGAATCTCCTCCGGCGCCGCTGCATATGCAGCAGCACAAATTGCCAATCGGCCAAGCAATGCTGGCAAAACCATCGTCGCTTTGCTTCCAGACAGCGGAGAGCGTTATTTATCTACATCGCTATTCCCTTCTATCGATTAGTAAAAGGGCTTCACCTTATCATTCTTGCTTTGCACTCAGCAGCGAATTGAGCTGCTCCAGCATGTTGCCGCCGCTGGACAGCGAAATCGTGCCGATTTTCTCGCAAATTTTTTCCATGAACTCAAGCTCTTTGAGGCGGTACAGCGTCGTATTTTCATCCATCAGCTTCGCTGTGTTCAGCAGGCTGCGGGTAGAAGCCGTCTCCTCGCGGCGGGTGATGAGATTGGCTTGCGCCTTCTTCTCCGCAATGAGCACCGTGTTCATAATATCCTTAATATCGCCTGGCAAAATAATGTCCTTCACGCCTGCCGACAGAAACTGGACGCCGTAATCGTCGCCCTTCTCATTGAGCCGGGAAAGCACGAATGCGGCGATTTCCTGCTTCATCTTCAGCAAATCATCGAGGCGCAGCGTACCGACATATTCCCGCAAAATCAGCTGCAGCACAATGTACACCTGATCTTCAAACGATTTAATCATCAGCACTTTAATCGGATCGGTGATTTTGTATTGGCAGACGAAGTTAAGCCGCAGCGTTACCTTGTCCTCCGTCATCATTTCCTGTCCCGTCAAATCAAGCTGCTGCTGGCGCAAATCCGTCTTGCGGACGAGCACCGTCGTCGGGCCATTCCAGAAATAATATTTGCCCGGCGCCAGCTCCCGCTGCATCACATTGTTATAAAACAGTGCCGCTGTCTCATAATTCGCGACCTCCACGCACTGGTAGTAGCCATTAAGCTTAGACATAATCGCGAGATTAATGTCCTTGCCGATCTCAGGCTGGCGAATATCCGCATGAACGAACGTATGCTTTTTCAGCACATTCCAGAAAATATGCTTGCCTGCCGTCAACAAGGAATTAAATTTCCCATCTACATAATGCAGCACATATTCAAAATCCTGCACCTCAACGATAGTAAGCTGGGCGAGCAGCTCCTGATCATGCAGAAACATATCGGCATCCTTGCCCGTAACTTGAAAACGCTTCGTCACATTCAGTACAGTCGCCGTTTCCTCGCGCCATGCGGACAACCGGTATTTGCCTGGCTGCAAAAGCTTGATATATCCGCCTTTACGGAACAGAAGCGCGCGCTCATCATCCTGTATAATCAATGGATTTTTAAATTTAGTCGTCATATAAGCCACCTCATTCAGGTTAGTTAAACGTTAGATTGATTGATTGATTTGTCATTTGAGTCGTTGTGATTCTTACAATCAGGAATGCTTCCTGCGGTTAAAGCGGAATCAGGCTTAAGAGCATCATCAAGCGCAGCAATCTGCGCGGTGCTCTGCGAAGCATAGCGGCCGTGTTCAACTTCAACAGGCCGATCCTTCGCTTTGCTAACCGCAAAATTTACCCGCTTTCCCTGCTCGGTATCCACCGATTGCATAGCCGTGCCGCAGCGCCGCCGTAAAGGCCGGCATGAGCATTCCTGCTGCAAGAGTCTCTCATTTTTTTGCTCCTTGAAAGGGAGTTTTGATGTGTGTGCTATAGCGTAGCTACAGCTGCTCCAATGCTCCGTATCAAAACGGTTGGGATTCGAACCCGATTCTAAAGCTGGTGGGGCCCAAGCTTCATGCGCTTTGCAGCACACAAGCGCACAGTGTACGCCCGTACTGCTGGATCATACTGAAATCCATGCCATGGCAAGCCATAAGCTATGCAGCCCAATCTATTATTGAAGTTATCTTAAATAGCAAAGTTAAGGAGCTGCGAGGAAATTAGCGGTACTTTATTTCGTCGCAGTCTCTAAGTGCCTTTAATGGCAGCCATCGGCTGGCATTTGGCAACGACAGCGGCAAGCGAAGCGCCGACCACACTATCGATAATTTGATCCACATCCTTGTAAGCCTGCGGACATTCATCGAGAATATCCTTCAATGAGCGGTGGTTGACCAAAATTTCATCGTCGCTCCCGACACGCAGCGATTGCTCAAATTGATCGACGGTGACGAGTTCCTTCGTCGCCCGTCTCGATCTGGCGCGCCCCGCCCCATGGCAGATGGAATAGAAGTTTTTCACCCCTTCATCCTTGCCGACCATAATATAGGATGCCGTTCCCATCGAGCCTGGAATAAGGGCAGGATGCCCCGTCTCCTTATAAGCAGGCGTATTTAAAAAATGGTTCGGCGGCAGCGCACGCGTCGCACCCTTCCGATGAACGAGCATCGGCTGCTTGCGGTGAAACTCCTTGAGCGCGTAATTATGCATCAGATCATAAAGCACAGGCAGCTGCATCTCCGGGCCAAAAACATCCCGGAACGCTTGCTGGACGCCAAACGCAATCATATGGCGATTGCTGACGGCGAAATTCAGCGCCGAATACATGAGATTCAAATACATTTGTCCCTCGCGGCTTTCAATCGGTGCATACACCAGATTTGGATCAGGGTTGCTAATTCCCCACTGGTACATCGCTTCTTTGATGACCTTGTTATATTCACGGCCAACGGCAGCGCCCCAGGAGCGCGAGCCGGAATGGATCATGACGACGACCTGGCCGTCGAACAAGCCCCATTTTTCCGCCAATTCGCCGTATTCGTCGTTGATGTCCAAATATTGAATTTCAATAAAATGGTTGCCGTTGCCGAGCGATCCCAACTGCCCATGGGCATTACGCATAATACGGGGCGGCAAATGCTCCAGCGCAGCATGGTCGAAGGCGAATGCCGCTTGCTCGACATGCGTCAGCCATTGCTCATTAGGCACATACTGGGCCGGAAGCCCTTTTAGCCCGTGCTGCACAACGCTCATAATATCGATATCCGCGTAATTTGTATTCGTCCGCTCGTGGGTTGGCACGTATTGTTCAATCGCTCTAATTAGTGCGCGGCGCACCTCTTTATCCTGAATATCGCGCTTATGCAGCGGCGTTGTATGCACCCTCATGCCGCAGCCGATATCCGATCCCACAATCGACGGCGAGATAAAGCCATCCTTCATATTCCAGACGGCCGTCGTTCCAATGCACGTTCCTACTCCAATATGCGCATCCGGCGTATAACCCATATATTGATTGCGCGGAATGCGCAAATTGTTGTCAGCCATTTGATATACATTAGGCTCAAGTGATGCAAACACTTCATCATTTGCGTATACATGCAGCTTTCCGTTTGGAAGGCTGAGCTCGCGGTGATTGGTTCCTTTAAGCTGAATCGTCTTCTGCAGTACTTGTTTTGTCATGTCATTCATTGTGTTGGCCATTGCTGTTCCTCCTTCATTCTGCCCTGCGTCACTGACGCTCCGTAGCCGCTCTTATGGATCTGATTTTGCCTTAAAAATCCCCCCTCGAACATGGCGAAAGTATTACGACCAGGAAAAATATAACTTTTTTCACGCCTATGGTCTTTTTTGACAACGCTACTAATCCTTCATAGAATAAAACAATAGAAAGCGAGAGTAAGCTGGAAGGCAGGGGACCACCGTTGGCTAAAGAAAGTTTCGATAAAGAGATTCAGTTTCTGCGCATGCTTGTGTTAACAAGCGGAGCCTATAATCGGCAGCAATTCGCAGATCGACTCGGCATCTCCATTCATACATTTGATAAAACGATTAAAAAGCTCAAGGAAATTGTAAACGCCGTCTACCAGCAGCTTCCTGAGGAACAGGGCAAGGAATTTGCAGAGACCGTTCGTTATAGCTATTTTGATTCCGCCGATCCTATGCTGCTCTTTCTATTCCGCGCCAAGTCGCTGAAGGAAACCGAGAGCAAGCGTATTTCCCTGCTGCTGGAGACGCTGCAAAGCGGCAGTGCCATGACCGCCATGGAGCTGATGGACGCTTGCTGCGGCAATATGCCCGCTGAGCTGGCGCCACCGGATGAGAAAACGGTGCGCAGCGATCTGAAATATTTGGAAGAGGTCGGCGTCATCCGCAAAGAACCGGGGCCTCGCCCGTACCGCTACAGGCTGGCAAACGAGCTGGTGCAGGAGCTGACGGAGGAGGAGCTGCTGGATTTATACGATTTTGCCGACGTCATGGCAAATACGCATGTTCCATCCGTGCAGGGCTACATGCTGCGCGACAGCTTGAAAAAACATTTGCAGCGCACGCAGGAGGACAACGTCACGCTGGACGCTTTTTTATATAAATATCACTTTTACTCCCGCCTGCTGGATGAAGCTCATTTATTCAGCCTGCTGGCCGCCATTCGCCAGCGCCGGAAGGTGAAATTTCTTTATTTTTCACCGAAAAAAGAAACCAGCTATGCCTCTCGCAACACGAACCCTTTGTTCGAGCGCGATACAACGGGCAAGGAAGAGGTCGCCATTCCGATTAAAGTCGTATATGACCACCAGTATGGACGCTGGTATTTGCTCGGCTTTCGTTCAGACAAAGTGATTGTGAAATACAGGATGGAGGGCATGACGCAAATTGAGGAGGGCGAGGCTGTGCCGCAGGAGCAATTTGAGCAGCATTTGGCACAGCTCGAAGCGCGCACGGCGCAAAGCTGGCTCATTGATACGGGAAGAACCGTTACGGTGCGTGCCCGTTTCTTTCACCCTGTAGGGGCACCGCACAACTTCATTAAGGAACGCGTGTTGCTGCAAGGCCAGTGGGGACGCATTATCGAGGAGGCTGGCGTAGATTCCTTCATATATGAAATCGAAGTGAACGGCACGTTCGAAATCAGGCCTTGGCTGCGCAGCTTCGGTTCAAGCTGCGAGGTGCTGGAGCCTCTCCGTTTGCGCAATGAGATGATTGACGAATGGAAGGAGATTGCTGGTTACTATGAATCCGTTTGAGAAAATATTCAACTATCAGCTCATGTCCCGCCTTGAAGACTCCGGCACCTTTATGGTGACGGGGAATGAACGAAGCTGGCTCAAGGCGATGCTGCAGCATCCTGAAGCGGTGCAGGCTTTTGCGCCCGGAACACTCGCGAAGCTTGAAAGCCTGCTTGAGCAGGACAGCGTTATGGAAACAGCCGGTCCGCTCATTCAGAAAGCCGCCAGCAAAGAGCTGCAAGTGTACCACCCGCTGCTGCGCCAGCTTAGACGCTCAATTATGCATCGCAACCAAATCAAGCTGAGCTACATGATCAAAAACGGCAGACAGCACGAACAACAAGCCGGCGTGCCCTATAAGCTGGAATATTCCATGGTGAAAAAAGAATGGTATTTGCTCTGGTATCACCAGCGCCACAGGACATTAATGAGCACGAAGCTGCAAACGATTCTCGCCATTCAAGATATGCCTTGTGAGCCTGAGCGTTATGTACAGCTTTCCGCCTCTATTGAGGCGCTGCTCACTAAGCGCAGCACGAGTGCAGTCATTCAGGTTATGGAAACGTATAATGCGGAGCTGTCGCGAATTTTGTACGCTTTTTCCTGCTTTGAGAAGGTTGTGTCCTACGATGACCAGCTCAACCGTTATACGATTAAGCTGACGTTTCCAAGTAATGAAGCAGAATATGTTTTGTCAAAAATCCGCTTCCTCGGCAAGCGAATTAAAGTGACCGAAGGCGATTATTTGCAGCGCCGCATGCGTGAGGCATCGTCCCTTGCGCTCGCAAGATATGGAGCGTCGCCAGATCAGTAAGCACTCCAAATCGTTCGATTGGTTCAAAAAACGGATTAGATGTCCCTCTCTTTACCAAGTAATGTATAGCCTTCGGGTAAAAAGAGACGTATAATAATGGAAACCCTGATTTCATCATATTTCCAAGCTTAGGAGGAACCATCCTTGAACGACTATAACAATGGGCATAATTATCAAAACCATGCGCCATTCCAGCCACCAGTGCAGAAGACGAACGGTGCTGCAATTGCCGCGCTCGTGTGCGGCATTACATCCTTCATCCCGTTCATCGGTATACTATTAGGCATTGTCGCTGTCGTAATGGGCATCGTTTCGCTTAACCAAATTCCAAAAACGCGAGAGCAAGGACGCGGCATGGCGATAGCCGGCCTCATTTGCGGAGCTATTAGCCTATTCCTCAGCTTGCTGGTGTTTTTACTTTTTATAATTGGCATCATGAGCTACGAGGACAGCATGTATAACTATGGCTGGAACGAAGGCTACTACAATGCCTCGATCCAGCTTGTCAACGCACTGAACTTGTAGAAGCTGTTCCACGTCTAACTTTTTCCTACACAAATAAGCGCCAACATACCGTGCAGCATGGCTGCCCGCTCGTATGTTGGCGCTTTTTGTTAATGGGACTATACTTCCCGCATAAAATCCTCCAGGTTTTTGTCTGCCTTCGACTGGTTGCACATATGGCAAGCGCAAACACAATTGTCCGGCGTCGTATGGCCGCCCTTGGCGCGCGGAAGCATATGGTCGATCGTATCGCCATACTGCTTGCAGAAAAAGCAAGTATAATTATCCCGCGTTAAAATATATTTACGAAAATCTTTATTGCTGAATAGCCTGCGAATCGTCCGGCGATTCACGACAACGGCGGCATGCTCGTTAACGAGTATAACGGCCAGCTCTAGTTCAATTTCCTGATACCACTGCCTGCCCTTGTCGGTTTTGCCTCTCATCCATACCGTGCCTTGCCCGGAAGGACGCAAATAGGCAGGGTCCGTCGGCGAATGATTAGACGGCTTCGGCAAAGGACGCTGCTTCGGCGAGCGGGCAGCCGTCTTCGCCCGCGGCGCCTTCTTCTCCGGCTTGCGAACGACGCCTGGCCTGCTAACTGCGCCGGCTTCCTGCACCACTGCCGCCACTGCTGAATCCGTTCCTGGCGGCTGGGCGGCTGCTCTCGGGGCAGCTGCGCTGGCTTTCGCCGCTTCCCTGCCGCCCGTTTCCTTCGCCGCTTGCTCAGCTGCGGCGGCTACTGCCGCTGCGGCCTTCGCCCGCCTTCTTCTCCCGCCGCGCTTCCGGCGGGACTTCTTCTGGACGCCAGCAGCCGCCGCTTCCAGCCTAGACTCATCCGCGGCGCCTGCTTGTACAACTGGCGCCTCCACAACAGCTGCTGGCGCGGCCTGCGAGCTCGCCCGTTCTTTCCTGCAGGAGCGGCAGGCGCCGCGCCGCGAGTCAGGGCCCGAGCGCCGGCCGGTACGGCGCAAAAAATCGCCAAGCGGCTTGTCTTCGTTACAGTACGCGCACTGCTTAATCGGCGTTTGTATGATTTCTGCCATTGGTATTGAACGGGCCTGGCAAGCATGAGCCTGCGTACCCGTTATTGTCACCTCAAATTTTTATAGATATGTTTGTTCCCTGTTATTCTAAGCAGAGTTACAGCTTCATCCGATAAATAGGCTTATTTTCGAGCCCGCGAATAAAGGGTGTCCACGGTTCCGTGTCCGGCGTCGTGTCCAGCGCATCCTCGACCATTTGCAGCTTGGCATCCATGGCATCAATATGATGCAGCGCGACCGCTTCTGCTGTCTGAGGCTGCACCGGGCTGCCCCATTCACCCAAATTGTGATGGGAGAGCACCAAATGCTGCAGACCGAGCACCTTTTCCGACTCCAGATCAATGTCGCAGCGAATAGCCGCTTCCGTAATCCAGTTGGATGCGAGCGAAATATGCCCCATCAGCTTGCCAGACAGGCTGTATTCGGATACGATCCCTAGCTGGGCAACCATCTCCTCCGGCTTCGCAATATCATGCAGCACAATGCCTGCCTTGATTAAATCGGCATTCAAGAATGGACGCTGCTTGCAAATAAAAGCGCCTATTTCCAGCATCCGTACAATATGATAAGCAAGACCGGCAAAATAAGCGTGATGATGCGTTTTCGCAGCCGGATAATGCATCAGTCTGTCCTCGACCTTATCAACGCAATACGTGACGATGGTTCTAATTTCCTGATCAGCAATGCTCTCCGTTACCTGTTTAATCGTATGCACGAGATCGACTGGACGAACCGGCGCCGAGCGGATGAAATCCGTCAGCGCTACCCCGTCCTCTTCCGTAACCTTGCGCATGCGCGAAATTTTTATTTGCAGCTTCTCCCGGTATGTATGAGCGTTGCCTTGGATTTTTACCAATCCCATTGGGAAAAAGGTTTCCTTATCCGCACTCGATACGTCCCAATATTTAGCGGAAAGCTGGCCGCTGGCATCGCATAATACGATGTCAAAATAATCTTTCGGCGTTGCCCCGTTCGTCTGCTTCACTTCCAGCTCTCTAAGCAAATAAAATCCGGTAAAATCGTCTCCGCTCACCAGTTGGTTAATCAATGTCATTATGCCCTGTCCCCGCTTTCCCTTTGACCAAACATCGCCTCAATTTTTTGATTTAAAACGTCCAGCAGCGGAAAGCTGCCTTCATGGCCAAGGCTGTCCGCCACCGCCTTGTAATACCATTCCTGCTGCTCCCTGCCGCGGTTGAAGCGTTCCCATACCTTCTCGCCCTCCCGCTCATAAGCGGCAAGCGTCGAGCCCATATTATGCAGCTTATCTGCGCAGGCTACCGTCTTGATGTCTAGCGGCGCCTTTTTCAAATAATCCAGTTTATATTGCTTGCGCTCTTCCCAAGACAAGGATTTGTCGGGCTCCGTACAGCCGACGACAATTCGCGTCACTTCCGGGCCAAAAAGCTCCAGCAGCGCTTCCTCCGTCGCCTCCGTATCTTCGAGCGTATCATGCAAAATGCCCGCAGCCACCCACTCCGCTTGGCAACCCGCCTCCATTAATATCATACCCACACCGAACGGATGTGAAATATAAGGAATATTTGACCCTTTGCGAAGCTGATTCCCATGCAGCACCGCTGCATAATCAATTGCTTTTTGAATCAGGCTCATGAATGTACACCTCCAGGTTCAAGATCGTCCTGCTTTTATCTATAGATGCATCGTGATTTCACGCAAGCTGCTTTTGATTTTTTATGTTTGAAAAGCCGGAGTTATTCAGATAAATTCCCTACAACTTTAGTCTAGCATCTTCCTGTATATGCAAACAAGCACGCGTTTAGGCCTGAACCAAAAAATCCGTCAATAAAACAGCGTTTTCATGGCATAAACGAAAAAAAACCTCCGAACCCGCTACTTACAGTAGGGTTGGAGGTTTCTATGCTGCATTTAAACGTTTATTACTGTGCTGGCTTTACCCCTTGCTCTTCTAGAGATTGGTCACCAGTCTCTCCTTCAAGCTGCTCGTTATGTTCCTTAATAAATTGATGCGCATTGTACAGCATCGCTGTGGATTCAGCACGGTTTAAAATTTGCTGTGGATGGAATTCGCCTTTATCATCCAATGCAGTAAGCTTGTATAGCAAAGCGCGCTGAATGGTGCCTTGATATTCAGTCGTAATGTCGCTCTCGTCCGAAATGACGACATACATTTTGATCAGCGGGTATTGTCCGGTCTTTTCCAGCGCCTGCACGAGGTAATGCGTGAACTGCTCGCGTGTCATTGGGGCATTCGGGTCAATATCAGCTGGAATGTCGAGTTCGTTGTAGTGCGCGATGATGAAGCTGTCCGCGTACCAGGCATTATTTTTCACATTGCTAAAAATGCCTTCTGCTTCTGGAGCTTTATTAAATGAAATGGCGGCAAGGCTAATTTGCGTCGTCTTTACAATAAGCGAAATACCTTGTGCATTTGTTAAGTTTTCTTCCGGCTGGAACAGCGATTGCGATACGCCATTTACAATTCCGAGCCCTTGAAGCGTCTCAATTTGCGCCTTTTGCGGGGAGGTTGCGATATCCGTAAATGAACTTGCTGCGAAAGCCTGACCTGTCAGCGCTACCGATAGAGCTACGGCAGCAGAAATAGATGCTGTTGCGATACGTTTCTTCATTAGAATCAATCTCCTTTAGTTGTTGAACGCGTTCTATTCCTATAAACGATGCCTGTTTCAAAAAGGTTGCAGCCTCTTCCTTTCGCTTTGAGCCATTATCCCCTTAGCTCAGAAACAGCTCGCCGCTTGCAGCACAAGCAGCGCAAACCATCCAAAACGCCTAAACGCCATCTGAAATAAAGCTCTGATTAGATAGTGATACGTTAACAAAAACCCACATCGTCCCACCCTTTTCTGAGCTAAGGGGATAACCGGCAAAAGAGAAATTTACCGCTGCCCCTAAGAATGGACAATTGAAACTTTAGGCAGGCTGCTTCGTATAAATTGAAAGGGCATACATTTTTTGCTCAAAGCCCTTAACAATCGGTTTTGAATAACCGATAAATGGGAGAGACTGAGAAGATGGACTAGCGGCTCACCGATTGATCTATTTTCAAGATAGTTATGATACATAATCGTTATTTAAGTTTCCATGTCGTTCTGTACTATAATGAAGTCATATGCTAGTTCTGATTCCGTCCATAAACTTACAAAATTCAAAGACGGAGGTATCTGTCGAAAATGTCGATTGGCAATGAAACTAACCCAAACCCGTGGGAAGGCTATTATGGCCCCAACTATGGGTACATCCAAGAACAATATGAGCTATTTAAACAAAACCCTGAAACCGTAACATCTGAATACCGCGATTTATTTGCTCGCTTTGGCGAGCCGCCTGCTTATGCAGGTCAAACTGCCGCTGCACCTCAAACGGTGGGCGCTGCTTCAATCGATGCGAAAACGCTTCAAAATTTGGTCGCTGCCGGCAAGCTTGTATGGAACATTCGCGCTTTCGGTCATTTGGCGGCTGATATTGATCCGCTCGATATCGGACCTAAATCAAATACGAAGATGCTAAGCCCGGAAACGTATGGCATCACTCAGACGGATCTGCTGGCTCTGCCTGCCGAGCTCGTATGGACGAATGCCCCTTCCGATGTTGCTAATGCATGGGAAGCCATCCAGAAGCTGCTTAAAGCTTACACAGGTACGCTTGCTTTCGAATTCAGCCATGTGCATGATGAAGCGGAGCGCGCTTGGCTCAAGAAGCGCGTTGAGCGCGAGCTGCCTTCTGCCGCACTCAACAAGGAAGAACGCAAGAAGCTGCTCGTCAAGCTATTCGAAGCAGAGCAATTTGAAGATTTTCTGCAGCGCACCTTCGTCGGTCAAAAACGGTTTTCCGTTGAAGGCAACGACGTGCTTGTAGCCATAGTCGATGAATTGGTTCACGAGCTGTCCAATGACGGTGTGAGCCAAATTGCGATGGGCATGGCACACCGTGGGCGCCTTAATATTTTGGCGCATGTACTGGGCAAGCCATATACCAAAATTTTCTCCGAGTTCTACAATTCGCCGAACAAGAAGCTTATTCCGTCCGAAGGCTCGATCGGCATCAACTACGGCTGGACTGGCGATGTGAAGTACCACTTGGGCGCCAATCGTTCGTTCAAGACTGGCGAAACGGTTGAAACTCGCATTACGCTTGCGAACAACCCGAGCCATCTTGAATTCGTCAACCCGGTTGTCGGCGGCTTTGCTCGTGCAGCACAGGATGATCGCAGCAAGCCTGGTTATCCGGTAACGAACCTGGACACAGCTGCTTCTATTGTTATGCATGGTGATGCAGCATTCCCTGGCGAAGGCATCGTAGCGGAAACCTTGAATATCGCTCAGCTGAGAGGCTATACCAGCGGCGGTACGCTTCATGTGATCGTCAACAACCGCATTGGATTTACTACAGAAAGCCATGATTCCCGTTCGACGCAATACGCAAGCGATGTGGCTAAAGGCTATGAAATTCCAATCGTGCACGTTAATGCTGATGATCCTGAAGCTTGTATTTTTGCAGCGCGGATGGCCAGCGAATACCGTACTCTTTTCAAGAAGGATTTCCTAGTTGACCTGATTGGCTACCGTAAATATGGACACAATGAGACGGATGATCCGGAAACGACTCAACCTCTTATCTATAAGAAAGTACGGGCTCACGCAACGGTAAGCAAAATCTACTCTGATAGACTGATTGCAGCTGGCGCTATTACAGAGGCTGAAGTAGCGGAGCTTAAGCAAGGCGTCGTAGACCGCCTGAAATCTGCTTATGACGAAGTGAAGGCACGTGATGGCCAAGAGCCTGTTCATCAGACACAAGGACTGCAAGGAGAAAAGGATAACACGACTTCCGTTTCCCCTGTATCCATTGAAACCTTGCAATCGATTAATACCGAGCTGCTTCGTTTCCCTGAAAGCTTCACTGTATATCCGAAGCTGCAGAAGATTTTGGAGCGCCGCACAAATGCATTGAACGAAGGCGAGAAGCTTGATTGGGGCCATGCGGAGACGCTTGCCTTTGCTACGATTCTCGCTGACGGCAAGCCGATCAGACTTAGCGGCCAAGATGTCGAGCGCGCTACATTTGCTCACCGCAATCTCGTGCTGCATGATGCTGAAACAGGCGAAACGTTCTGCCCGCTGCACCAAATGCCGCAGGCGAAAGCATCGTTCGCCATCCATAACAGCCCGCTTTCCGAAGCTGCTGTTCTAGGCTTTGAATATGGCTATAACGTACACGCGCCGGAAACGATGGTTATTTGGGAAGCGCAATATGGCGATTTCACCAACGTCGCGCAAGTGCTTATTGACCAGTTCATTTCCGCAGGCCGTTCGAAATGGTCGCAAAAATCCAGCATCGTTATGCTGCTGCCGCATGGCTATGAAGGTCAAGGACCTGAGCATTCCAGTGCGCGTCTGGAGCGTTTCCTGCAGCTGTCAGGCGAAGAAAACTGGACGGTTGCCAACTTGACGAGCGCTGCGCAGTATTATCATATTTTGCGCCGCCAAGCTTCCATTACGGAAAGCGAAGCTGCACGTCCGTTGATTATTATGGCTCCTAAGAGCTTGATTCGTAACCCGCGCGTCGCTTCCAGCGCTTCCGAGCTTAGCAATGGCTCGTTCAAGCTGGTCGTTGAGCAGCCGAGCCTCGGCAGCAAGCCGGAGCGCGTAGAGCGCCTGATTTTGTGCACAGGCAAGATTGCAATCGATCTGGAAGATGCAATCGAGAAGGAGCAAGGGAAAGACCTGGATTGGCTGCACATTATTCGTGTCGAGCAGTTGTATCCTTTCCCTGAGAAGGAAATTGCTGAAATTATCGCCCGCTTCCCTCAACTGAAGGAAATTGTGTGGGTTCAAGAAGAGCCGAAAAACATGGGCTCGTGGCATTATGCCGATCCGCGCATCCGTGCGATTGCGCCAGAAGGTACAAGCGTAAGCTACATTGGACGCCCAGAGCGTTCCAGCACAGCGAGCGGCTTCCAGCAAGTACACGCTTTTGAGCAGCAGCATATTATTTTGCAAACATTGAAACATAGTCCGTCATTGACATACAACTCAGGGAGGTAGCCACTGTGCAACAAATTATAGTACCCGCAATGGGAGAATCGATTACGGAAGGCACGATTTCCAAGTGGATTGTTAAGGTAGGAGATTCGGTTAAGCAAGGCGATGTGCTGCTGGAGCTTGAGACAGATAAAGTCAACATCGAGATCAGCGCCGAGCAGGATGGCACGATTCAAGAGATTACACGCAGCGAAGGCGATACCGTTCAAATCGGCGAAGCTATTGGCTCCATTGCAGCAGGCGGAGCGGCTCCGTCCGCCCCTGCAGCTGAGCCAGCGAAAGCAGCTCCTGCTGTTGAAGCGGCTGCTCCAGCGCAAGCGGCACCTATTGCGCCTCCTGTAGCAGAAGCAGACAGCAAAGGCGGTCAAGTTGCCGCTTCCCCTGCTGCAAGAAAGCTTGCAAGAGAAAAAGGAATCGACCTGACGCAGGTTCAATCCCGCGATCCGCTTAGCCGCGTTAGCTCCGATGATGTTCGCTCGCACGGCACTCAGCCGGCAGCGCCGCAAGCACCGGCTGCTCCTGCTGCTAAAGCGCCAGCTGCACCTAAATTCCAATCGGCTAAGCCTTACGAGCGCAAAAAAATGTCGCGTCGCCGGGCAACGATTGCGAATCGCCTGGTTGAAGCTCAAAGAACAGCAGCTATGCTGACAACGTTCAATGAAGTGGATATGACCGCAATTATGGACATCCGTAAACGCCGGAAACAATCGTTCTTGGACAAGCATGAGGTTGGTCTTGGTTTTATGTCCTTCTTCACGAAAGCTGTCGTTGGCGCACTGAAAGAATTCCCGCTGCTAAACGCTGAAATTGAAGGCGAAGATATTATTGTGAAGCAGTTCTACGATATCGGTATTGCCGTATCAGCTAAGGAAGGTCTTGTTGTTCCGGTTGTCCGTGATGCAGACCGCCTGAGCTTCGCTGAGATCGAACGCTCGATCGTTGACCTTGCTGGCAAAGCCCGTACGAACTCGCTCGGATTGTCTGATCTGCAAGGCGGTACATTCACAATTACGAATGGTGGCACGTTCGGCTCGCTGCTGTCCACGCCAATCATTAATGCACCGCAAGTTGGTATTCTGGGCATGCACAAAATCCAGCTTCGTCCAGTTGCGATCGACGCTGAGCGCTCCGAGAACCGTCCAATGATGTACATTGCCCTTTCCTACGATCATCGCATCGTAGACGGCGCTGAAGCGGTACGCTTCCTCGTTAAAGTGAAAGCCATGCTTGAAGACCCAGAAACGCTTCTGCTTGAAGGTTAATAAGCAGAAGCGGTGAATGAATAAAGGAAAACACGCATAACCCCCATGACCTTAAAGGTCCTGGGGGTTATTTTTTACTTACAAAAAATAACTAATGAATGCGTAATCATTCATTTCCCTTCTCATTTTAGCCTGGAATTGAATGAGAAGTTTCTCATCTATTTTTAACAATTGGTATCAAAACACCATTAAATCTAGTTTTATGGTCTCAGAGGAAATTACTCTCAATTTTAATTGTGGTATTGTATAGCTATAAACATATGAATAGACAAGCTATCAACCCAGAGAAGAGAGGCATTCACATCATGAAAAAACTTCGTTTTGGCAAAATGGCTGCATCCCTTGCACTTGCCGCATCACTTACTTTATCTGCTGTTCCTTTTACACAAGCACCGGCAGCTTATGCGGCATCCGCTTCCACCCAATCCAAAATCGTGTCAGTGGCAAAAGGCTTTATGGGAACTCCTTATCAATTCAGCGCTCCCACTAGTTCGACTCGCGTTTTTGACTGCTCTTCCTTCACCAAATATGTTTTTGCTAAGGTTGGCGTTTCTTTGCCTAGAAGCTCGAAGGATCAATCGAAAGTCGGTTCGTTCGTATCTCGAAGCAATTTGAAGGTTGGCGATCTCGTTTTCTTCTATTCCCCTATTCATCACGTCGGCATTTATATCGGCAATAATCAGATCATTCATACATACGGCGCTCCTGGAGTGACCGTTACGAGTTTAAGCTCCAGCTGGTGGAGCAAAAATTACGCAACTGCACGTCGCGTGCTTTAGCACAATCACAAACGCCTCTAATAATAAAAGCCGTATCGCAATCGTCAGCGTTTCCCCCAACCTGACTGCGATACGGCTTTTATTCATTTGCTTATTCCTCGTAATAAACCCGAAACATCATATCCTGATTGTAATTGCCAAAGCCTTTGCCATACAGGGTAAGGCCGCCTACATGCGCAGCATCCTTATCTACCGCGATACGCAGCGTCCAGTGATTGCGATCCAGTGTAATCTGCTGCACGCTAGTGTCGCTTACCTGCTGCCCATCTACAAAGGTGCCATCCTCCTGCACGCGAATGACTTTGAGCAAGCCATATTGATTCAGGTTGCTATGCCACCAGGAAGGAGAAAACTTGCCGCGGGTACCCCCGTAATCACCAGGGCTTGTCCACTTGCCAATGGTCGTTCCATTCAGGCTGAAGCTGATATCAGACAGCCAGTTCGGATTATAGCCTGGAGCCTCGGAGCCCAGCTCCAGCACAAGCTCGAATGCGCTCGGGCGCTGCCCCGGCAGCAAATAATTAGGGATTTTATATTCGACGTATCCTCGGCCAAACCATAAAATGCCCGCATTCATCCGCTCCGGCTCTAGAAAAAAGCGCGGGTCATCGAATTGGCCAATGGCCTTCTCCACCGTCGCGATGCCGCAGGTCGGATGCACTTCATATTCGGTGTAATGTCCAATCGGCACCATGCTCTCATGCATTTTTTTCACTTCGCGTGTGTGATGGGGCAGCTCGATTTCAATATGCTGCTCGGCGAGCGTACATATTTTATGTGTGCCTCCCTGCTTGCGCACCATCTTCGTCTCAATGAGATGCGCCTTCTCCAGCTTGCGGATATGCATTGTTACAATCGCGCTGCTGAGCCCCAGCGCCTCTGCAAGCTCTTTGACATTCATCGGGCTTACTGCCAGCAAATCTATAATATGAAGCCGCACATGGCTCGACAGCGCCTCATAGAGCGGCAGCCAAGCTATATCTGTATTGGCTTTAATCATTGTGTTCCCCCTCCTTCCTCTTATCATCGCATAAAATGAAACGAGAGGGAACAACCGCCTGATTAGCCCGTCTCACCCGAGCTAAGCTTGCGATTGTTCCCCATTAGCCTTTACAGTTTAATTCGAATGACATTCCATGACGCTTTGTTCAGTACAGCTTGGATTTGGCCTTTATCCGTTAATGTCGCGCTGCCATTCGTGTGCGGCGTTACGCGGTTAGGCGCATCTGCTGTATTGGAAGCGGACAAATCCTCATTTTCCAAAACAATATGCTCCAAAATGCGTCCTTGACCGAAGCTGCGCAGGTCGATATCGAACGAAATGCTTTCTTCCAGATGACGATTCACCGCAAAAACGGTAACCTCTTGCTTCTCTTCATTATGCACCGCTACAGCTTCAATATAAGGCACATCTGTAAAATCTTTAGTGTCATGCTTAGGCGAGCTCATGAGCGGCACTAGCACCTCGCCTCTGCCAAACAGGCTTGCGTGCATATACGGATAATAAATCGTCTGCTTCCATGCGTCTCCGCCGTTCGTCGTCATAATAGGAGCGATGACATTGACGAGCTGCGCGATACAAGCCATCTTCACTCGATCGGCACGCTTGAGCAGGCTGATCAGCATACAGCCAACGACCAGCGCATCCTCCTGCGTATAAATATCTTCCAGCTGTGGAGGGGCAATTTGCCAAGGATCAAGCTTTTTGTCCGATTCATTGGAATGGAACCACACGTTCCACTCATCGAAGGAAAGGTTGATCTTTTTCTTGCTGCGTTTCTTCGCCTGTACGAAGTCAGCTGTCGAAATGACCGTATTAATGAAGGAGTCCATTCCCACGGATTGCGCAAGGAAATTCGCCGTATCCTTCTCGCGGTTGCCGTAATACTGATGCAGTGAAATATAATCCACGTCATTATAAGCTAAATCAAGCACCGTCGCTTCCCAATCCGGGAAGGTCGGCATGCCGATCGCTGAGCTGCCGCAAGCGACAAGCTCGATCGTTGGATCAACCCAGCGCATAACCTTTGCAGTCTCGCTGGCGATACGTCCATACTCGACGGCGGTTTTAGCGCCGATCTGCCAAGGGCCGTCCATTTCATTGCCGAGGCACCAGGTTTTGACGTTGTGCGGCTCCTTGTAGCCGTGCTGCACGCGCAAATCGCTCCAATACGTGCCTGACGGGTGATTGGAATATTCGAGCAGGTTGCGCGCCTCATCAGGGCCTCTCGTCCCCAAATTGACCGCCATCATCGCGTCCGTATTCGCTTTGCGGCACCAGTCCATAAATTCATTAAAGCCGATCCAGTTCGGCTCAATGGTGCGCCAAGCAAGCTCCAAACGCCGCGGACGCTGATCAAGCGGGCCTACGCCATCCTCCCAGTTGTAGCCTGAGACGAAGTTGCCGCCGGGATAACGCACAATCGGCACATCCAGCCCTTTTACAAGCTCCAGCACATCGGAGCGAAAGCCCTGTTCATCCGCCTGCGGATGGTCCTTTTCATAAATACCGCCATATACTGCCCGGCCCAAATGCTCGATAAACGAGCCATAAATTCTTTTATCGACTTCACCTACTACAAAATCCTTATCAACGATCAGCTTTGCTTGTTTGGACATGTTCAGCTCACCTCATAAGATTAATGTTTTTATTAACCGACTAATAAAATTACAATGTATAATTTCATTAAACACTATGCAGCAGCAGAACGCAAGCACGAATTCATAACGCTTCCAACCTTTTTGTCCCTATGAAAAAACGGTTGAAAGAGCTGCCTTCGCAGCCTCCTTCAACCGTCTTTATCCGTTATTCGCTTCCTGCCAAACTTGCTTGCTTCATCATTCAGGAGCAGCAGCCCGCTCGAGCTGAAGCTCGCATATCGTGCCTTGATTCATTTTACTGTGGAAAAAAATTTTGCCGTTCATTTCCTTGACCATATTCATGACAACCATTAGCCCGAGCCCGGTGCCGCGCTCCTTCGTCGTATAATAGGGCAAGCCTAACCGCTTAACCTGGGAGCGATTCATCCCGCAGCCCGTATCGCGGACGAGAATTTGAATTTTATTGCGCACCAGCTCGGTCTGCACCGTCAGCTTGCCTCCTTCAGGCATAGCCTCAATGCCATTTTTCATGATGTTGAGCATACACTGCTGAAATTTCTTGACCTCGCCGCAAATAATGAGCGGCTCCTTCGATAAATGATACACCTCAACGGATATGTTCGACAGCGCCGAATAAGGCTTCAGCCAAGGAATGACTCCGTCGATTTCATCCTTCACATTCAGCAGCCGCTGCTCTTCTTCACTAGGCTTCGAAAAATTCAAATAGTCGGTAATAATGGCATTGGCATGATCGATCCCTTCAAAAGCATAGGTGCGGTAGCGCTCGAACGTCTCGCGGTCGAGCGGCTCCTTGCTCATTAGTTGCAGAAAACCTCGCGTCGTAGTAAGCGGGTTGCGGATTTCATGCGAAATAGAGGCAGCGAGCTGGCCAACGATTTGATTTTTTTCGGAGATGATGAGCATTTGCTCGTACCATTCCCGATTTTTCACATTAAAATAAATAAAGCTGATCAGTAAAGATGAAAAAGCCGCCCCAACAGCAATTATACTGAGCTGCAGCACATTTAAAGCATGTCCAAGCGCTAGAGAAACACCAATATAAGCCAGCATGTATAACAAGACTAGGAACAGATTAACAACGCTTAGCTTCTGCTGGGTATTTGGCTTTATTTTAAAATGGAACAGCAATCCTGTCAGCAGCAGCACAGTGATAGCTATTCCTGTTGGCAGCCAGTGGTTGCCATAGAGCAAAGTACCGCCAAAGAATAACACCATTCCCGTAACTACGCCTTGGAGCAATCCTTCATAAAGCACAGCGAGCGCCAGAGAGACGGAGGTCAGATGCAGCGCATAGACAAGGGAGTCAATTTCCTCCAAGCTCAGGAATACCGTTGTAAATACGACGAGCAGTCCCAAAAAAAGCAGCCTCCGCTTCAATGTAGAGGCCAGCGATCTAGGGGTAAAAACAATAAACATGAGTGCAGCCGCCATAATATACAACAGCCCGTGAACGATTGATTCTAACGTAAGATGAAGCACAATTTTATCCTCATACTCTCTCTCATATAATAATTTCTTACAAAAATTGTATTTAAAAATTTGATAAGATCACAATTTTATATTACTATACATAACCTTTCATTGCCAATGGCAGCTTGTTTCAATTACAAAAAAATCCGGCTCGCCAGCAGGATATGCCCTTCAACTTTATTTGAAGGCATGTCCCGCTGGCGAAGCCGGAAACTTATGGAAGGAGATGAAGCAGCAGCGCTTTTTGAGCATGCATCCGATTTTCCGCCTGCTGGTAAATGACCGAATGCTCCGATTCTACCAGCTCCTCTGATATTTCAAAGCCCGGATGAATCGGCATATCATGCATAATGTAAGGCGTACAGCCCGCAAGAGTGCTGCTGTTTAATTGATACGGAAGCATCACCTTAATTCGGCGCCGCTTCTCCTCCTGATAAAATTCCTCTTGATAAAACTCCATATCAATCCATGTATCTGTATATACAAATTGTGATTGTGCGGCTGCATCCTGCAAGCTGTCGAGCCGTTCCACCCAGCCGCTTTGCAGCGCGTTATCCATCAGCAACTGATCCCACGATGGTTCATTAATGATCGGAGTAACAAGCAGCAGCTTAATGCCGAGCAGCATGCAGCCTTCCACAAGCGAATTGGCCACATTGTTGTGAATCCCCACATAGGTGAGCGTTACACCAGAAAACGTACCCGCCACCTCATAGATCGTCATCAGATCAGCCAGAGCCTGGCATGGATGATATTTGTCACAGCAGCCATTGATGACCGGGACGGTTGCATAACGTGCCAGCTCCAGCAAATCGACATGATTTTTGAGCCGCGCCATAATGATATCGCTGTTTCTTGAGACGTAGCGCGACTCGTACTGAATGGGCGACAGGCTGAAGTTACTGCTGTTCCAGTCCATCGGAACGACATAGCCGCCAAGCTGGTTCATGCCGGATTGAAACGAAAGATTCGTCCTTGTTGAGCTTTTTTGAAAAAGCATCAGCAGCCCCTTATTGTCGGCCGCCTTGCTGTAGGCTTGCGGATTGCGCTTTATTTCAACCGCCTGTTCAATGATACTCTGAAGCTGCTCCTTCGTTATGTGCTCAAAAGATAAAAAATGCTGCAAGCATAACACTCCTTTGTGAATAAATATTCATAAATTTGAATTATTATTCATAATAGCGAGTTTGCTTGCTTTTGTCCAGCCTCTTCCATAGACCAAGCTCAACCGGACATAGTCCAGCCCTAGTCCGACTTTAAAAGCCGGGATATTTGACCACTGGCCATTTCTCTTTGCGCAGCTTGGATACAAACGCGTCCCCTACGTTGAGATTGCTTTTTACAAGCTCGGTTGGAGTGAGCGCCATCCATTGATTAAGGGAAACGTCGGCGAAGCGGTCGCTTTTGAACATTTCCAGAAACCATAAAGTTGTGTTTCCGGTATTTTGCACATAATGACCGCAGGCAAACGGCACATATCCCACATCGCCAGCCCGCACATCATACGTTCGTGCATTTCCATTGCCGGTAAATACAGTCATTCGGCCTTGGCCCGATAAATAATATTGCCACTCGTCGTTATTCGGATGCCAATGGAGCTCGCGCATAGCGCCAGGCTTAATTTCTACAAGTGCTGCTGCAATCGCTTTGGATGCTGGAAAGTTGGAAGAATCGACGATTCTTACACTGCCTCCTGGCGTAAGGATAGGCGTCTGCTTCAACAACTCAAACTTAAAGGACTGCGGGATTGTTCCGTATGGAGATTCTACCTTCTGGCTCTCTATGGAACCGGGAACCGCGCTTTTATAAATATAAACCTGATCATCGGGAATATGGTCAAACTCACTAACAGGTACGCCAAAATTGGCCGACAGCACTTCCTTCGGCGTATGGGCAAACCAATCGGAAATCGACAAGGTGTTTAAATCCGAGAAATTCCCATCGTCAAACACGAGCAGAAACTCGCAGCCCCCTTCCAGCCCTTGAATGGAATGAGGAATGCCCGGTGGAAAATACCACAAGTCGCCCGGCCCGATATCAGCTATGAAATTTTTCCCGTTCTGGTCCACCGCTGTAACCCTTGCATTTCCAAGCAGCATGTAGGACCATTCTGCCTGTTGATGCCAATGCATTTCCCTGACTCCGCCCGCTATTAGCGACATATTGACTCCTGCCAGCGTTGTTGCAATCGGCAGCTCTCGAGCCGTCACCTCACGAGACCAACCCCCTTGATTCAACTGCATATGGACATCCGAAAATGAAAATTTCATATTGGGAACGAGACCTGCATCCGTTACAGGCGGAACTAGCATATCCGGATTTTCCAAATCCCGCATCACATCGCGCGGCCCTAAATCCGGACCTCCAGCACCGTCACTCCGAATCGGCTGAGGGATGTGCGGGTATTTGGGTCTCGTATTTTCAGATTCGCTCATTAATGACCATCCTCCTGTACATAGGTAGACTGCACCAGCAGTCACTATCTGCCAATATATGCTTGGAGACTGAAATTATGAGTTTTTCAATAAAATCGCTGTAGGCAAAAAAAAACCGGCTAGCGCAGCTCCAACCGGTTTTAACTATAAATTACTCCATATGAAACAGCTTGTTCATCGGCACTTGTAAATCTTTAAAGACACTGGACTGAACCACTTCCTGCTCCGTAAACAAATGACGCACCTGATAGCTGCCGTCCTGCAGCGCATAAACATGAACCGTCCGGTTTCCCGGGTCGACAATCCAATATTCCTGCACCCCAAATTTTTGATAGAGATTGAACTTTTCATTAAAGTCCTTCAATGCGGTTGATGGTGACAGCACCTCAATGATTAATGCGGGAGCACCATTACAACCCCTCTTTGAAATTTGGTCCTTGGAACAAACGACTGAAAGGTCCGGCTGCACGATATGATCAGGTGATTGAAAATCCCCGCTTTCACTGAAAAACACATCAAAGGGTGCCATAAATACATAGCAGTTCCGATTTTGAAAAAACGTACGAAGGGCAAAATAAAGCTCCCCGACAATATATTGATGCAGCGAGGTCGGAGCCGGAGACATATTAAAGACTTTCCCATCAATAAGTTCCCATGATCCATCCCAAGTTAGCCAATCCTCGTAGGTATGCGTTTTTTTCTCATCCGGATGTGACAAGATACTCGCCCCCTCAACTAAAACGTTCATTATATCTTTCCTATATTAGTATTGTAGCATGTTCCCGGCTCTAACCAAAATCCATCTTTACAAGCATCTCCCCCTTCCCGTCATAAACTTGGCCCACTGCACATACCTATGGTATGAACGGTATTATCAAGTACGGGGGGATGGCTGATGAACCAGGATGAGATCCGCGCATTGGAGCGGTCCATCGATGAAATTACGGAAATCGCTCAAGGCTTTGGCCTCGATTTCTACCCGATGAGGTATGAGATTTGCCCAGCCGACATTATTTATACGTTTGGCGCTTACGGCATGCCGACGCGCTACAGCCACTGGAGCTTTGGGAAAACCTTCAACAAAATGAAGATGCAATATGATTTTGGCCTTAGCAAAATTTATGAGCTCGTCATTAACTCCAACCCCTGCTACGCCTTCCTGCTGCAGGGCAATTCACTTATTCAGAACAAGCTGATCGTCGCGCACGTACTCGCCCATTGTGATTTTTTCAAAAATAACGCTCGTTTCAGCACTTCCAACCGCAATATGGTCGAGAGCATGTCCGCTACAGCTGAACGCATTCAGCAATATGAAATGGATTATGGCCTGGAAGCCGTCGAAAAATTTATCGATGCCGTGCTTGCCATTCAGGAGCATGTGGACTCCGCGATTATTAAGCCATACCAGCTCGATAAAACCCGTTATATTGAAATGCTGACGACGGAGCAGAACCGTTCGGTCATCACGGCTATCCCTTCCGAATACGAGGATCTATGGGGGCTTGACCCGGATGATGCCAATCGTCAGGATCAAACGCCGCCGCCAAAACATTTTCCGCCAGCACCGGAAAAGGACTTGATCTGGTTTATTGAGGAGTACTCGCCTCAGCTTACGGACTGGCAGCGCGATATTATGTCGATGATGCGCGATGAGATGCTTTATTTTTGGCCGCAGCTGGAAACGAAAATTATGAACGAAGGCTGGGCGTCGTACTGGCATCAGCGCATTATTCGCGAGCTTGACCTGACAAGCGAGGAAACGATTGAATTTGCCAAGCTGAACTCCTCCGTCGTCGTGCCTTCCCGGCATACGCTGAATCCGTATTATTTGGGGCTGAAAATTTTCGAGGATATTGAGAAGCGCTGGGATAAGCCAACGATAGAAGAGCAGCGGCGCTTCGGGCGCGTACCGGGCAAAGGCCGGGAAAAAATGTTCGAGGTGCGCGAGCTCGATTCGGATATTTCGTTTCTCCGCAACTATTTGACCAAGGATTTGGTCAAGGATTTGGACCTGTATGTTTTCGAGAAGAAGGGGCCGGAGTGGAAAATAACCGATAAATCGTGGGAAAATATCCGCGACCAGCTTGTTTACTCTAAAGTAAACGGCGGCTTCCCCAGCCTCTTCGTCACAGATGGCGATTTTAACCGTGTAGGCGAGCTCTACCTGCTTCACAAGTACGAGGGCATGGAGCTCGATCTGAAATATGTTGAGCGCACGCTGCCGCATGTCGTCCATCTCTGGGGCAAATCGGTCCATCTCGAAACCGTCGTCGAGGACAAAAAGATCGTATTCAGCTGCGACGGCAAAAAAACGAGCCGCAAGTTTGTGTAACTTAATGGCGCTTAATGGCGTTTAATGGCGTTTGGGAGCAAAAAGGCGAGAAGCTGCTTTGGGGCAGCTTCCCGCCTTTTTTTATAAATTGAAAGCTCAGTCCGACCGCGCGTCGGCTCTCCCCTATTTCCTCTGCCCCTATCTATACCTATCCCCATAACCAGAACTTTCTCTTTCTCTTTCTCTTTCTCTTACCTATTCGTTTTGCTTTTGCAGGTTATCCCCTTAGCTCAGAACGAGCGTCGCTCCTTACATCGGAGATAAAAAACCTTTCTCGAGCAGGCCATTAACCTATTTGCAATTATCCTATTCGCGTTTCTGAGCTAAGGGGAACCCTCCCCCTCTGTAGCCCTCTATTATTCCGGATTTATTAAACAGCAGATAGATTGATTTGGCTTTAGAGATCACTGGAATTTGACTTCGTATTTTGTTTCGCTTAAACTTTACCATAGATTACATCTTCCTAATTTTAAGAGAAAGGAGTGTCCGTTCATGAAGAAAAGATCCTTGCATTTCATATCCTCCGGCTACGGATACTCGACTGCTGTTTTTTTCTAAAATCCATTTAACGGGTGAAGTGTGCCCAAAATAGTTGGATGAAAATGGCAGAAATCTTAAAATGAGAGGCGAAGATGCATGAACAATTTAGGGATCACTAGAAAAAATCCAGCAGGAATGCCTAGTCCAGTAGGGAATTACAGCCACCTTACTAAAATTCCGAGAAACGCTGAGCTGTATGTTACTTCTGGCCAAATCGGAACAGACCAAAACGGCAGCATTCCGAATACTTTAAATGAACAAATCAACAATACGTTTGCTAATATCAACATTTTACTGAACTCCGAACAATTAACCTCCGATCATATTATTAAGGTGAACATATGGGCCACTGAAAAAATAGACTGGGAGCATTTCTACGAAAAATGGGCGGAACTTTTTGGCATTCACTATCCATCTATGACGATTGGTTATCTTTCGGAATTAGGGCTGCCAGAAATAAAAATAGAAATTGAACTATGGGCGGCTAAAGCTTAAAAACAGCAGCAGCAGACTAAGGCTATACTTAGTCCGCTGCTGTTTTCTTATATTTGATTAGGGTAATTCCGCTTTTTGCCGTAATGACTCCAAATAACCTTTGTTTTGCAGCACTCTGGGGTCCTCTGGACGGAAAGTTCGGTCAGCCTCATTATGCCGATAGGCCAGCTCGTATTCACCTAGACGAGCGTAGCAGACGCATAGCTGAAGATGCGGCAGCCAGGTGGAGCAGGCCATATTGACAAAGCCCAGCCGTTGGTCGGACTGCCCACGCTCAATTGCGAGGTTATACCAGAAACCAGCCGTCTCGAAATCTTTTTGCTGCAAAAAATAATACCCTAGCCGGCAGCAAAATTCCGCCCGCGGACTGCCATATTGAAACGATCTTAATATCGATTCAAGCTCCCGCTCTGTATCTCCAAGCCGGTTAGAGCAATCCGCCAGCTTGCCGCATGTCGCAGCATTATCCTCCACCCACCCTTCGCCCATCGTAAGAAATTTTTCATAATACAAAATCGCTTGTTCATATTTCTCGTGGTAAGGCTAATATGGGTAACGGCACTATCGCTGCTTTCAATGCTTCCCCACACCTCCAAATACTCTTGCACCTCTATTAGGTCATATGTTTGCCAGACCTTGGACTATCACAATAAGTCGCAAATTGCTCCTCTCCCTTCCCACTCCACATGCGCCCAAACATTCCACATGTTAAAATAAAAAAAACGACCTCTTCTGCCAAAGGAGCTGAACGCCTTGTATTTACGGAGTGCAGAGCTGCTCAAGGAGCGCATTCCCAATTACAGCAAGTATCCCTTTTCCATTCCTGTCATCCAGTCAATGAGCAAGCTTCATTTCCATACCCATATCACCTTCTTTGTAGGCGAAAATGGTTCCGGCAAGTCCACCTTTCTAGAAGCTATAGCCTATCAATGCAGCTTTAACACTGCTGGCGGAGGGCGCAACAACAGCTACGACGTAGATGCCTCTGAATCTGCACTAGGTCCCTACGTTCGGCTTTCCTGGATGCCCAAGCTCACGAACGGCTTTTTTCTGCGCGCAGAAACGTTTTACCAATTCGCCTCTTACCTCGATACAGTGCCTGAAAGCTTGCCCTATTACGGCGGCAAATCGCTGCATGAGCAGTCGCATGGCGAAGCCTTTCTATCGTTGTTCAAGCACCGTTTTGGCAAAAAAGCGATCTATTTGCTCGACGAGCCCGAGGCCGCGCTTTCTCCTGCCCGTCAGCTCGCGCTGCTTCGCGTCATTAAAGATTTGGAGCGCGATGCCCAGTTCATTATTGCGACTCACTCGCCTATTTTGCTTGGATATCCGAACGCGCAAATTTACAATTTTGACGCCAAGCCCGTTGAAGAAATTCGCTACGAGGACACAGCACATTACCAGCTAACTCGACGCTTTCTCGAAAACAGAAAAAATGTATTGAACGAGCTGTTCAGCAACGACTAGCAACTCTTTCAATATTCCTTACATAAACTTAACACTATATGTACTGGTTTTCTTACGCGAATCTATTTCTATTATTTAGAAAAAATAGTACAATTGCCTTGTGCTTCCAAACAAGGAAGCCACTCTAATTAAACCAACTACTAGAAGCGGAGGTTTGATGATGAAGGGTAATTTTTTGAAGCGATTGACGGCAGGAGCACTCATCTTTGCAATGTCTTTATCGGCAGGCACAGCAGTTTCCTTAGCGGAGGGGCCGTCTGATCCGGCTCCCGTCCTACAGCCCGCAGGAAGCGCCAATGGCAAAAAAATTCTGTTCGACAACGCCCATGCCCAAACAGCAGGTGCGGCAGATTGGGTCATTGACGGCGGCTTTTCCGATTTTGGACAAGCTCTTGCAGGCAAAGGCTATTACGTCAAGGAGCTTCGCAAAAGCGGCCCTATTACGCTGGCAGACTTAAGCAGCTATGACGTCTTCGTTATTCCTGAAGCGAACGTGCCGTTCAAGACGAGCGAGCAGCAGGCTATGCTTTCGTATGTGCAGGGCGGAGGCAGCATTTTCTTCATCGCAGACCACTATAACGCAGATCGAAATAAAAACAGATGGGATTCCTCTGAAGTATTCAACGGCTATAGACGAGGAGCTTGGTCGAATCCCGCGCTGGGCATGAGTACAGAAGAAGCCAGTTCAGCTGCTATGCAGGGTGTAGCCAGCTCCGACTGGCTGTCGAACAACTTCGGCATGCGCATCCGTTACAATGCACTAGGCAACGTAAACTCAGGAACAATCGTTCCTTCCTCGCAATCTTTCGGCATTACTAGCGGCGTTACTTCCGTGACGATGCATGCCGGATCGACCATCGCCATTACAGACCCGACTAAGGCAAAGGGAATCGTATACATGCAGCAGACTTCTGCCGCTTGGGGCAATGCGGTGGATCAGGGCGTCTATAATGGTGGAGGAATTGCTGAAGGACCTTATGTCGCGATCGGCAAGAATAGTCTTGGCAAAGTAGCCGTGATCGGCGACTCTTCCCCTGTCGAAGACAGCACGCCTAAATATTTGCGCGAGGAAACAGGCGGCTCCAAAACGACGTACGACGGCTTTACAGAAGCGAGCAATGGCGCACTGCTCGTACAACTAGTGGACTGGCTTGCTGTTAAAGAAAGCTACACGGCACTGAATCAAGTAAGCGGCCTTACGCTTGACAATGCAACAGCTTTGCTTGCTATAGAATCGCCACAAACGTCAACCCAACCGCAAGCTGAGCCATGGGCAGCACCAGCGGCCGGATACAAATGGTGGGACAGCTCCACCTTCAAGCAAGGCTCCTACGGCTATGCCTCAACGTCGCAGCCGCCAACCTCTGGCGCTGTAAACGAAACCTTCGAGACAGGCACGAAAGCAGCCTATACAGCCGCTTCGGTTACGCTCGGTTCAGGCTCGTGGACCTTCGATAATGCGCTGCTTGGCGATCTATCTACAGACAAGAAAAATGGCACCAAATCCGCACGAGTCAGAGCGGCAGGCTCCATCTATATGAATTTCAATGTGACAGGCGGCGCGACTACCGTCAAGGTGAAGCATGCGAGCTTTGGCAGCGACACGGGAGCGACATGGAAGCTTCAAAAGTCGCTTAATAGCGGCTCCACCTGGACGGATGTCGGAAGCACCTACTCCAGCATCCAGTCATTGACGGAGCAGACGATTACTGTAAATGAAACCGCAGCGGTACGCTTCAAAATTGTAGTTGCCGGCACATCCGGCAGCCGCTTGAACTTCGACGATTTTACAATCGTCCAGTAATTCCAGCCTCCCAAGGAAATACAACAAAATACAACAAAGAAGCCCTTCAGGCACTTGTGCAGCTGCATGAAAGCTTAAGCAGCCAGCCAGCGCCCGAAGGGCTTTTTTTCTCATTGAATTTTTCATTGAATTTCTGATGGATATTCCGCTTCATTCCTCTACCTTGCGCACATCCACCGTCACCTTCAACGTCTGCTGCCCGCTACCACGATACACGCCCTTTACCGGAACGATATCTTTATAATCGCGTCCATGGCCCAGCTTGACGTAACGCTCGCCGACAGGAGCTTCATTCGTCGGATCGAAGCTGCACCAGCCAAGCGACGGCACGTAAGCCTCCACCCATGCATGGGACGCCTGCTCAAAATCTGCCGTTCCGCCTTGCAAATCGCCAACAAAGTGGTAGCCGCTCACATAGCGGGCCGGAACCTGCTGCGAGCGGCAGCAGGCAATCATGAGATGGGCAAAATCCTGGCAGACGCCGCGCCTGCGTTCGAACATGTCGCTCGCTTTCGTATCCACCGTTGTAGCATCCGGATCATAGACGAACTCGTTGCGGATTTTTTGGGATAGCGCTAGCAGCCAGCCATATACGCTCATGCCGTCGTTTTTCCGATCCTCTACGCCCACTGCATATGTCTCCACTTCCGGGCTGAGCGCCGTGTAAGCAGTAGGCAGCAGAAACTCTACGAAACGATTACCCGCATCCTCTGATTGCAGCCATTCCCAAGCGACTTCAGCCGCTCCGCCGCCATTCAGAGCAGCTGCCTGCTGCTCTGGTGTAAGAGCCTCCTTCGTCACAACCGTCATTTGCGAGCGGATCGTCAGCTTCCGGTGCGAGCCGTTCACCGAAAACGAATGCACCCGATTGCCGAAAAAATCCTCATAGCTGAACAGCGGCGCATTCGGCTCTACCGCAATGGATTGCTGGTAGCAGGACTGGCGTTCATCTGTACTCGGCGTCAGACGAATTTCATTGACACTGTCCGTAACCGGCGTCCCATAATCGTATTGCGTCACATGCGAAATATTCAGCTTCATGCACTGGCCTCCCCCATGCGAAAAAAGGTTTTGGCGAAGGTGCCGCCCAGCGTCTGGCAAGCCTCCAGCAAATGACCGACAATGGCCCCTTCGCGGTCCAGCAGTATATCTTCCCGATCCAGGCAGGCGAGATCCGCCTTCACCTTGCTTACTTGGCGAATAACCTTGTCATGCGCTGAGCGCAGCTGCATATCCTGAAAGCGGATATAACGCATATGCTCATCGAGCGTATGCAGCGCGAAATGCACGGACCTTGGAAACACTTCATTTAAGATGACAAAATCAACAATGGACTCCACCGACATGCCATCGGCATAATAGCGCCGGAATACCTGATAGCCACTCAGCGAACGCAGCATAGCCTGCAAGTACGAGTATGCGCCAGACGCATTGCTCCAGCTCTCGCCGCTCGCAAGAACCGTATTATAAGCGGCTTTAATAATTCGCAGCGTATTTTCAGCCCGTTCCAAATAACGGCCGCATTCAATAAAATGCCACTCATTCTCACGAGGCATGACGGACTGGCTGATGCCTTGGAACAGCGCCGTCCATTCCTTGATTTTGCCGAAAAACAAATGCGGCGATTCCGACATTAAATCCTCGGGCTGCTTCTCCCGCAGCCACAAATAAAAGCCGTTGACCGCATCCCACATCTCGCTCGGCGCCTTCTCGCGCAGCGTGCGCAGATTGCCCCGCGCATGGCTGACGCAGGACACAAGCGAATTCGGATTGTCGCGGTCAAGCGTCATGTACCGCAGCACATCCTGCTCGCTGTAGCTGCCATATTGCTGGACATAGGACTCTCTGCTGCCCAGCGCATCTACGATGCGCGACCATTTGCAGGTCGGAGCTGCCATTCCTTGCCCTTGCTCGGCCGCCTCCGATTCTGCGCCATCCTCCGCTTGCAAATGATAGTGAACATCGATCAATCGCGCATGGTTTTCCGCCCGCTCCATGTAGCGTCCAATCCAAAACAGCGCCTCCGCATTCCGATTAAGCATAGCCATCCCTCCGATTATTAGGCTCCCCGCCTCATTGTTCCGTGCCGGCTTACCGGCTTAGCAGCTTTACCGCTTAGAGGCTTCGAAATATATGGGCCTAGCGGCTGAGCACCCACGTATCTTTAACCCCGCCGCCTTGCGATGAATTCACGACGAGCGAGCCTTCCGTCATTGCCACACGCGTCAGCCCGCCCGGTATGACATGCGTCTCCTCGCCCATCAACGCAAAAGCTCTTAAATCGATATGGCGCGGTGCCATAATGCCATCCATCATTACCGGCGCTCGAGAAAGCCTCATCGTCGTCTGGGCGATATACCGCTCTGGATCGAGCTTAATCGCCTCAGCGAACGCTTTGATTTCCGCTGGCGTCGCGCTAGGGCCAATTAACATGCCGTAGCCGCCGGAAAGCGAGGTTTCCTTGACAACCAGCTCCGCGAGGTGGTCCAGCACGTATTCCCGCTCTTCCTTGCGCGACAAAATATAGGTTGGCACATTATGCAAAATCGGCTCTTCGCCCAAATAATAGCGAATCATATCCGGGACATACGCATACACCGCCTTATCGTCAGCAACGCCGGTACCCGGGGCATTAGCAATCGCCACATTGCCTGCGCGATACGCATTCATCAGCCCTGGAACCCCAAGCAGGGAATCCGGCTGAAAAGCAAGCGGATCTATAAACTCATCATCGATCCGCCGATAAATAACATCCACTTTGCGAAGCCCGCGCAAGTCCCGCAAATAAATGTTGTGATCCTTATAAACGAGATCGCGGCCTTCCACAAGATGAATGCCAAGCTGCTGAGCGAGGAAAGTATGCTCGTAATAGGCCGAATTGTAGGAGCCCGGCGTAAGCAGCACTATAAGAGGATCTCTTTTGCCGCTTGGCGCAAGAGAGCGAAGCGAGCTGAGGAAGCAGTTGAGGCTGCGCTCGATGCTTTGGACAGACGAGGACAAATACAGGTCATGAAACAGCTCGCTCATTAGCGTTCTGCCCTTGAATAAGTAAGAGAAGCCGGAAGGGGAACGCAAATTGTCCTCCAGCACAAAATAACGCCCCTTCTCATCTCGGATCAAATCGATGCCAGAAGCTGTAATGTACACGCCTGACGGCACATCCAGCCCCACCATTTCCGGGCGGAAATAAGTATTGGACACGATCATTTTGCGGGGGATAACGCCATCTTTTACAATGTGCTGTTGGTGGTAGATGTCATGGGTGAAGGCGTTCAGCGCGCGGATGCGCTGGCGTACGCCGCGGTCAATATTGTCCCACTCATGCCGGGGAATGACACGGGGAATATAGTCGAACGGAATCGTCCGCTCCAGAGGCTCATTTTGATTGCTGCTGTACAGCGTGAAGGTAATACCTTCCTCCATCATTCGCTGATTAAGAGCATGCTGGCGAATACCTAGCTCAGAGGGCTTCATTTTTCCGAACATGCGATGAACGCTTTCATAGTGGGGACGAACTGAAAAATCCTTTTCAAACATTTCATCATAAAAAGATTGTGAATCGTAAAAATGCGACTGCGACTGTCTGGCCGTCGACATGCCAACCGCCTCCTCCAAGATGGCTCAACCTCACATGTAAATCCTGTAACAATAATGATCGTTTTTGATCCAACGGCAGATTAATGTTAGTTTTTATGACGTTAAATTTCATAAAATCGTCCATTTCTGTAGCTCAATCATACTAAAACCGAATATTCATGTCAACTTATATATCATACAAAAAAGCCGAAATCCTCAGACGCGAGAATTTCGGCTTCTTCTTAATGTTATCTACTATAAAATGCGGCCTATGAAGAGGTTGCATTAAGCTTGTTCAAATCTTTGGCGACATCATCGACCATTTTCACAAAAGCAGCAAGCTCCTGTGATTTTGCCGCTTGATTACGCGCCTCCGCCGAAGTCTGATCGGACTCCCTCCGAACCGAATTAACCTTTTTCTCAATTTCACTAAGCTTATTTTGAATCGTTTCTTGTGCTCCTCGTGACGATGCAGCCAGCTTGCGCACCTCATTGGCAACAACCTCGAAGCCCCGACCATGATCTCCGGCTCTTGCTGCTTCAATGGCCGCATTCAGCCCAAGCAAATGCGTCTGATCGGCAATTTCCCGAATCATCGTACCCATTTCTGTAATGCCATCCAGCTCGCCCTGCAGCTCGCCAAGCAAAGAATGCGCTTTCTCTTGTGAATCTGAAGTAGACAATGCTGTAGCTGCAATCGATTGGGCGCCTTCTTCCAGCTCAACCATTAAACCAGCCAGCTGCTGCACCGCTTCCGTTACAGTCGACAGCATCGTTGCACGCTCATCCGCCAGCTCCTGCACCTTCGTCTGCTCTGCGCGGTTATACGCTTCAAGCACAAATTGCGAGTCCAAATTGAACATTTTGGACAAGGAGTGAATAACCGGCTTCCATCCATCTGGAAGCACACGCTCAAATACATCCGTCGCAATGTTCAAGTAAGTCATGTATGTACCTAAATACCAGTCGGTTGTCAGGCCAATCCGGGAATGCACAAGCCCGATTTTTATCCGGTTTTCAATAAATGCTTCATCAATAACGCCGTCCGCAAGAGACAGCCAATATTCGCGCTGCGTCCCTTTCAAACGATCCACATTGCTAAATTTCTTCATTAAAGCTACCATTTCGGGATAGAGTCCCACATTATCATAGAAACGATCAACAACCTCGTCGACTACCTGCTTAAAAATAGGCCTGCACTCCGCGAGCAGCTGCAAATCCTGTTCCTTGATTCCTGTATAGTCCAACTGACGCTTACGTTCTACTGTGACATTAATCATTGAACAACCCCCAGTCTCTAAATAAATACCAACTGCTATATTAAGTATATCGGCATTCAGCTTCATAAAGGTAGACATTTCTTTAATAATTCAAGAGAATTTGTTGAGATCTCTACAAAATTCACCGAAAAAGCTGAATCCATAGTCCCATTTTTCCAGTCCTCCTAACCTATTCTAGCTTATTCGCGCTTTATTTTCACCCAGACAGCGACAAGAAGTTCGGCGGGCAGCTGCTCCACCGAACTTCTTGATCTTCTCTTATTTGGATCGTTAGCGATTAAGCAGGCTGCCTACATAACGCAGCAGCTCATTAGCACATACGGGGCAATAACCGTGGTCATCAATCAACCGCTTCGTCACTTCGTTTATCCGCTTGAGCTGGATTTCATCCGGCGTCTTCGTGGAGGTCGTAATTTTCACGATGTCCTTAAGATCGGTGAACAGCTTTTTCTCCACCGCTTCACGCAGCCGCTCGTGGCTGGTGAAATCGAATTTTTTCCCTTTCCGGGAATACGACGAGATGCGAATCAAAATTTCTTCGCGGAACGCTTTTTTCGCATTTTCAGAAACGCCAATCTGCTCCTCAATGGAACGCATCAGGCGCTCATCCGGATCAAGCTCCTCGCCGGTGAGCGGATCTTTGATTTTAGCCCAGTTGCAATAAGCCTCAATGTTGTCAAGATAGTTTTCGAACAACGTACGCGCCGACTCCTCATAGGAATAGACGAATGCCTTCTGAATTTCTTTTTTGGCCAGGCCATCGTATTCCTTGCGCGCAACCGAAATAAAGTTCAAATAACGCTCCCGCTCCTCCTTCGTAATGGATGGATGCTGGTCGAGGCCGTCCTTCAAGCCGCGAAGCACATCGAGCGCATTAATGCACTGCATATCCTGCTTGATCAGCGCGCTCGAAATCCGGTTGATGACATAACGCGGGTCGATGCCGGACATGCCTTCCTCGGTATATTCGGTCTGCATTTCCTTAAGATCGGCATCCTTGAAGCCTTCGATTTCCTCGCCGTCGTACATCCGCATCTTCTTCACCAAATCCATGCCCTGCTTCTTCGTCTCCTTCAGACGGGTAAGTATGGAGAAAATAGCAGCAGCGCGAAGTGCATGCGGAGCAATATGAATATGCTTCATGTCGCTCTGGCCAATGAGCTTCGTATAAATTTTTTCTTCCTCGGACACCTTCAGGTTATATGGAATCGGCATGACGATCATCCGAGACTGGAGCGCTTCATTTTTCTTATTGCTAATGAAGGATTTGTACTCCGTCTCGTTCGTGTGGGCAATAATTAATTCATCAGCGGAAATAAGCGCAAACCGCCCCGCTTTAAAATTGCCCTCCTGCGTTAAGGACAGCAGGTTCCACAAAAACTTCTCGTCGCATTTCAGCATCTCCTGAAACTCCATAAGCCCCCGGTTCGCCTTGTTCAGCTCGCCGTCAAAACGATAAGCACGCGGATCGGATTCCGAGCCAAATTCTGTAATCGTGGAAAAATCGATGCTGCCGGTTAGATCGGCAATGTCCTGCGACTTTGGATCAGATGGGCTGAACGTACCGATGCCCACGCGGTTATCCTCCGAGATGAATACGCGCTCCACCTGAACATTTTGAATATCGCCGCCGTATTCGGTTTGCAGCCTCATCTGGCAGGAGGGGCATAGATTGCCTTCAATCCTAACGCCAATCTCCTGCTCAATCTCGCCTCTCAGCTCATGCGGAATGAGATGCAGCGGCTCTTCGTGCATCGGGCAGCCTTTAATCGCATAGACGGCGCCGCGTTTCGTTCTGGAATATTTCTCAAGCCCCTTTTTGAGCATCGTAACCAGCGTCGATTTCCCTCCGCTGACAGGACCCATTAGAAGCAAAATCCGTTTGCGCACATCAAGCCTTCGCGCCGAGGAGTGGAAATATTCCTCCACCAGCTTTTCAACAGAGCGGTCCAGCCCATAAATTTCCTGCTCGAAAAATTTGTACCGCTTCTTCCCATCCCTCTCCTCGACTCCATAGGATTCAATCATTTCATAGACACGCGCGTGCGCCGTCATGGCCGGGGTTGGATCCTGTCTCAGCAGTTCAATATAATCCTTGAAAGATCCACTCCAGGCCAGCTTCTCACTCTCTGCTTGATATTCCGATATTCGCTTGAAAATGTCCATGCCGTGCCTCCTCCCATCGCTTCCGCAATACGCAATTTTTCACTTCGCTCGGCATTTGCTTGCAAGAACCTCAGCGAGTGGAACTAACTTTATTGAAGTATTACATGTCTATGCTTATTCCGCGTGGAAATTGACCACTATTTTAGGCGGTAATCATGCATATTGCGACAAATACGCTTGCAGCGCGGGTTTGCTTGGACAAATAGATTCGATCTGCCCGCACTCCCTATCCTTTGTTATAATAGTTAGAAGAAAGTGGGGGAATGCACGTGGCAGTCAGTAAGGAAGAGGAGCTTTACGGCCCGGTAAAAGCTTATTATGAAGCGCGCGGCTTCGTCGTCAAAAGCGAGGTGCTGCACTGCGATCTCGTCGCGATGCACGCGGATACCGAAGAAACCATTATCGTGGAAATGAAAAAGACGTTCAATCTCGCCCTGCTGCTGCAGGGGATTGAACGCCTTCGTATAAATGATCAGGTTGTGCTCGTAGTCGAGCGCAATCGTAAAAAAAACGGCGCGCACAACCAGCGCTTCGGTGAAATTACCGAGCTGTGCCGCATGCTCGGCATCGGCCTTATGACCGTCACCTTCTTCAAGACGAAGGCGCCTGTCATTGATGTGCTATGCGAGCCCGGCGAGGCGCCGCAGCGCGGAACGCGCCGCAAGAAGCAGGCGAGGCTGCTTCTTGAATTTCGCGAGCGCAGCGGCGATTATAATGTAGGCGGCAGTACCGGCCGCAAGCTGGTGACCGCCTATCGCGAGAAGGCGCTGCGCTGCGCCTACGCGCTCCAGCAGCTGGGAGAGGCGCACTCGCCTAGCCAGGTTGCTGCGCTGACGAGCTTCCCGCGCAGCGGCGCTGTGCTGCGCGACAATTACTATGGCTGGTTTGAGCGACAGCAGCGCGGTAAATACCGCCTGCTGCCTGCCGGAGCAGCCGCCTTGACCGAATACGCCGAAGTCATCGCCGATTGGGTGGCCGCTTTGCCAAGCAATCAAGCGGGGCCAAGCACAACTGCTGCACCTGGCGAATCGCAGGCAGCTTTGGTCTCCCGTGCTCCTCGCCGTCCTAGCAAGCGGCGTTCATCGTCCCGCTAATGGCCAAGACATCGGGCATCATGTACTGGGCATATTGGCATCGGGCATGCAACCGCAAACTCGATGCTTCTGCGAGCTGCAAGGTTAGGAGCGGGCCGTAAACTCGCGGATCGCTTCCGCAAAGCGCTCTACGCCGAGTGCTGTCTTGGCTCCGATGTTATAGGTAAAGTTAAGCCTCGCCGTATTACGCTGCGGGTCATAAGCATAGAAGGAGCTTCCGGGTACGAAAGCAACGCCCTTCTGAACGGAAGCCCGGAGAAGCGCCTCTGCATCAAGACCTTCCGGCAGCTCCACCCATAGGAACATGCCGCCCTTCGGCTCAATCCAGCGCAATCCTTCAATATGCTGCTGCACAAGCAGCCCTTGCATTTCGCGCATCCGCTCCCCGTAGGAAGCTGAGATAACTTTAATATGCTCATCGAGCGGGAAGTTATCCAGCAGCTCGCTGACGATTTGCTGATCAATCGCGCTGGAATGCAAATCTGCCGCCTGCTTCGCTTTAGCCATCATAGCAATGACTTCCGCTGGACCCATTGCCCAACCTGTGCGCAGCCCTGGCGCAACCGTCTTCGAAAAGGTACTCGTATAAATAACCGAGCCTGAACGGCCCGCTTGCTGGTCAAGCGCAAACAATGTCGGATAAACAGCATTTACATCATATTTTATTTCCCCGTATGGATCATCTTCCAAGATTGGCACACCATAAGAGCTGCAAAGCGCCAGCAGCTGCTGCCTGCGCTCCGTGCTCCAGACGCGCCCCGTCGGATTGCCGAAGGTAGGCACGGCGTACACTAGCTTTGGACGATGCTCGCGAATAAGCCGCTCCGCATCCTCCGCTACAATGCCATGCTCATCGCTGTCCGCAGCAATGACATTTAAGCCATTCATCTCAAACACCTGCAAGCAAGCGAGATATGTCGGCCTTTCTACCAATATCGTATCGCCAGGCTCGGTCAGCACTTCAACAATGAGGCTGATCGCCTGCTGGGAGCCTGTCGTCAGCAGCATTTCGTCAGGGCGTACGTTCATGCCCTTATGTCCCATACGCTCGCACAGCTGTTCACGCAGCGGCATAAAGCCCTCGGTCAATCCGTATTGCAGAGCGCTTGCGCCCTTCGTAAACACGCGATCGGCAGCATCGCGAATCGCCTGCACCGGAAACAGCTCCTCGGCCGGCAGCCCTCCAGCGAATGAAATCATATCCTTGCCCTGCGTCAGCTTGAGAATATCTCTTACGACCGATGATTTGAGAGCGGTCACTCGTGATGAAAAACGGTAATCCATGGTTCGACTCCTCCTAAGATACAAGCTTTAACGCTTATAGTTCTATGTTATCAAGGTACAGCCCATATTTAAAGTTTTCTTTTTCGGGCAGGTTGGGTATAATGAAAACAGTTGCATGAGGATTTTGGAGGTGCCATTAATGTCCATCACATTCATTATTGTAATGACTGTATTCGTCTTGTTCTTGACGGCTATGTTCACGTCTTCTTACAACGATGACAAAACCAAAGGCCTGTAAGCTGAACTATCAGCTTGCACCAAAAGAAGCTTCTCCGAAGGAATGCAGCTAAGGCTGCTCCATGGGGAAGCTTCTTTTTGATACCACCTATTATGCATGTATGAGGTTAGCGGGCGAGCTGGCTCATTTCAGCCACACAAACGCCGCATAAAAAACGTTCTTTAAACTCGCGGACTTCTTCCATAGAACCACAGAACACACATTTCGGACGGTAACGCTCCAAAATAATATGGTCGCCCTGCACTAAAATTTCAACCGGATCTCCCTCATTCATCTGGTAACGTTTACGCAACGATTTTGGAAGAACGATACGTCCGAGTTGATCTACTTTTCTTACTACACCTGCTGGTTTCATCGTTGTTCACCTCTCCTGTGTCTAGTTTGCAAGCCTTTTTCGTGAAACCCCGACAGTTCATTTCTTTAACGCTCTGCCTCTGTTTCCCCATTCTGCTTCTCTCTTTAGGTAATGCTTTAAGTAATTCCTAAATTAAACCCTTAAGTAAATTCTTCACCTTGCCGCCAAGCTTTGAATCTGCTAGAACTAAAACTGTTCGTAAGCCGCCTCTATTTTAAGACAGTCCTGGAAAATCGTTCTGTCTAAGCGCCTCGTACACGATGATTGCCGCCGAATTGGATAAATTAAGCGATCTGACCTTATCCGTCATTGGCATCCGAATGCATGTACTTAAATTAGCTTCAATCAGCTCTTGAGGCAAACCTTTCGTTTCCTTGCCGAATACGAAAAAATCCCCATCCTGGTATTGAAACTCATTATAGGCTTTGACCGCCCGCGTGCTGGCATAGAAATACCGCCCATCAGCATACTGCTCCTGCAGCTCCTGAAAGGAATCATGGTACTCGACATGAACCGCATGCCAATAATCCAGGCCTGCGCGCTTCAGCGTCTTGTCATCCGTTTGAAAGCCCAGCGGACGCACCAGATGCAGATGCGCACCGGTTGCCGCACATGTCCGCGCAATATTGCCCGTGTTAGCGGGTATTTCCGGTTCTACTAACACAATATGAAATGCCATCTTCTTGTTGTCACCCCTTGTCCCTTGCCTATTATACATGAATTACTATTTTATTTAAAATAGGAATGAAATTTTACATCCCGTTAACGTACTCTTAATCCCTACTTGAACGTCTAACTTCATAATGTAGTCATGAGCAAAGACATGTTTAGGATAAGGGAGGCTTAATAAGACAACATGTTGAAGAAGAAAATTCTCGTCGTCGATGACGAGCCCTCCATCTCCATGCTGATTGAATTCAACCTGAAGCTAGCCGGATACGACGTCAGATGCGTAGATGACGGAGAAGCCGTTTTTGATATGCTGCGCCCCTTTCGGCCAGATCTCATCGTTCTCGATTTAATGCTGCCGAAGATGGATGGCATTCAAGTGTGCCGCGAGCTGCGCAAGCAAAACAACGCCGTTCCCATCGTCATGCTGACCGCCCTGCAGGATGTTACCGATAAAATTGCTGGCCTCGATAATGGCGCTGACGACTATATGACCAAGCCGTTTAGCCCGCAGGAGCTGATTTCGCGCATCCAAGCGATTTTCCGCAGACTGCAATCGCTGCCTGGCGCAGCACCGTCAAGCGCCATTGACATTGGCCGCATGTCGGTACGTCCCGATGAACGAGAAGTGCTGATTGATGGCAAGCTGATCGAGCTGACGCCGAAGGAATTCGAGCTGCTCGTCTTCCTCTGCAAGCATAAAGGCAAGGTGCTGAGCCGCCAGCAGCTGCTTCATGGCGTATGGGACTATCACTTCCTCGGCGATACCCGTATCGTAGACGTCCATATTAGCCATCTCCGCGATAAAATCGAAAAAAACGCCCGGACCCCCGAATATATTATGACCGTTCGTAACGTAGGCTATAAGCTGCATGGCCCAAGCGCTCTGGAGCAAACCCTTGCCTAATTACACGAAAGAACCGCCCGTTCCTTTCATAAGCGAAAGGAGCGGGCGGTTTTTCTATCTTTTAATTACGGACAGCCGCAATTAGCCGTTGTTTTTTTGGAATTCTGCCATAAACTCAGCAAGCGCCTTGCAGCTTTCCAGTGGAACCGCATTGTAAGTCGAAGCGCGAAGCCCGCCAACATCACGATGTCCTTTCAAGCCAACAAAACCTTCTGCTTCGGATTGCTTAATAAATTTCTTCTCAAGCTCTGCATCCTGCAAGCGGAATGTAATGTTCATAAGCGAACGGCTCTCTGGAGCAGCAAAGCCATAATAGAAACCGCCGCTTTGATCAATCGTATCGTAAATGAGCTTTGTTTTGTCGCGGTTGTATTGATTGATTTGGGCGACTCCGCCTCTTGCTTTAATCCATTTCAGCACCAGATTGACCATATAAACCGAGAAGGAAGGCGGCGTGTTGTACAACGAGCCTGCTTTCGCATGGGTATCATAGCGGAAAATAGCTGGAATCGTCTTAGGGCTTTCTTTAATAAGATCATCGCGAACGATGACAACCGTCACACCCGAAGGACCGAGGTTTTTCTGGGCGCCTGCATAAATCAGACCAAACTGGCTGACATCTACCGGACGGCTCAAAATATCACTCGACATGTCCGCGATTAGTGGAACATTGCCCGTTTGCGGGAATTCAGCAAATTGCGTGCCGCCAATGGTCTCATTTGTCGTAATGTGCAAATAAGCAGCTTGATCTGGCAGCTGAATGTCGGAAAGTGCCGGAATGCGGTTGAACTTGTGAGCTTCGGAAGTAGCAGCTACGGCTGTCTCGCCAAGAAGCTTCGCTTCCTTGATTGCTTTCTCTGCCCATGCGCCAGTCATTACATAAGCGCCGACTTTGCCTGGGGTAAGGAAATTCATTGGAATGGTTGCAAACTGCGTACTTGCGCCGCCTTGCAGCAGCAGAACATGATAATTGTCAGGAATGCCGTAAATTTCGCGAAAAAGAGCCTGTGTCTCATTGTTAACTTGCTCATACAGCTCGCTGCGGTGCGACATTTCCATAATGGACATGCCAGCGCCTTGATACTCCACGAATTGCTGCTGAGCCTGCTCAAGTACTTCGAGCGGTAAAGCGGCCGGTCCTGCATTAAAATTGAATGCTCTCTTCATCTTCGGATAACCACCTTTAGTTATTAACATGATAACGCTATAATAGCAATTTTAAAGGCCCGCTTCAAGTAGTCTGGTGTCTTTTCGTGACAAAAGTCGAACACTTTATTATTGATTTCTTGTTAATATTCGGTTTTCTTCAATAAAAGGTGTTTTGCTGCCGCTTTCATTATTAACGGCGTGAGGCGATAAATTAGACTTTTTGTCATTTCACTCTAGCGAATAGGCAGAAAAAAAGAGCCCCCATATAGGGAGCTCCTTCAACGTTCATTCTAGCAATCGAAGTACAGGCTGTACTCGTGCGGATGAACACGGATCGATACTGTTTTTGCTTCATTACGTTTGAATGCAACGTAGTTAGCGATGAAATCTTCAGAGAATACGCCGCCTTCAGTCAAGAATTCGGAATCTGCTTCCAAAGCGCTAAGCGCTTCGTCAAGCGTACCTGGTACGCTGCGGATATCCTTCTTATCTTCTTCTGGCAATTCGTAAATGTTTTTGTCGAAAGGACCATAGCCCAAAGCAACTGGATCAAGCTTGCGCTTAATACCGTCAAGACCTGCAAGCAGCATAGCTGCAAACGCGAGGTAAGGGTTGGCAGTGGAGTCAGGCGTACGGAACTCGATACGACAGCCTTTAGGTGTAACGGAAGCGATTGGAATACGAATCGCAGCCGAACGGTTACCTTTGGAGAACACCAGGTTAACTGGAGCTTCGTAGCCAGGAACCAGACGTTTGAACGAGTTCGTGCTCGGGTTAGTGAGCGCGATCAACGCTGGAGCGTGGTGCAAAATTCCGCCGATGTAGTTCATAGCCAGCGGGCTCAGGTTGCCGTAAGCACCTTTTTCAAAGAACAAAGGCGTGTCGCCATCAAAGATGGAGGAGTGAACGTGCATACCGCTACCGTTATCGCCAAACAGCGGCTTAGGCATGAAAGTTGCAACTTTTCCATATTGGCGAGCTGTGTTGTGAACAATATATTTGTATTTCATCAGGTTGTCAGCTGTTTTAGTCAGCGTGTCGAAACGGAAGTTGATTTCTGCTTGACCAGCAGTCGCTACTTCGTGGTGATGACGCTCAACGCGAAGACCTGTTTCTTGCATCAGGCGAACCATTTCGCTGCGGATGTCTTGTTGGGAGTCAACCGGAGCTACTGGAACGTAACCGCCTTTAACTGGAACTTTAAAGCCAAGGTTTCCGCCTTCTTCTTTGCGGCCGCTGTTCCAGCCAGCTTCTTCGGAATCAACCGAATAGAAGGAAGTGTTCATCGAGCTTTCGTAGCGAACATCGTCGAAAATGAAGAATTCGGATTCCGGAGCGAAAAATGCAGTCGTGCCCACACCGGATTTTTGCAGAAACTCTTCCGCTTTTTGAGCGATGCTGCGCGGATCGCGCTCGTAGCGTTCGCCATCAGGCGTATGAATGTTAGACATTACGTTTAGAGTTGGGTGATCAGTGAAAGGATCGATAAATACCGATTCAGGATCTGGCATCATAACCATATCCGACTCTTCGATTCCACGGAAACCCGGGATCGAGGAACCGTCAAAAGCTACACCATTTACGAAAGTATCGGCGTCAACTTCTGTCGAAGGAAGGGTAATGTGGTGCGCATGACCAAAAAGATCCACGAACCGGAAATCTACAAACTGAATGTTGTTTTCTTTAATTGTGTCCAAAACATTTTGAACTGACATCAGATATTTCCTCCATTTCCGAACATTTGCTTAGTATTGAACGGGTAACGTTCTCCTATCGTTCCAAACCATGACGTTATTATAAAACTACGATATTATCATCGTCAATAGTTATGTGAGGTATTTTTTATTCGCATGTTAGCTATACTTACAGGTTTACACATTTGTTCACAATTCCTCCTACACGGCAAAAGGAAAAGCCGTAATCCCCTTATTTACATAGGAATTAACGGCTTTATAGGTCGATTATATTTTCCACTCTTTGAAAGCTTCTGCTGGCGCCTTCTCCGTGTTAAATTCTTTCCCAACAATTGGTGCGAGCTTTTCCAAATCCTTTAATAAATTAGCGAACTGGTCCGGAAACAGTGATTGTACCCCGTCCCCAGTCATCGAATTATCTGGATCTGTATGCATTTCCACGATCAGTCCATTCGCTCCAGCGGCTACTGACGCCTTCGACATTGGCTCTACAAGCTCGCGGCGGCCAGTGCCGTGACTTGGGTCAGAGATGACTGGCAAATGGCTGAGGCTTTGCAATACAGGAATAGCTGACAAGTCAAGTGTATTTCTTGTGTAGGTCTCGAATGTTCGGATTCCGCGTTCACACAGCATAACGTTCGGATTGCCTCCAGCAAGAATATATTCCGCTGCATTTAGGAATTCATCGTACGTTGAGCTGAAGCCCCGTTTCAGTAAAACAGGCGTTTGAATCGTTCCGAGCTTGCGGAGCAGGTCGAAATTTTGCATATTGCGCGTGCCGACTTGGAGAATATCCGCATATTCGGCGCATACATCTACGTATTCCGGCGTCATTACTTCGGTAATCGTCAGCAAGCCATGCTTGCGTCCCGCTTCCGCCATCATAACCAAGCCTTCAACGCCAACGCCTTGGAAGCTGTATGGGCCTGTGCGAGGCTTAAAGGCTCCACCGCGAAGCACCTGGCCGCCAGCCGCTTTAACCAGTCGGGCGATTTCATCAATTTGCTCTGGTGTTTCGACTGCGCATGGGCCGCCCATAATAACTAAATTATTTCCGCCAATTTTAACGCCTTTAATGTCAATAATGGTATCATCTGGGTGAAAATCACGGCTTGCAAGCTTGTAGGACTTGGAAATTTTAATAACATTTTCAACGCCCTTGAGCTGGCGAAGATGCTCGGCTAATGTAGGTGCTGCACTCCCAATAATACCAATTACGGTACGGTCTGTTCCTCTTGATACATGGGCTTGAACGCCTGCTGCTTCAATATGGGTAACAATTTCAGCAATTCTTGCTTCTTCAATATGCGGATTAGTAATTACGATCATGTCAATCTCCCCTTTTCCACTTAAACGCTTGTTCGCTTCGACGCTTCTATGCTTTGTGGCTTTTATGCTTTTACTCGTTAAAGTGATTATATAAGAAGCAGCGCTGCCCGTCAAGCAAAAACTTTAGGCCCGCGCTCTTCCCGTTTCATGCCATTTTCCCTCGCTAATAACGTGACTGATAACGGAACTATAGAAAAAAGACGCCTTACGGCGTCTCTGGCACTTCTGGGCGCGCAACAACTGACTTTTTGCGGGCATTGGGAAGCAGCTTCTCCATATTGACGGTACGAACGATTTCCCACGTTGTAGGGTCATCGTCGTTGTATTGCTCCAAATACGTAATAACTTCCTTGGTAAGCGGCGTAGGAGTCGAAGCGCCGGAAGTTACCGCCACACGTTCAATGCCAATAAGCCATTCCCGTTTAATCTCAGATACATCTGCGACACGGTAAGCAGTAACGCCTGCAATTTCCTCCGACACCTGGGCAAGGCGATTGGAGTTGTTGCTGCGCGGATCACCAACGACAAGACAAAGCTGGGCCTCGCCAGCCTGTCCGGCTACGGCCTCCTGGCGAACCTGGGTTGCCAGGCAAATTTCATTGTGGACTTCCGCCGTTGGAAACTTTTCAATCAGCTTGCTTATAATATGGCGGATATCCCATTGCGACATCGTGGTCTGATTTGTGATGACGATATTGCCTTCCGGCACTTCTAGCAAATCGATATCCTCGACACGCTCGATGAGATGAACGCGATCTGGAGCGACGCCAATGGCACCCTCTGGCTCAGGGTGATTTTTTTTGCCAATATAAATAATATGGTAGTCCTCGGCCATTTTCTCGCGAATCAAATCATGCGTGCGCGTCACGTCAGGACAAGTGGCATCGACAACCGTCAATCCCTTGTCCTTGGCACGTCTCCGAACTTCGGGGGAAACGCCATGGGCAGTGAAAATAACCGTCCCCTGCTCGACCTGCTCCAATATTTCCAGACGGTTCTCCCCATCCAGCGTAATAACGCCTTCCTGCTCGAACGCTTCCGTCACATGCGCATTGTGCACAATCATTCCCAAAATATATATTGGCCGCGGCAGCTCGAGATTTCTAGCTGTTTGCAGTGCGAGTACCATAGCGTCAACAACGCCGTAGCAATAGCCCCGCGGTGAAATTTTAACAATTTGCATGTAGGTGCACCTGCTTTCTGAACCGTGGGCATTAGCCCAAAGTTCGATCCGTTCCTTCTATTATAGACGAATCTGCCGTCTCAGAAAAGACTATGGGCAGCCAGATCGTAAACTCCGACCCTTCACCCGTGCGCGTAAGCACTTCAATGGAACCGCGATGCTCATCTATTATCCATTTTGCAATAGATAATCCGAGCCCCGTTCCAACCGTTTTGCCGCGCGATTCGTCCACCCGATAGAAACGGTCGAATATATGCGGCACTTCCTCAGGGTCCATCCCCATGCCCGTATCACTGACCGTAATCCCAACTTGATTGTCTTTGCTGCGCACGCTAAGCTCAATATGGCCTTCTACCGTATACTTGAAAGCATTCTCAATAAAAATGAACAGCAGCTGCTGCAAATAATCCTGATTGCCTCTGACCTCAATGCCGCTGAGCGGAGACAGGTCGCCTACGCGCCATTCAGCGGTACGCGGGAGCAGCTGGGCACGGCGTGCCACCTCTTCGACAAGCGGCTGCATCGATACTACTGTTTTCTCCATTTCATAACCGGCATCCGCACGGGCGAGCGCCAGCAAATCATTAACAAGCGTCGACATGCGGCGGGATTCCGCTGCAATATCCTGCATCGCCTCAACCGTAAGGCCAAAGCGCTGGTTATCAAGCGCCAGCACGATGCCGTCAAATGCATCCGGGTCCTTCGTTTTTTCCCACATTCGCTGAAGCAGCTCAATATTGCCCCGAATCGTCGTCAGCGGCGTCCGCAGCTCATGCGACGCATCCGAGACGAACCTTCGCTGCGCCTTATAGGATTCATCCAGCTCATTGTAAGCTGTCTCCAAACGGGCCAGCATGACATTCAAGTTATAGACAAGCCTGCCGACTTCGTCATTAGGGCCATCCATTGGAATGCGTACACTAAGATCAGAACCGTTTTGAATTTTCTCCGTTGATTTAATGACACGCTCAATTGGACGAAGCACCTGACGGGCCAAAAGCAAACCTGTTGTAAAGGCTATTAGGACAGCGATAAGCGATGCGGTAAACAAAATCGTCCGCAAAGCTTTCAAATAACTTTCCTCACTCGTAACAATTGCGCCTACCTGAATAAGACCGATTAAATCGGTTTTCGCACTATCGCTGTAAATAGGACGTTGATAAATTAAAAAGGTTATATTCGCATCATTCACCTTAATGTTAGCCTTTATAAAGCCAGCCTGCACATTATCCTTAACATCAGGAATTGGATATTTTATGCCTGTACTAAGCAGCTCCTTGCTCGCATTAATAATGCCCTCTTTATATCTGACAATTTGCAAATAAAAGGAACGCTCATAAAACCGCCCTTGCGAAGGGGCAATCAATAAGTTGAGCTCGTTGACAACTACATTGTAGCTATCCGCTTCGCCCTTCAGCTGATCTTTCATCTGCCCGTACGTATTGTAATTAACAAATATATAGATGGCAAAACCAAATATCAGCAGCGTCATCGCAAGCAAAGCTGAATACCACAAAGTTAAACGCAGCCGTATGGTCATAGCTGATCAGCCCTCTCCCCGCAGCACATAGCCTGTACCACGAACGGTTTGAATCATGCGCTTGCCGCCGCCCTCCTCCATTTTCTGGCGCAGCATCGCAATATAAACTTCTAGAACATTCGACTCTCCGCTGAAGTCGTAGCCCCATATTTTTTCCATAATGACATCACGGGTCAATACGCGGCGCGGGTTCTGTATAAAGAGCAGCAGCAAATCATATTCCTTTGCCGTAAGCTCAATACGCCGGCTGCCCCGAATCGCTTCGCGGGCATCTTGATCAAGCGCAAGATCCTCATAGACGATTTTGCTGCCCGTATCCTCGATTTTATCCGGCTTGCGACGCAGCAGCGCACGAACTCTGGCAAGCAGCTCTTCGAGTGCAAATGGCTTCACTAGATAATCGTCAGCTCCTGTATCCAGCCCTTTCACCCGATCGGCAATATCATCCTTCGCTGTCAGCATCAGAATCGGAACCGTGCTTCCTCCTTCTCGCACTCTACGGCATACTTCCCAGCCGTCTACATGCGGCATCATCACGTCGAGTATGAGAAGCTGTGGCTCCGCTGTCATTAGCAGCTTCAGCCCTTCCAAGCCATTGCTTGCAGTCGTCACTTCATATCCTTCAAAAATCAGGCTCCGCCTTAATAAAGAGGTGATTTTCTCATCGTCATCTACAACTATAATTTGTGTTCTCATCGGTACGCCCCCATGTTCTTTAGCTTCATAAAAACAGACGCAGAGAGATTGTTCGCCTCTGCGCCTGATTGTAACCATTCAGCACCAGCTGCACCGATATGCTGGCTGCTTCATTATTCTGCGTTGAACTTATTGCGGTCGCCTATGGTGACCGACAAATCCATTTTCGCACCTTTGCGGATAATATTCAACTGTACTTCATCGCCAACTGCTCTCTTCTGAATCGCCTTGATCAAGTCCTGCGTATTGTTGTACACTTTGCCGTCAATGCCGATGATAACGTCAAATTGTTTCAGATCGCCCAGGTAGGCAGGAGAGTTGTAATACACATTGCTGACGATGGAGCCTTCCGCTTTATCCATGCCTAGCTGCTTCGCCATAGCATCCGTTACATCAGCTAGTTCCGCGCCGATGAAAGGAATCGGATCTTTCGGAACCTCAACGTTATTTTTCAAATTCTCCAATACGCCTTGGATTGTGCTCGTTGGAATCGCAAATCCAATTCCTTGCGCCTGCGAGCTTACAGCTGTGTTAATGCCGACCACTTCACCATTTACGTTGAGCAGCGGTCCGCCAGAGTTGCCTGGATTAATCGATGCGTCCGTTTGCAGCAAATGCTCGTAGTTGCGTGTTCCTTGCTCATCCGGAATGGAAATCGGGCGCTCCTTCGCGCTAAGCACGCCAACGGTAATCGTATGGTCAAAGCCATAAGGATTGCCGATTGCTGCGACCCAATCACCGATTTTGATGCTGTCGGAGTTACCTAGCTTCAAAGTAGGGAAAGCTTTCGTATCCGTTACTTTAAGCACAGCCAAATCCAGATTATAATCAGAGCCCAGCAGCTCCGCTGTTAGCGGCTTGTCATAGCCTTGCACCGTGACTTCGATTTTCTCTGCTCCGCCCACGACGTGCTGGTTGGTCAAAATGTAGCCGGTGGAGTCAAAAAAGAATCCGGTACCGCTGCCTGTTGCTTGTAATCCATTGCTGTTATTGTTTTGCTCCTGGCTGCCTGCTCCCGGATAATCCTGGCCGAAAAACTGTTCGAAGAAGGAATCAGCCGATGATCCGCCATTGCTTCTTGTAGGCGAAGCAAAGGTTTCAATTTTCACAACAGCCGGGCTTGAAGCCTCGAACAGCTTAGCAATATCGTCCGGCCTATCAGATGCTGCAGTTAGCCCGCTGTTTTGTCCCGTTGCTGTAGCCGTTCCCTGCTGAGATACAGTCGCTTCCGCCGGCTTGCTGAACCAATTGTTCACATCCGAAGCATACATTAAAGATCCAACTACTAGAACCCCAGCAATAAACGAAGAAAACATCGCTTTGAATGACGTTTTGCGCTGCGGCTCCTTCACCTGCCAACCGCCTCTGGCGGATGACTGCGATGAGCTGAACGGCCTTACTGGGGCAGGAGGCATGCTTTCAGCGAAGTTTGCCTGTTCACCCTGCTGCTGGCTGTACGGCTGGGATGCGGCAGCTGATTCCTGGCTGGATGTTGGTGCCGGAGTTGACATCGAATGATTGCCTGCTCCAGCGCTATCAGACAGCGTATGATTGTCCGGTGCGCCTGACTTAAACGGTCCGTAAGAATAGTAGTAGGAAGGCTTGCTTGCCTGTTCAGAAGAATCAGCTGATGCTTCATCAGCGTGGGCTGGCTGAACGTTATCCTCCTGCTTCCGCTGCCCATCCTCACGATTTTGGAAAAAATCATCAAAGCCGTTCTTTTTATTCTGATCGTCCATTCCCGTTTCCTCCTCATCGGTATACAATGAAGCAATTCAGTCTCTAAAGGCTGCTTGCTGGTTAATTGTTGTACTCCTATCATGCACATTCTACCTTAAAACAATCTTAAAAGACATTTAAACATACATAAAAAAACTCCCTATCACTGGTGACAGAGAGTTTTTCATCCACTATTTAAGTTTCAAAAGACTGCTTTAAGCTTATGCCAATGCCCGTTCTACCTGCTGCATAATGTCCTTGGCCCGCTCGACCCATTCGCTTTCAATGTCAGCATCGGGGTCAGTCGGCGCTTGAAATTGGTCGAATAAGGCGCCTACCAGCCGCACCGAAGCTTCCTCATCATTGCCTTCTTTATATAAATGCTTAAGCACATATGGCGTTCCCAGCTTAATAGTGGCATCTGTATCCGAAGAGCTATTATCGATGGCGCCATCCGTCACTTCAAAAGGAATCCGCAGCCATACTTTATGGGCTTCATCCAATGGGCGATCGAACGAACCAGCTGCATAATCCCAATTGCCGCCTAAAGCGAACGTATGCTGCGTCAGCATATCGCGGGTTTCAATGAAGGATTGATGGCTGGCTTCCAGCTCTGATGACAGCAAAATCATAGCAAGACGCTCCTTTTATGTACGCTTTAGTGCGGCTCATCTCGCCGCTGTACATCGTTAGTATAGCCCGCCTTTTGCTGCAATATGTGATAACTAATAATGTGATTTGGTTTATTGTTGATTATAAGCTTTTGGCCCAGCCTTTGCGATGAGCAAGCACCGCCAGCTGTGTCCGATCATCCAGCTCGCATTTCATTAATAAATTGCTGACATGCGTCTTGACCGTCTTAATGCTGATGTGGAGCTCTTCGCCAATTTCCTTATTTGACCGTCCCTCGGCAATAAGCAGCAGCACTTCCTTCTCCCGCTCCGTCAGCCCTTCATCTCCTGATTGTGCTGTACGCTGCCGAAGTCCACGCGTCAAAGCCTGAGATACATCAGCTGTCATGACAGGCATGCCTTTCGAAGCGCCGTTCAGCGCATAAATCAGCTCCTCCGCCGATACCGTCTTCAGTACGTAGCTGACCGCTCCTGCCTCAATGGCAGCATACACTTTATCATCCTCCAAAAAACTCGTCAGCATGACGATTTTCACATCCGGATATTTCGCCATCACGCGCCTCGTCGTCTCAATGCCATCCATGCCGGGCATCATTAAGTCCATCAACAGGACATCAGGCATCCCTTTCGGTATGCCCGCTTCAAGCTTATCAAGCGCAGCCTGCCCGCTGCCCGCCTCTGCAACAACTTCAAATTTCGGCTCCAGCATTAAATAAGTGCGCAATCCTGTTCGAACCATATCATGATCATCAATAATCATAATTTTCAACATTTCCTGGCTGCTCATTTTTTATCGCTCCCCCGCCATATTTTTGGAATAGACACCTTGACCCTCGTTCCACTGCCTGGCTTGCTTATAATTTCTGCCGTTCCGCCAAGCTTCTGGGCACGCTCGTGCATCGTTGACAGCCCGTAGGAGCCGCGTTTGACCTCATCTACTCGGAAGCCCGTTCCATCATCCTGCAGGCTCAGCACAATTTGCCGTTCATTTTCCGATAACGTCAGCGAGCAGCCCTCTGCTTTTGCATGCTTGACGATATTGGCCAGCCCCTCCTGCACGATGAGAAAAAGCTGATGCTCCTTCGCTTCCGACAGCGGCTCAACCAGCCGCCATTCCAGCTGTCCTTGCAAATGGTTTTGCCGGCAATAATCCGGAAACCACTTATCCAGCGCTTGGAGCAGCGTGCGGCCTTCAAGCTCCATCGGACGAAGCTGAGCGATGAAGGTGCGCATTTGCTTCTGGGCAAGCGTGGACATCTCAATTAACTGGCCCAGCACCTCAGCCGCGCGTTCGCTATCCACCTGCTGAAGCTTAGGCAGCGAAGAGGCGCACATATGCATCGCAAACAATTGCTGGCTTACCGTATCATGCAAGTCGCGAGCGAGCCTTTTGCGCTCTTCCAGCACCGCTTCTTCATTAGAGGCAGCTTCGGCCATCACCTGCTCCTCGCCTGTACGCTGGATGTAAGTCATCCGCTCCTCCATTTGCCTCGCAAGCACATTAAATTCCTCATAAAGCTCGGTAAAGGACAAGCCGCCCCGCTCGGCAATCCGAATTTCAAAGTTGCCGTTAACGGCCTGTTTCATCGCGAGCTGGAGCGTATCTACTCTGCGCTGTATGCGCCTGCCGGCCCAATAACCGCAAGACGCAGCAACAAGCAGGAAGACGGCTGCGGCAGTCAGCCACATTTCCCATCTCCCTGCATGAGGCATAAGCCCATAAGCGATTATCGCCGCTGCTCCATAAGCCAGAGCAGCAGCGAACACAAACATAGAAATCAATTCCCATTTCCCACTGCGAAGCAACCGAACCATCATAAACGCTTATCCCACCCTCGTCACACGCACATCGCCAATAAACGAGCTAACGACCAGCCTGATTTTTTTATCCGCATCTGCATAGGAAGGGGAAGCCATATCCATCGACTTGAACATGCCTTGCTCCTTTTTGCCAAGAAACTTCACATCGCCAATAAAAACGCTGCTCTGCACATGGATGCCCACCTCATAATCATTAGGCACATACACTTTCACATCGCCGATAAAAGAAGATACCGTAATCTTCGTTTCCCCGTAAGCGATTTGCGCTTTCGTTAAATCAATGACGGTGTCGCCGATAAAATGTGAAATGTTGATTGGCTGCAGCTCCCAATAATCATGGCCAATATGAATATCGCCTATGAAATTGGAGCGGGTCTGCGTATTCGGATCATTGTTCCACCACTCGCTTTTGCCGCTGTAGTGATTTTTTTCATTTTTCCACTCTTTGCGCTGTTCCCGAAATTGCTGCTTCCATTCTTTACGTTGATCGCGGTAATGCTGCTTGGCCTGTTCTTTCCATACGTTGCCTATAGGCTGTTCCTTCTCTAAATTCACTTTAGATTTCCCGCCTTCAAAGCTGTTTTGCTGAAACGGCGCCCCTTTAACAGGCCCAGCTTGTTCTTGCGCATGCTCTGGAGGAAAAGGATCCGTTGGGCCGGGATGCAGCGGCGGCGCTGGAGGAATTTCACCTTCCGTATAACCATCATAAGACTTCCAATCATCGGATGGCGGCTCATGCTTCTTCCGCTTGCTTCGGCTCGGCTTACGCAGCATATTGATGCCGACTAAAATAATAATAATCGGCCAAATATACGGAATAATATCGCCTAAGGACCAATCCGACCAGCCCATGTTCCGGGCAAGAAACACGACGCCAATAATCATCATCACCCAAAATCCTACGCCATGCTTGTAGGAGTCTCTCGAGCATATTCCTTTTAGCCCAATAACGATTAAAATAAGCGGCCAGAAGTTGGAGATGATTTCTCCAATGCTGAGCTGGGTGGAAATGATACCCGTTTGATTGAGAAAAAAGACAACACCTATCGCAATAACGATGCCAGCTGTTATAAATCGATTGAAAAAGCTGCCATTCATGAGATCATCAACTCCTGCCTTCAATTGGTTCTATTCTTCATACGTCTAAGTATAACGGACCCGCCAAACACAAGAAAGGGACGGCCGATTGAAATCCAGCTCGGTCTCTAGACTGAGACAAAGGAATATTACACCAGACAAACCTGACATGCGTCACTAAACATTACATAAAAGCGTTGACATTGTTAACTCGAAATCATTATAATGATCAACGAATTAGCAATGTAACATCATTTTATATCTGATTATAAGGGGTTGGCCTACACAATGGAGTTGTCAGAACTGTCGAGAGGTCTCGATACAATCTGGGTTGTCTTGACAGCGGCTATGATTTTGCTGATGGAGGGCGGCTTTGCGCTGCTGGAGGCAGGTTTCGTCCGCCAGAAAAATGCCGTCAGCATCATTATGAAAGTGTTCGTTGATATTGCATTCGGAGCTCTCGTTTTTTATTTTTTCGGCTTCGCTATTATGTACGGCAAAGATGTAGGCGGCCTGCTTGGCACCAGCGGCTTCCTGCTAAGCGGCGACCTTTCTCATATTGTACTTAATATTTCCCATGAAACGTATTGGCTGTTCCAATGCGCGTTCGTTATCGCGGTCATCTCCATCGTATCCGGGGCCGTGGCTGAACGCATCCACTTCCGTGCCTACATTTTGCTGACGATCGCCATGACCGGACTCATTTATCCGCTAGCGGGCCACTGGGTATGGTCAACCGGCGGCTGGCTTGGCAAGCTTGGCATGATCGACTTCGCCGGTTCAGCTGTTATCCATGCCCTCGGTGGATTTGCCGCTCTGGCTGCAGCGATTTTCGTCGGGCCCCGCATTGGCAAGTTCAGCCCGGATGGCAAGGTGAACATCGTTTCGCCATCCAATTTGCCGCTCGCATCCGTTGGCGCCTTCATCCTTTGGTTCGGCTGGTTCGGCTTTAATGCCGGAAGTACGCTGAGCGCCACGAACACATCGATCGGGCATATCGCCGTAACGACGATGCTGTCCGCTGCAGCGGGCGGAGCCACCTGCATATTGTTTACGATGTTTCGTTATAAAAAAGCTGATCCTCCGATGGTTATTAACGGCTCGCTAGCTGGACTTGTCGGCATTACCGCTGGCTGCGCTTTCGTCTCGGACGGCGCTGCAATCTTCATCGGCGCGCTTTGCGGCATTATGATGGTTCTCGCAACCGAATACATGGAGAGCAAAAAAATCGATGATCCCGTCGGCGCCTTCGCCGTACACGGCATTAGCGGCAGCATTGGTACGCTGGCACTCGGATTATTTGCCAAGCCAGAGCTCGCTAGCGAGGTCGGACAAGGCTATTACGGCTTATTTTATGGCGGCGGCTTGAAGCTGCTTGGTGTACAAGCACTTGGCCTCGTCACCGTATCTGTATGGGGCTTTGTCTTTACATGGGCCGTATTATGGCTCATTCGCAAAATCATGCCGGTACGCGTCTCCAAAGACGAGGAGCTAATTGGTCTTGATGTAGGCATTCACGGCGTTCCCGCTTACAGCTACGATACGGATTTTCTTGATGTAGACCACCTGAAGAGCGGCAATTCATAGCTATATAAGTTTAACAAAAAACCTCCACATTCCAGCGATGCCATGCATCTGGGAATGTGGAGGTTTTGTTTTATTTGAAAGGAATGAAGCTTCTCTTCTATGTCTTAGAGCAAATCATTCGCCAGCTCGAAGGGAACAGTGACCATATCCGTTGGAGCTGAGCTGTTCTGTATCTTACGTACATTTTCAATTTCAAGCTTTAGCGCACGAACTTTCTCCATCGGCTTGCGAACGAAATGGATATGCTCCACGGCCAAATGATGATCCGGCTTCTTCCCTGACAACATGCGCCTGAAAGCAGACATCGATTGATAAGCCCGCTCTTCCTTGAGACGGCGCTTCTCGTAACGCTCAACCATTTGCTCGATTTCGATAATTTCCTGTTCCTTCTTGCCGATATAAGCGTCAATGAACGGAAGCACCTCAGCAGCTCTGCGATGCTCGGAAGCCGAATAGTTTGTGAATGTTATAGGATCAGTCATGAGAGTTCACCTGTCTTATCATGTGATTATTCGTTACACCGTAATCATACAATAAAACAGGTTCGTTTGAAAACTGTTTTTTATCTCCTTATTTCTATGCCTAGCCGCCAGGTTAGAGAAAAGGAGCCGTAGCGGCTCCTTTTCTCACTTCTTTATTGGGACAGCCTGTTACTTCTGCTTTTTTTGTGTCGATTTAGCGGCTGTGTTGCTCGTTTCATTATTTTGTCCAAATTCTTCTGCAAACTCGGTATTCAGCTTTTGGTTCGATTGAGCTGCTTTATTGTTTTTGTTCTTGGCCATGTTGGTTTTTCACCTCCCCGTCCATGTTAGTATGGCGGGTTAAGGTTCTAATATGCATGCTGTTGTTACGATTCCAGATAAGCCTCAGGCAAGCCTTTTCCTGCCTCCGCGGCCTTGTTGATCTTATTTAGCCAAGCCTGAGACAGCTTCCCGCTGCCTTTGCGAATGACTTCAACCTCCACTGTGCGTTTGCCCCACTGCTTGAATACATCCGCCGTCGTCTCGAAATACAAATCGATTCGGCTGCCTTTAATAGCCGATCCTGTATCTGCGACGACGCCATACCCGTATCCGGGAATATAAAGCAGAGAACCAATCGGAAACAGCTTCGGATCAGCTGCAATCGTGGAAACCATATCCCGGCGAACCTTCACGCCTGAATACGTAATGCCATAGCTCGGATGGCCAGGCCGCTTTCCTGTCGATTCTATTCCGGCTGTGTAGCCCGTTGCAACGACCTTCACTTTATCATATGCCGGTTTTTGCGGCGTTAGCTGCTGCTTGACGGTTTCAGTACGTTCTTCGTGAACTAATGCCGCTGTCAGCTTAACCGATTCAGGTGCGACAATGACGGGCATATGCTGCAGCGGGGCTTCCTGATTCATCGTCTTGCCCGGGAAAGGCTTGAAACAGATCGCAAGCAATACGAGCGCCGCAATTGCGAGCAGCATTTTTTTATAATGAAAAAAGCTTGTAACCATTTGGGCACTTCCTCCTCTGAAGAAGATTACCCAAGTGGTACAAGCTTTATGCAGACGAGCCGCTGTTAGCTGCTCTTATAACGCTTTTGTTTTGATCTCTTGCTCTAACATTTCCGCTGTCTCGGCAATCGATTTTGCACCGATATCGCCTTCGCCGCGCTTGCGGATCGAGACCGAGCCTGCTTGCATTTCGTTCTCGCCAACTACGAGCATATAAGGCACTTTCTCAATTTGCGCCTCGCGAATTTTGTAGCCAAGCTTCTCATTGCGAAGATCGCTTTCTACACGAATGCCCGCTTCCTGCAGCTTCTCAGCCACTTCACGCGCATATTGCTCATATACAGTGGACACTGGAATAACCTTCGCTTGAATCGGCGACAGCCATAGCGGCAAAGCGCCAGCAAAATTCTCCAGCAGGAATGCCGTCATGCGCTCCATTGTGCTGATGATGCCGCGGTGAATAACGACTGGACGGTGCTTCTTGCCGTCTTCGCCGATGTATTCCAGCTCAAAGCGCTCTGGAAGCAGGAAGTCCAGCTGTGCTGTGGACAGCGTCTCTTCTTTGCCCAGTGCGGTTTTGATCTGAACGTCCAGCTTCGGACCGTAGAAAGCTGCTTCGCCTTCTGCCTCGAAAAATGGCAGGTCAAGCTCCTCGACAACTTCGCGAAGCATACGCTGCGACATTTCCCACATTTCATCATTTTGGAAATATTTCTCGGTATCCTGCGGATCACGGTACGATAGACGGAAACGGTATTCCTTAATGCCAAAATCTTCATACACTTTGCGGATGAGGTTGACCACACGCGCAAACTCTTCCTTGATTTGGTCCGGACGGCAGAAAATATGCGCATCATTCAGCGTCATCGCGCGAACGCGGTGCAAGCCAGTCAAGGCGCCGGACATTTCATAGCGGTGCATCGTTCCCATTTCAGCAATACGCACCGGCAAGTCGCGGTAGCTTCTCATATCGCTTTTGAAAACCATCATATGATGCGGGCAGTTCATCGGGCGAAGCACGAGCTCTTCGTTATCCAGCACCATCTTCGGAAACATATCCTCGCTGTAATGCTCCCAGTGGCCGGATGTTTTGTACAGCTCTACGTTAGCCAGAACAGGCGTATATACATGCTCATAGCCCAGACGCTCTTCCATATCCACGATGTAGCGCTCCAATGTACGGCGAACTTTCGCGCCATTCGGCAGCCATAGCGGCAAGCCTTGGCCAACCTCGCGCGAGAACGTGAACATTTTCAGCTCGCGTCCCAGCTTGCGGTGATCGCGTTTTTTCGCTTCCTCAAGGAAGTGAAGATGCTCATCGAGCTGCGCTTTTTTCGGAAACGCTGTTCCGTAAATACGCTGGAGCATTTTATTTTTGGAATCACCGCGCCAGTAAGCGCCTGCTACGCTGAGCAGCTTGAATGCTTTAATCCGTCCTGTAGACGGAAGGTGAGGCCCACGGCAGAGGTCGAAAAATTCGCCTTGATCATAAATGGTAATTTCCGCTTCCACAGGAAGGTCGCGGATCAGCTCCAGCTTGAGCGTGTCGCCAATATCGGTAAATACGGCAATCGCTTCATCACGGCTGACAACGCGGCGGCGGATGTCGAGATTTTGCTGGACAATTTTATCCATTTCCTTCTCGATTTTCACCAAATCTTCCGGCGTGATCGACTGTTCCATATCGATATCATAGTAGAAGCCATCCTCAATAACGGGGCCAATACCGAGCTTAAGCTCTACATCAGCATACAGGCGCTTGATCGCTTGAGCCATCAAATGCGCTGTGCTGTGACGGTAAACTTCCAGCCCGTCAGCTGAATCCAAAGTGACGATTTCAACCTTTGCATCTTCATTAATAGGTGTATAAACATCAACGGTTTTTCCGTCAATTTTACCTGCGATTGCATTTTTGCGCAGTCCGCTGCTGATCGAGCCAGCCACCTCTTCAATTGTTGTTCCTGCAACATATTCCCTTATTGCGCCATCCGGCAAAGTTACTTTAATCGCCATTGTTATCATCCTTTCCATTCGCTAAGCTTCCAAGCTGCTGCGTTCTGAACGCAAAAAAAGCACGCATCCCGCGAAGGGACGAGTGCTTGTAAGCTCGTGGTTCCACCCTAATTCGATTGCTCGCCTAACGCTAATCAGCGTATTTCATCCCGGCAGCAGCCAATCCTTAATTTATCTGGTAACGGAGATTTCCGGTACAGCTTAATGGCGCTTCACAAATGGAAGCCTGTTCGGCTATACAGCTACAAAGGGGTATATTTACATATATCTGGAAGGAAATTGCAGCCTTGTTTCCTCTCTCTGGACCAGTTGAACGTGTAAATACATGTCTTTATCATTGCTTTTTCAGCATATATCAGCATAATTATAGTCCTCAATAGCAAGCAGGTCAAGAGTTAAGACATACATTGCCATAAGCCCCTTTTATCCCGCTGCGCTCACGACAAGCCTTTTCCTTTATATATGCTGCGGCGGCGTACGCGAACGATCCGGTACACGCTGATCGTAAGCAAAATGAGGAAGAGCGGCATCAACGCTACCTCGCTGCCCTGCCGTGTGGGCACCTCAGCAAAAGCAGCCCCAAGCATCAGTACAGCAACCACGCCAAACACCATAAATCTTCTTCCTTTACGTCCATTCATTGGTCTCACTCCCTCTTCCTCATTCCTAGTCATTGAATATATCTGCTTCATTAACCTTGTGCTTTTTCCACACCATTTCATAAATGACTGGCATGACGATCAGAGTGAGCAGCGTTGAGCTGAACAGCCCGCCAATAACCGTGATCGCAAGGCCACCTGAAATGAGGCTAGTCGAGGAGCCCGATAATGCAAGCGGTACAAGCGCAAGCATTGTCGCAAAAGCCGTCATTAGAATCGGTCTTAGCCTTGTTCTTGCCGCCTCCACGATTGCTTCGGTAATCGGTATGCCTGCTTTGCGATTTTTCTCCACCCGATCAAGCAGCACGACCGCATTGGTGACGACGATGCCGACCAGCATCAGCATGCCAATCATGCCGCTCATAGACAGGGCTTGCCCTGACAGAAGCAAAGCGCTGAGTGAGCCAATCGGAATAAACACCAGCGAGGCTAAAATAATAAGCGGCGTCCGCAAACCACCGAACGTCATGCTCATAATAATAAATACAAGGCCTATCGCTGCCGCCATAGCGATACCGAGGCTTGAGAAGCCGTCATTGATCATTTGCAGCCCGCCGCCGACCTTAAGCTCTACTCCAGAAGGCAGCGTCAGACTATCAATATCCGCCTGCACGAGCTTTGTAACAGCTGATACCGCACTGTCATCCTTAACCGTTCCACTGACGAGGGCATACATTTTGCCATCATCGTGGCTGACCTTGATCCAAGCTTTCTGCTCCGTTATATCAGCGATGTCCTTCAGCTTCTTCATGCCCGCTGCAGTTGGAATCTGGATATTTTCCAGCTCCTGCTTTGTGGCAATTTGCTGTTTATAAGATAAGGTTATCGCTTGTTCCTTATTATCGATTTTGTAAGTGCCAGCATCGACTGGTCGCAGCTGCTCGCCGGTCAATTGCATAATGAGATAAGGGCTAATATTGGCATCGATTCCGCTTTGGTTAAGGGAAACGACCCATTTTGGCGTTACCTCATCCATATTGTTTGTAATATCCTTTAAATCGCTGCTTTCCTTCATTAGATTTTCAACTTGAAGGGCAGTTTGCGCCAGCTTGTCCGAACTGTCCGCATAAATGCTGACATCAATATTGTTTCCCGATGGCGGCCCCTGCTGTTCGCCTGCTTTAATATTGAGCGTTGTGCCTGCCTGCTTCGCAGTGACGACTGCCGGCAGCTCGGTCTGCAGCTTCGAAGTCAATTGCGCCATATCGCTTCCTTCAGCAAATTGGACCGTAATAGTCGCTTTATTATTGCCGCCGCTGGACTGCAGCGGGTTTGCCCCCGCACCGCCAACGGAGACCTCATAGCTCTCTACGTTTTCCAGCTTACTTAAATATGCCTCCACCTTGCCGCTGACTTCGTCTGTCTGCGTCAAGCTGCTTTGCGCTGGCAATGCAACATCAATAGCTAAGCTCGGAGTCGCACTAGTCGGCAGAAAAGCGACACCGATTAAAGGTATCATCCCTAGCGAGCCTATTAGCAGCACAACAGCTGATCCTAATACGAGCGCTTTGCGCTTTAGAGCGCTGCGGATGATTTTTTCAAAACCGTTCGAAAGTCTGCTTTCCTTCGTATGCGGCTTCACGCTTCTGAAAAAGCGGCCGCCCAGCACAGGAATCAGCATCATCGAAACCAATAGCGAGATCGTAATGGAGAGAACGACAGCAATCGAAAACGGACGGAAAAACTGTCCAATGATCCCACTGACAAAAGCGAGTGGTGCGAAAACGACGATTGTCGCCGCCGTGGATGAGGCTACCGCCCCGATCACTTCGCGGGTTGCTTGGTAGGCCAGCTCCTTGCCGCTCATTTTCTCGCCTTTTTCCTGCCGCCATCTATATATATTTTCAATAACGACGATGCTGTCATCGACGATCCGTCCGACGGACACGGCGATGCCGCCCAGCGTCATAATGTTAAGCGTATAGCCCATTTGATCCATAATCGCAATCGTGGCAAAAATAGAAATCGGCAGCGACAAAATCGAAATAATCGTCGCCCTTACATTGCGCAAAAACAGGAAAATAATGAGCACGCAAAACAATGTGCCATACAACCCTTCACGAATGAGGCCGGATACGGATTCTTTAATTTCCTGCCCTTGGTCAACGATGACATGATAGTCCAGCTCGCCTTTGCCTTGATAAGTGCTGAGCAGCTCGCTCACATTGTCAGACACATCCGCCGTGTTGGCATCCTGCGTCTTCTGAATCGAAATTACAAAGCTCGGCTCGCCATTAAAGCGGGTAATTTCATTTTGCTCAGATACCGTCTTAATGTCGGCAATATCACCAAGCGTGATAGCGGCTGCGGCACCCACGCCGCCTGAAGCTACAGAACCATTTGATGCTCCTGCGCCTACAGCGTTTCCTGATGCAGAACCTGCGGCACTGCCAGCAGCGGCTTGATTGCCTGCATTGCCCTGCATAGCACCTGCACCCGCTCCGCCTGGATTGCCCTCCACGCCACCTGCACCCGCTCTACTCGCACTGCCTGTTGCAGAACCTGCGGCTCCGCCGCCAGTCGTTGCCGTCAGCTTCAGCGCTTCAAGCTGCTTCAAGCTGTCTAGGCTGCCGGTCAGCCTGATCGGTATGACCGTCTCCTCCTGCGACACCGAGCCCAGTGGCAGGGCGTAATCTAGCGACTGAAGCACCGTGCGGATGGAGCTAAGCGTAATGCCATGCTGCGCCGCTTTATTTTTATCTACAACAATGCTTAGCTCATTTGACGTACCGCCCTTCAGTGTTACGTTTCCTACTCCGGCTAGCTTTTGCAGCTCAGGAACGACGCTGTTTTGCAGCTCATCAGCCAGCTTTGCCGAATCTCCTTCGGCAGCAAATACAGCCGCTTGATAAATAGGCTGGCTATTTGCCGACAAGCGCTGCACCGTTACACTCGCATTATCAGCCAGCTTCAGCTTGTTCACCTCAGCTTCAACTTCGCTGTATTTTTTGTCCATGTCGGTGCCGAAGGGAAACTGGATAAAAATGCTGGCTGCATTTTCAGAAGAGGTGCTCGTTAGCGACTCATAGCCCTGCACGCGCTTCAAATTGTCTTCAATCGGCTTTGCAACGTCCGACTCGATTTCCTCCGTTGAGGCGCCGGGCTGAACCGCCTGCACGAATACGGCCGGGAAATCCAAATCCGGAAACGTCTGCTGCTTAATTTGCGTGGAGGTATACAAGCCATACCCTAGCACCAAAGCGCATAATAAAATGACGGCAACGCTATTTTTCAAACTAAATTTGGTCAATCGATTCACTGTGTATCTCTCCTCTCGCTGTATAACCTCCTTCATCATAACGAGTAATTTTGTACTAATTATGTACAGGGCCGCCGTCTGCCCTAATTGGATTTATCTGGTGGAGCGAGCGGCAGCACAACGGTCATCGTCGTCCCTTTGCCCACTGTACTCTCTACCCTGATTTCCCCCGCATGGAGCTCGACAATCCGCTTAACGATCGAGAGGCCGATGCCATTTCCGCCAACGGCACGCTCGCGGGCTTGATCTATTTTATAAAAGGGTTTGAAAATATGGTGTAGCTCCTCCTCCGGAATGCCCACTCCATTGTCGGCAACCGACACGGTCACGCTATGCTGGCTTACCGACAAGTGAATCGCAATGACGCCTCCAGCTCCAGTGAACTTAATCGCATTGCTCAGCAGGTTCGTCCAAAGCTGGCTCAGCTTATCTTCATCAGCCGAAATCGTTACAGGCTCCAGGTTCAGATCGAGCTGAATGTTTTTGTTGGACCAAAGCGGCTCGCTGGCAATCATGACATCTTTAAGCTGCTCATCCAAGCGATAATGGCTCATATTCGGCTGAATTTGGTCCTGCTCGAGCGCGGACAGCTTGAGCAAATCCTGCGTCAGCCGGGAAAGGCGGTCGCTTTCCTCCTCGATAATGGTGAGCAGGCGGAGACGGCTTTCCTCATCCATTTTTTTCTGCTTAAGCGCCATTGTGAAGCCTTTAATCGAAGTAAGCGGAGACTGGATTTCATGAGAAACGTCCGAGACGAACTGCCTTCTCACCCGCTCCAGCGAATCGAGCTCCTGCGCCATCTGATTGAAGCTTGCTGTCAGCTCTCCGATCTCATCCTTGCGTTTCGTAGCAAGCCTGATGCTGAAATCGCCTTTAGCCATTTTGCGCGTAGCCAAGGTTAAATGCTTCAAAGGCCGCACCATATAACGGGAGGTGACGATAACGAGAAGCGTTCCGACTAATAGCACCAAAATAAGCTGCATGCGGAAATAGCCGAAAGCCAGATTGGCAACGCCATTCGTTTCAGGCTTTATAAACAAGGCATAAGCATGTCCTTCAATTTGAAAAGGAAGCCCTACGACGAGCCGGTCATAATCTTTATCCATTCCGCCCCGGTAAACGCCGCCGTTCAGCACGCTGCGCAGACTTTCCCCCTCTACGTGCAGCTTATGATTGGCAACCTTGTCGGTTTCATGAAGCGGTATGCCTTGTTCGTCATAAACGATAAAGGTAAAAATCGGCAGCGCAGTAATCCCCTCCATTAAAGCATCCAAATTGTTCGGATAAGAGTGTTTGTAGGATTCGATAATCGTTTTGCCGCTGGCGATTAAATTGTCCTGTACGTAGGTGCGAAGCTTGTAGCTAAATAAAAAATGGGTCATGAAAAAGCTTAAAACGACGCTCGCCAAAACCGATGCGACAAACACCAAAATTAAACGGACATACAGCGATTTAATCACGGTATACCTCCAACCGGTAGCCCAGCCCCCAGATCGTCACGATTTTAAAATCCTGATCATACGCGGCAAAACGCTCCCTCAGACGTTTAACATGCGTATCCACCGCCCGCTCGTCGCCCTCGTAATCGTAGCCCCATATTTGCTCAATTAACGCATCGCGCTTGAACAGCTTGCCCGGATAGCTTGCCAGCAAAAACAGCAGCTCAAATTCCTTGAGCGGTATGGACTCACTTGAGCCTGCATCCTTATAGCGGATTTGATAGCTTGTTTTATCGAGCGTCACTTGGCCGAGCCTGACGATTTGCGAGATTGAAATCCGGTACCTCTTCAGCAGCGCCTTCACCCGCATCACCAGCTCCATCGGGTCAAAAGGCTTAACCATATAATCGTCGGTGCCCAGCCGAAAACCTTTAATTCGCTCCGGCGCCTCCCCTTTAGCGGTAATCATCATAATGGGCTTGTCCCCCGCTTCCCGCACCCGGCGGCAAAGCTCCCAGCCATCCATCTTCGGCATCATAATGTCCAGAATAATGAGATCAACCGGATGATTGCAAAAATAATCCCATGCATCCGCTCCGTTGCCTTGCTCTATAATTTCCATGCCTTCGTCCTCCAAATATAAACGGAGCAGTTGGCGGATATGCGGATCGTCATCTACTACGAGTACGGTCGTCATGCGTCTTCCTTCTTCCCGATTTTAAGTACAGTTCTATGTCATAGTGTAATACACTTATTTGTATTTTTTATGTATGGAAGTGAAAAAAACTCGCCGTTGATCGGCGAGCCTGCAGCTAGTTTATTTGGCTAGTTCATATTGCTGATTCATATTACTGATTTTTTAAGGCTGAGTAACACCATCATTCCATTCCCCCATTGCGTGGGAGCACAACACGCAATCACTGCACACCGACACCCGGTTGTCAAAAATCGTTTCAATCGTCCGAATGACCTGCATATCGACCTGCTGCGTATGAACGACAATTTGCTTCGGTGATGCAGCAATAAGCGAGCTGATGACCATATCCTCAATGTTCATTTCCGTTTCCAGCATTTCAGCCACCAAGCGGTCGGAATGCGGCTTCGGCTCAAACAATTGAAATTTGTCATTATACAATATAAATTCATGGTTGCCTTTATGAACCAAATGGACCATGGCGACCTTCGATTGCTGCAGCCCAACAAAATATTTGAGCAGCGAAATAAACTCCTGATATTGCTTATCCAGCACATATTCATCCAAGGCATATTCCACAATATCGCCTAGCTCGTGACGATATCCATGAAGTCTGAAGGTGGCGATACCGCCAAGGTCGAGCTGTGTATTTTCACTTAAATACAGTTCGATTTCCTCGGCTACCTTAAGCTTGCGGCGCTTTCTGTCCGCATCCAGAAACTTGGCATTCAAGCCATCCAGATCGGTATCCTGCATCAGCTGGCTGCAATATTTTTCGATAACGGAGATGTCCGTGGAATGGCCGCCCTGATATTTTTTCTTAATGATGCTGATGAGCATTTCCGATTCCAAATTGGTTACAACAAATTCAGCAAGCGCTTTGGCTGCACTGTGGTACAGCATTTCTCCATGCTTATTCAGTTGAAAATAAGGCGTTGCCGACTGGCACATAATGGTGCCGGCAGGCTGCAGATCGAACTGCACCAAACGCCCCTGTGATGCTGCTTCAATATGTAGATCCTCATTCGTATATTGCGCCATTAAGGCCGCTAATCCAGCTGCCGTAGATTGAAGCTTGGAAGGCAGCGTAACGGTGAATAGTTCCATAAAAAAGCCAACCCCTTTCATTCCCCTCTAAACAGTATATGGTGCACGAAGCAACGATATACGATGAAGACATTGGGAATGAAGGGGGCTATGAATGTGCTGGATTTAAGCGGCAGCTTGTGGCTGCTGAACAGCCTGTTCATTGCTGCTGCGGCTCATAAGCCATAAGGTCAGCCAAATGAGCAGGAAGCCGCTAAGCTGCCCTAACGTCAGCGTCTGGCCAAATACGAGCCAGTTAATCAATACGCCGACGGCAGGGAAGGAAAGCTCAGCAAGCGTCGCGTATACAGCTTTAGTTGAGGAAAGCCCTTTGTAATACAGAAGCATGCTGATTAAACCTGGGAAAAAAGCTTGAAACAATAAATTGACGGCAATCAGCGACAATTGGCTGCCCTCAGCATTGAGGCTCCACGCGTCGCCGCTTGCCAGCAAAATCACGCTGAGCAGCGGCAGGGCAAGCAGAAACCTGAGGGACGTCACTATGGAAAAGGACAATTTCTTTTGCAGCAAATATTTGCCCATGACGGTCGAGCCGCCCCACAATGCCGCCGCGATGATTGAGAACAGGCAGCTGAGCAAAGCAAGATCATGCAGGCCAACTAACGGCGAGCCGAACCCGAAGGTCAGCAAATAGGTGCCTGCGAGCGCCGCCAGCAAAAAGACGAAAAACTTCCGCGGCAGCTTTTCCTTCAGCAAAACTCTGGCGAGCAAAATCGCAAATAACGGCTGGAGCTTCTGAAGCAGCAGCACCGCATTGGCACTGCCATGGGAGAAGGCTGCGGTGAACAGCACCGTCGCTACAGCTGAGCCGCCCCAGGAAATGAACAGCAACGCCCCGATGACGCCAATTGACAGCTTGCCGACTAATGTACGGCGGAATTTAAACAATACAGGGACTGCGTAAAAAGCGAGCAAAATATGCTCAATAAATACAATTTGCGCCGAGGTAAAGCTTTTGAGCAATAAAATACGGAACAGCGGGTCAAGACCCCAAAGTGTCGCGCCAAGCGCCACATACCATATCCCGTTAATGCCTGCAATGCGTGATGTTCGCCAGCCCGCTTTCTCGCTAGCCAGCTCTAATGTGTTCTGCAATTCAAAAACCTCCTGAGAAAGTTTTGAATTGAACCTTCTTTTCACTATGAAAAAGAAACAATGCCCCTGTCAGTAAACTGACAAGGGCATCATCAACAAACCTGATAAATGAATGTCATTTAACAAGCTGGTTCTGATCTTCTCCCGTCCGGACTATACCGTCGGCTCTGGATTCTCACCAGATCAGTCCCGGCTGCAAGCAGCTAGGAGTCGCGGGCTCTGGATGCTCCGAACGCATCCTTACCGCCGGTAGGGAATTGCACCCTGCCCTGAAGATTCATATTCGATTAAATCGTATTGTAACACAAAAGATTACAGTTTGAATAGTCTATTTGCATGGAAAATTTGCATTTCCGATTAAAATTTTATTTTTCCGACCTCTTTTCTTGGTTTTCATCTATTCCTCGACCAAATTTCTACCAACCCTCATCCGTTCCTCGTCCCTTTGCTTTAACTTTTCAAGCAGCAAATCATGCTGCTTGCTGTCTTCTTTAATGATGTTTCTGCCTGCAAGAATGAAATAGGCGATCCCGCCTACCATGCATACAATCACTATTATTTGATTAATCATCTACGAACCCTCCCCTCGTCCCAATTAATAACCATGCCTTGCTGCTTAACCGGATCAGGACCGAGCGGAGCTTCTTTTCTTAGAACGCGTTCTTGTCAAACCAACGCTTACCGAAGCTGCCACTAAAAATAAGGTAACACCCGCAATAATCGTGAAAAAGGACTGATCAAAAGCAGCACGGCCTGCTGCTTTTAGCGCCTCGGCAGCCTGTGCAGGCAATCCTTCTGCAACTAGAAGCGCTTCATCCAAACTGTCTTTCACATTACCTGGAACTTGGAGTCCAGCAGGGATTTTCATAGTCAAAGTGTATACAAGGCCTGACATACTTCCGATGATCGCAATACCCGACGCTCCGCCCATCTCATAGGCTACTTCCTCAATCGATGCAGCCATACCCGCTTTCTCAGGGGGAGCATAGCTCATAATAGAATGCGATGCTGCTGTCATCCCTGCTCCTAGGCCTGCACCAAGGAGAGCCAGTCCAACAATCTGCCCGGCAATGCCCGAATCAAATTGCAGAAGATACACACCCATTCCCAGTGCCGCGATTAGAAGGGCGGCGCTCTTAATACGAATGACATCATAGCGATGCAGAATCGATCCAGTCAGCGGACCCGCAATGAGTGCTGCTAGCGGTATGCTTAACGTATACAGCCCCGCTAGAAGCGGACTCAGGCCTTCCACCAGTTGAAGACGCTGGGTCACCATATACTGAACCCCCATCTGCGCAAATGTACCTACCAAAGCCGTAATAAATGCAGCCGAGAAACCATTTATTTTAAATAGCGAAAGATCAATAAGTGGATTTTCATTTCTATTTTGCCGACGAATAAAGATGATTAAAGCCACGATGCCGATAACAGCCCCTATGACCGCAAAAGTCAGCGACCCTTCGCGCCGAGCAAACTCCTTAATGGAATAGATAATCGCTACCATCGCTATCATAATTTGAATCGAACTAATTAAATCCCACTTCTTTTCTTTATTGCCCGGATGATTTGGCACATATAGCAATGTCAATACAAGTGCAATAATGGCGATAGGAAGGTTAATTAAAAACACTGAACCCCACCAGAAATGCTCCAGAAGAAGTCCGCCTACGATGGGACCTAGCCCTGCACCTCCAGAAGCAACAGAGCCCCAAATGCCGATTGCCAATCCAAGCTCGCGTCCATCTGTAAAGGTAATTCTGATAATCGACAATGTGGCAGGCATCATCATGGATGCTCCGATGGCAAGCAGAACCCGTCCCGCCACTAGCACATAGGGAGCGGGAGAAAAAGCGGCAAGTAGTGAAGCGGCAGTAAAGACGAGCAAGCCGGCGGAAAAGATTTTTTTATGCCCCCAGCGGTCGCCTAGCGTTCCCATTGCAGGAAGCAGGCCCGCCATAACGAGCGAATAGCCATTCAAAATCCACAATTTTTCCGAAGCGGACGCACCGAGATCGTGGGTTAAGCTGGGCAATGCCGTATACAGGATGGTCATATCCATCACAATAAGTAAAAGTGCGCTTGAAACGATAACCAGAACCAACCAACGTTTGAATTTAGACATGTTATTCCTCCATGAATACAAGTTAACTTGCTTCAAACACTAAAGTATCGGGTTACCCCATAGTCAAGCCTAAATTGTTAGGCTACAATAGGGTTGATTCATTTTGTTAGCTTATAACGGAGGAATGAACGATGTCCGAGAGCCGCAGCTTATATCTTACGACCAGCGAATTTGCCAAAACTTGCGGGGTTACCAAACATACCCTGTTTCATTATGATGAGATCGGGCTTTTAAAACCAGAATATGTAAACTCAAAAGGTTATCGTTATTACTCCGTTCAGCAATGTTACGTACTGGATATTATCAATGTACTGAAAAAAGCGGGGAGCTCCCTACAGGAAATCAAAGGGTTTATTCAGAATCAGAACACTCCTCTGTTCATAGAACTGCTCGAACAGAAACTGCATGAACTAGAGATGGAACAGATTAGAATACAAAGGATGCAAAGACTTTTGAAAGGCGCCATCGAAATGTCGGAGCAAGCTGCAGGAGTACTTCAAGAGGGACCGTCAGTGGCGGAAGGTGATGAGGAATATTTTATTGTCACTCAACTGGAACAGGGCGATGGTGACAAGGAGTTTGCTCACAAATTAAATGAACATCGCAGCTACTGTGAAAATCACTTGATTGAAACCGATTTTCCGATTGGGACTATTTTAGGCAAGGATCATTTTGAATCAGGCGATTATTATGGGGACTTCATTGCCAATAAGCTAAAAGCTCCGATAGTAGGAGATCGAATAATTATCAAACCCAAAGGGCTTTATGTTGTCATGAATCATCGAGGATCTTATGAAACGATGTCCGAAACGTACGCTATAATAAAAAAATATATGGAAAGTAACGGCTTGTCCATATGCGGAAATGCGTATGCGGTAGAAGTGCTCAGCTACCTTTCGGTAAAAAATCCGAACGACTATATTATACAAATATCGGTCGAGGTGTCTGAAGTGTGAAATGCTGCTTTAGAGGCAAGAACACAAAAACGCTTGTCTAATATCTATCCTGTAACGGATAAAATATTAGACAAGCGTTAGTAAGTTTAATTACCGAAAGTAGCTCCGAATTAGCTGATCACTAAAACCTAATTTTGCATTACAAAATCCTGCTCAGCCTTATCGCTTTCATTGTACATCCGCAAAATTTCATAGCGAGTATTGCGCTGCGCCGGAACTTTGCCCGCTTCGCGAATAAGCTTCAAAATCAGCTCAATGTTGACCTTGTGCGTTGTGCCCGCAGCAGACACTACATTTTCTTCAATCATCGTACTGCCGAAGTCGTTGCAGCCATAGGCCAGCGAAAGTTTACCCATATCAGGGCCCATCGTGACCCAGGAAGATTGCAGGTTGTCAATATTGTCGAGGAAAATGCGGCTTACCGCGACAATTTTCAAATATTCCTCCGGCTTCGCTTTCTCCATCGGCATTCTCGTATTGTCTGGCTGGAACGGCCAGGAAATAAAGGCTGTAAACCCTTCGGAGTCGTAGCCATTCGCTTTGCATTCATCTTGAACGTCACGAATGCGCAGCAAATGCAGGGCGCGCTCCTCCATCGTTTCTCCAAAGCCATAAACCATTGTAGCCGTCGTATTCATGCCATGGCGATGAGCCGACTTCATTACGTCGATCCAGTCCGTATAAGAGCCCTTCTTGCGGCTGATTTTACGGCGTGTGCGGTCATCGAGGATTTCCGCGCCGCCACCTGGCAGCGAATCCAGTCCCGCCTCATGCAGCTGGCGAACAACCTCATCCAGCGACAATCCGTCTGATACTTCCTTCATCTTCTGTATTTCCGCAGGCGAGAAGGAGTGCATCGTAATGTCCGGGAAGCGCTGCTTGATTTCCTTCAGCAAATCCGTGTAATAAGTAAAAGGCAGATCCGGGTTCGTTCCGCCCTGCATCAAAATTTCGGTTCCGTTAACGTCAATCGTTTCTTGAATTTTGTTCATAATCGTCTCGTTATCGAGCACATAGCCCTCTTTGGAGCCTGGGGCACGATAAAAGGCGCAGAACCTGCAATAAACGTCGCACACATTCGTGTAGTTGACGTTTCTTCCTACAACGAAAGTCGTTACAGGCTCGGGATGCTTGCGCAGCATAATTTCATTCGCGACTTTACCCATTTTCTCAATCTCGTCGGATTCGAACATAATAATACATTCTTCCAAGCTGATTCGTTCACCCCGCAGGGCCTTATCCAATATCTGGTCCAACGTTGCCATTACGCAAGACCTCCTTATCTATAGCTGTAGTTTTGATGTTGCGCTTTTTTTCACAAACTAATTAAGTATAGGCCAATTTTATCATACTATGCTCATATTCGTCATCTTTCGTTTACAGTCATTATAGCCGCTAAAAAGGAAAAACACGGCTTGTCAGTAATGACAGCCGTCTTTTCCTCCACTTTACGAGGCTGTTAGCCGCGCAAAGCCTGATCCAAATCTGCGAGCAAATCGTCGATATGCTCAAGGCCTACCGAATAACGGACAAGACCGTCCGTTATTCCGCGTTCATGGCGCACTTCCTTCGGCATTGCCGCATGCGACATCATGGCCGGATACGATAAAATGCTTTCTACGCCGCCCAGGCTGACAGCTACAAGCGGCAGCTTCACACGGCCAAGCATCGCTTTCGCCCGCTCGCCGCTGCCCACATCAAAGGACACGACTGCGCCATAGGCGGAGCATTGCTGTTCATGAACCTCACGGCCCGGATGATCGGCAAGGCCAGGATAATAAACCTTCGTTACCTCTGGATGGTCATTCAGCCATTCCGCCAGCTTGCGCGCGCTGCGCTCGCTATGCTCCATGCGGGCTTGCAGCGTCTTAATGCCGCGCATAAGCAGCCAGCATTCATGGGAGCTCAGTACAGCGCCGAGGCCATTTTGCAGCTGATACAGCCTGCGTCCCAGCTCTGGATCAGCCGTTACAGCAAGGCCCGCAAGCACGTCGCTATGCCCGCTCAGAAACTTAGTCGCGCTGTGCACGACTATATCTACGCCAAGCTCTAGCGGACGCTGGTAATAAGGCGTCATAAACGTATTGTCCAGAATCGTCAGCAGGTTATGCTCCTTCGCCCACGAAGCCACCTCCGAAATGTTGGTGATTTTCAGCGTCGGGTTGGAAGGGGTCTCTATAAATACCGCTTTCGTATTTGCTTTATATGCCGCTTTAACAGCTGCAAAATCCGTCATATCGACGAACGTCGTTTCCATGCCTAAACGGTTCAGCACTGTCGTAAGCAGACGGTATGTACCTCCGTACACATCCTCTGTCACAATTACATGGTCACCCGCCGACAGCAGCAGGAATGTCGTTGAAATCGCCGCCATGCCGGATGCAAAGGCAAAACCTCGCGTACCGCCCTCCAGCAGCGCAATTTGATCCTCCAGCGCCTGCCTGGTCGGATTGCCGGACCGGCTATAATCGTAAGGCGGATTTTGGGACAAATCGCTTTGATGGAACGTAGATGCCTGAAAAATCGGGGTACTGGATGCACCCGTCTGCTCATCAAATGATCCTTCAAAATGAAGCAATTTCGTTGCAAAATGACGCTTGGCATATTCCTCTTTGTTATGTCTGTCGCTCATGCTGCTATACCTCCCCAATCTCTTGCTTAGCTGCGGCAAGCGCCTGCTCCAAATCGGCAATCAGGTCATCTGCATGCTCAATGCCAACAGAGAAGCGAAGCAATTTATCATCAACGCCGACTGCACGGCGAATTTCTTCAGGAATATCGGCATGCGTCTGCACAGCCGGATAGGTCATCAGCGATTCAACGCCGCCCAAGCTCTCAGCGAAAGCAATCAACTCGATATGGCGCAGAATGGGTTCAATGTAACGGGCGTCCTTCACGCGGAAGGAGAAAATGCCGGTATTGCCCGAAGATTGGCGGTTTTGCACCTCATGTCCGGGATGATGCGGCAAAGCCGGATAATAAACCTCTTCAATAGAAGGATGCTCCAGCAAGTAGTTGGCGATTTTAGTTGCATTATACTCATGACGCTCCATCCGCAGCGCTAGTGTTTTCATGCCGCGCATTAACAGCCACGAATCCTGCGGTCCGAGAACGGCGCCAATGGAGTTATGCAAAAACGCCATTTCCTGCGAAAGCTCTTGTCCCTTCGTCACAATAAGGCCAGCGAGCACATCATTGTGGCCGCCCAAATACTTAGTCGCGCTGTGGACAACGACATCTGCCCCCAGCTCAATTGGACGCTGGAAAAACGGCGTCAGCAGCGTATTGTCTACAATCGTCAGCAGTCCTTTGGACTTCGCCCATGATGCGACACGCTCAATGTCGGTAATCATCATTAACGGATTGGTTGGCGTCTCGATTAGTACCGCCTTCGTATTCGGTGTACACAGCTCGCTCATCGCATCAATATCGTTCGTATCCACGTAGGATGCTGTAACACCATATCTCGACATAATCTTCTCCAGCAGGCGGTAAGTGCCGCCGTACAGATCAAGGGATACAATCAAATGATCGCCTTGGTGAAACAGGCCGAATACCGTTTGCAAAGCGGCCATGCCTGAGCTGCATGCGAAGCCAGCGTCGCCAGACTCAAGCTTGGCAGCTGCCTCTTCCAATACGGCACGGGTTGGGCTTTTTGTACGAGCGTAGTCAAAGCCTGTGCTTTGTCCAAGCTTCGGATGGCGGAATGCCGTCGCCTGATACACGGGGAAGCTTACGGCTCCGGTTTCCGTATCCTTTTGCGAACCAATTTGCGCTAATTCACTTTCGATTTTCAACATGGGCTGTTGCTCCTTCTATTATATAGTTAGATGTTTGCTCCCAAATCAAATGGCGTCTGCTGGTACACGTAATAGTTGAGCCAATTCGAGAAAAGCAGATTCGCATGCGCCCTCCACGAGGAGTACGGTATCGCTTCCGGGTTATCACCCGGGAAATAGTTTTTCGGCAATGCAATGTCGAGCCCTTTCGCCTTGTCGCGGTCATACTCGTTTTTCAGCGAGAAGGGATCGTATTCCGAATGCCCGCTGACGAAAATTTGACGGCCATCTTTGGAAGCGACAATGTAAACGCCCGATTCCGCCGATTCCGACAAAATTTCCAGACGTTCCACCTGTTCAATATCTTCGCGACGCACTTCCGTATGACGGGATTGCGGCACGAGGAACGCTTCATCAAAGCCGCGAAGCAGCTTGACGTTCTGTTTCTCAATCGTATGATGAAACACGCCGAAAATTTTATCATCCAATTCATATTTCGGAACGCCATAATGATGGTAAAGTCCTGCCTGCGAGGCCCAACATATATGGAAGGTCGAAGTAACCCGCCGTGCGCTCCAGTCCATAATGTCCTTCAGTTCTTCCCAATAGTTCACGTTTTCAAAATCAAGATGCTCGACAGGAGCGCCTGTAATGATTAATCCATCGTAAAACTCATGGGAAATTTCGTCGAACGTTTTGTAAAAAGCATGCAGATGCTCGTAGGACGTATTTTTCGACGTATGCGTCTTCGGACGAAGCAGCACAACCTCCACTTGCAGCGGCGTGTTGCCGATCAAGCGCAGCAGTTGGGTCTCCGTCGTTTCTTTCTCAGGCATTAAGTTCAGAATCGCTATACGCAGCGGCCGAATATCCTGATGATAAGCAACGCTTTCGTCCATGACGAAAATGTTCTCACTGTTTAATATTTCTTTGGCTGGCAAATGGTCGGGAACTTTAATTGGCATGCAGAATCACTCCTTTAATGAGATTATCAGCATTCCCAAATATAAAAAGACCCTTTCTGTCGAGAGAAAAGGTCGTTTGCTCAAAAAATAAGCGGTCGCCTCTCTCATCTCTCAGAAACATCGAAATGTCTCCGCAAGAATTAGCACCGTGCTTACGCCGGTTGCCGGGCTTCATCGGGCTAGTCCCTCCGCCTGCTCTTGATAAGAAAGTAGTTCTATTCAATTATGGAATTGCTGCTTATAAGCCTACTTTAATGGATTCGGGCAGGCGCGTCAAGCCTGTGAACTGCATATACTATAGAAGGCTGATCTTTCGGCTTCATTTACGGTTTTTTCGCTTGAATGTAAAGCTGCTGCGGGAGTATACTAGACAAGGATTGAAACGCCGAGTGAAAAAATTGGTGTTTTTTATCCAAAAATCCACATGATAAAGGAGTGCATACGGACATGGAAGGCGACCGACCAAGGCCTGAACACAACCGAATATGGCGGCTGCCCAGCCACTGCGTAATGCGCCCTGTTTTTCTATAAATAACAGTGCTCTGTGCAAGCGGCAAAGGCGGCCTCCTGTCCATTTCAGAGAGGAGATGCACAGATGAAAATCCGTCTGGTCAACAACGGCTTGTTTACCCCTATTGAAGATATTGCTGATACACTCATTCCATCGCCGGAGGGCTTTTATTGGATTGATGCCGATGTGGAGGATTTGGCTGTATTGCAGCCGCTGTTCCACATGCATGACCTCGCGGTAGAGGATTGCCTCACCGAGGAGGAGCAGCGCCCTAAGATCGAAATTTATGAAAGCCATTATTTTATCGTTATTAACAGCATTCGTTTTGATGATGAGGAAATTTTCCTGCGCGCGCTGAACATTTTTCTCGGCCGCCATTATATTATTACCGTTACGAAGCAAAAAATTAATGAGCTGCGCTCCCTGAAGCCTGTCCTGTGGGAGCAGGAAGTCAGCCGCCCCGATTATTTTTTATACAATCTCGTCGACATTGTCGTCGATAACTACTTCCTCGTCGCCGATCGAATTGATACGAGGATCGAAACGCTCGAAGAAGATATCCTAATGCATACGAAAAAATCGCATCTGAACGAAATTATCGGTTTGCGCGGTGAAATTTTGTGGCTCAAGAAGGTGCTTGGCCCGCAGAAGGACGTTATCGCTACGCTGAACAAACGCGATCTTAAGCTGATTGATGATCAGCTGCAAAAATATTTTAGCGATATTTATGAAAATGCCGTCAAAATCGCCGAGACATTTGATACGTTCCGCGAGCTGATGGGCAACTTGCGAGAAGCTTACCAGTCCAGTATATCGGCGCGAGCCAATGAAATTATGCGCGTGTTTACCGCGATGACGACGATATTCATGCCGCTGACCTTCATAACCGGTATTTATGGAATGAACTTCGACTTTATACCCGGCCTGCATATGCGCGGCGGATCGTATATTTTGCTCGGCATTATGCTTGCGCTGGGCTGTGGAATGTTTTTTATTTTCCGTAAAAAGGAATGGTTGTGACCGTAGGGCACAACCATATAAATGCTATTAAGACCTTGTCGTAGAAGCCTGATGGAAAAGATCCGTCGCTGCGTAAAAAGTTTGGATTCCGGGATGCCTCTGCATTTTTCTGAATGGATACAGCGCTGCGGTAAAAATGCAGATGCAAAGGCGAACGCTGCGCTCCTCCATCTCAAACCTTTTACTCCGCTCGCCTTTTCCATCAGGCTTCTACTTTTTTACGGCTTAAAAGCTTTTATTTGCTTTTGTGCCGGTTATTTATGGAGTGCATTCGCTTTTCATATATGCTCATGGACAACCTCGTTTACTAAACCATCGTACAAACACCATTTTTATGCTTCCCCCCCTCCTACTACGTTAAAATCATCGAGTCATGAATGTGTACTTAACTTTAGTTCTATACAAGTTAGAACTATTCCCTAATCTAAGAATTGGATATGATCCAGTAACAAGGAAATGAATTTCAAGTAGTAGATAAGGAGAGGGAGGTCATAAAGAAGGTATCATTTCGCCCATTTGAAAGAAAGCTAATAACGGCTTGTTTAGTTTATTTTGGAATTGCTTTGAAACTTTTATATGTTGTCATTTTCGGGCTGACCCAGACCCATCCTTTATACAAGAAGAACTTGTCTAAAAATGCTGTCATCAGCTTTATAGTTCCTTTGAAAATAAAACGCAAAGCCCGGCGGCCAGTCCTTTTCATTGGATTAGCGCCGGGCCTCGTATGTTCATGCTTCAGCTGCCCCATCATCCCCTGCCAGCGCCTCTGCTCTGCCCTTCGTCAAATTGACGAACATGAGCAGCACAATGCCGATGACGAATAACGCAATTAGCGAGAGGATGGCGATACGGGTAGAGCCTGTAACCGTCGCGACTACCGAAAACAGCAGCGGTCCTACAACGGAGGAAAACTTGCTGGACAGCGAGAGAAAGCCAAAAAATTCACCCGATTTGGACGGCGGCACCATACCCGAATAAATCGAGCGCGAAATCGCCTGGCTGCCGCCCTGTACAACGCCAACCATAATCGCAAGCAAATAAAAATGCAGCGAGGTCGTCATAAAATAACCCAAAATGACAATAACGACGTAGAACCATAACGACACATATAACAGCTTTTTCGAGCCAAAGCGCGCGGCCAGTCTGCCAAATACAATCGTACACGGAAAACCGACAAACTGCGTAATTAATAGCGCCTTGATCATATCATCCGTATTAATGCCGATCCCTTGGCCATAAATCGTTGCCATAATAACTACCGTATTAATGCCATCGTTGAAAAATAAAAACGAAGCCATATATTTAAGAAGCTCCGGATATCGCTTAAGCGTTCGCAGCGTCCCGCGCAATCGCGTGAAGCCTTTGCCAAGCGCGGTGCCGAAGCCAACTTTGACCTTTTTCACAGGCTCCTTGACCGAACGAAGCAGCGGCAGCGAGAACACAAACCACCAGATGCCTACCGTAATAAACACCATTTGGGTCGCAAAGGTTTTGGTAGGGAAACCGAACAGCTCGAAATTTTGAAGCATTAAAATATTAACTAGCAGCAGCAAGCCGCCGCCCATGTAGCCATAAGCGTAACCCCGCGCGCTCACGACATCCCTGCGCTCCATCGGCACGCCGTCCGCCAGCAGCGCATCATAGAAGGTGTTCCCTCCTGCAAACCCCATCGTTCCTATAATGAGCAGGATGGAGGCGAGCAGCCAGTCCCCCTCCCCAACAAAAGCCATCGCTGCACAGGATGCAGCTCCCATTAGCATAAACATCGTCAGAAATTTGATTTTGGAGCCCATATAATCGGCAACTGCGCCCAAAACAGGCGACAGCACCGCTACGAACAGCATCGCAATACTTTGGGTGTAACCCCAATAGGCTTCCGCCTTCGTACCTGATAAATTAGACGCTGCCACACCTGAATAAAATATCGGCATGACGGTCGCCATCATCGTCGTCGCAAACGCCGAATTGGCCCAGTCGTACATGAGCCAGCCTCTTATTGCTTTCCTGTCCAGTCGTAACGCCTCCCTAAATATGTACCTTCGTCCAACACACTTCGACAACGCCACTTCATATCCTCTTTAAATAATACGTAAAGCTTCTTCTCCTTTTTGCCGTCGTGCCGGATTTGCTTTATAATAGTAAGCAAAGCTATCACGAGGAAAGGCATCTACGCCTGCAAGCCTATTTCAATAAGCGTGTAATCGCTTCACTTAACCTGGAGGGGGATTGTAGTGAATATTAGCCAACTTGAAACACTCCTCACCATTTCCAAAACGATGAGCTTCCGCAAGGCGGGTGAGCTGCTTAATTTGACCCAGCCTGCTGTATCCGCACAAGTCAAAACGCTTGAAGAGGAATTCAAGACCGTTCTGATTGACCGCAATCAGCCTGTGACCCTCACCGACCATGGACAAGTTTTTCTGGAGCATGCCGAGAGAATTTTGCTTATTGTCGAAGAGCTTAAGGCTAAGCTTTCAGACCTCAACACGACGCCTCAAGGCCATATTTTGCTCGGGACAACTTCTTCCATTGCGATTCAAATTTTGCCGCGGGTATTAGCCTACTTTCAAGACCAGTTTCCGCTGATCAAAACAACGATCCATACGATGCCATCATCACAGGTGACCGCAAGCGTCGAAAATGGCACAATTGACATTGGTATTTCTTATTTATTTGAGAAAAATCCAAACCTGCACTCGTCCACTCTTTATTACGATACGTTTGAGCTTGTTGTATCTCCGGAGCATCCGCTGAGCGATTTGAAGCATACTACCGTAGAGGCACTCAAGGATATTCCTATGATCATGCTTGCACCCGACACACTAGGACGGCGCTTCGTAGACAAAATTTTTCGCCAGTACAACATTCAGCCGAACATTATGATGGAGCTTTCGAGCAGCGAAGAGGTTAAGCGCATGGTTGAAATTAATCTTGGCGCCGCCGTCGTCTCCAAACTTTCCATTGCCGAGGAGCTGCGGCGGGGCTCGCTCAAGATGATTAAGGTGAATGAGCTCGAAATCAGCCATCCGGTCGGCGTCGTCTACAAGTCCGGGAGATATTTGAATACGGCGATGCAGCAGTTTTTAAGCGATCTTAAGGGCATGCCGGAGCATCAATTTATTAGCAGCGAATAGACTGACAGCGCATTTTCAACTCAAGGAGGAAACAGCTATGAAATTTGATCTGCACACCCATCACGAACGTTGCGGCCATGCCGACGGAACGATTGAAGACTACATTATTGCCGCTTTGGACGCAGGTTTGCAGGCCATCGGCATTTCTGATCATTCGCCTTATTTCGGCCATAAGGACGACCGTCCTTTTCCCGGCATCGCCATGGCTCAATCTGAATTTGACAACTACATAAAGGAAGTACTTGAGCTTAAAGCTAAATATGAGGGGCGTATTGAAGTACTGCTCGGCATGGAGTCAGACTTTTTCCCTGAACGGCTTCCAGCTTATCGCGACGCCTATGAAGGTGTACCATTCGACTACATTATCGGCTCTGTCCATCAGGTAAGTGGAGTGAGCATTTTTAATCGTAATCGTTGGGAAAAGTTGACCGAGAAGCAGCAATTTGAGGATAAGCGCCGTTATTATGACCTCATCAGCCAATCGGCGCGCAGCGGCATGTTTGATGTGCTGGGGCATATCGATGCAATGAAAGGTTATTACCCCGCTTTCTCTGATATTAAAGCCGATGCCGAAATTGATGATACGCTCCGCATCATTGCCGAAAACGACGTTTCGATTGAAATTAATACGTCCGGCAGCACAAAATATGTAGGCGGCTGGTATCCGTCCGATGAAATTTTGGAGCGTGCCCATCATTTCGGTGTTAATGTGACCTTTGGCTCCGACGCTCACGTTCCAGCAAGGGTCGGGGACGATTGGGATCGCGTCAGCAAGCGCCTCAAGGAAATTGGCTTCAACAAATGGGTGTTCTACCGCCAGCGCAAGCAGATCATCGTACCGCTTTAAGCCGTCTGCTTATGGAATCTGAACAAATCATGCTGCTTTGCTGTTTATCAGCAGAGCAGCCTCTTTTTTTGTATGGAGAACGTATGCGGAACGCCGCCATCGAACAAATGGACAAAAAAAGTGGACCTGCACCGAGCGCAGGTCCGAATTCGATATATTAAAAGGGGGTCTTGTTTATTATAATAACCGAGTATTGTAATAGGGGTATAACAGAATCATTTCATTTGTGTAACAAATGCAACAATACCGTAAACAATCAGGGAGTTGAACATCATGTGGCTAACGGTTGCCATCTCTAGCGCCATTTTATTCGGATTAGCCGGCTGGTGGATGAAAAGAAGCCAGATGAGCGGCGGTACGACCTCGGCGCTGCTGCTCGGGCTTTACGCCTCTGGTACAGTCGGGTTTGGCGTGCATGCCGTCTTTGAGGGATCGCTCGCTTCGTTAGCCGATTACCGGATCTGGATCGCTGGAGCGATCATTGGAGCAGGCTCGGCCATCGGCAATGCGGTCTTTATGAAGGCGCTGAATTACGGACCGGCCAGCCTGACCTCTCCACTGACGAATATGAACATCGTGCTCGTCGTTGTATTAGGCACGCTTGTATATAAGGAACCTTTGCATTTTACGCAAGCTTGCGGCATTTTGCTGCTGCTGCTTTCCGTCGTACTCATTTCTTATAAAAAACAGGTACAAACCGCTCCTGCCCAAAAACAGTGGTTTTTCTATGTTGGCGCTGCGGTCGTCTTCTTCACCTTCCGCAATGGCGGGCTCAAGGTGACGGAGGAATGGGGATTATCCAGCGCGCCGATTTTATTCGTGGGCTATTTGCTGTCCTTTCTATGGTTCGCCTTGTTAAGCAAAGAAAAAAACAGCAGCAACCGCAAGCCCGCCTATCGGACGGGCTTGCTTTACGGACTGCTCGCTGGCCTCTTCTCCTACTCCGGCCTCCAGCTTTATGCAACTGCGCTGGCAACGGGGCCCGCTAATCTAGCCGCGCCGATCTTCGCCACGAACAGCCTCGTCGTCGCGGCAGGCGCCATCCTGATTTACAAGGAAAAACTAAATGCCGCCCAGTGGGCGGCATTTGCATGCATGATGATCGGGCTTGTTGTCATCCGCTTATAGCGGCTGGCAGCAGGCTTTTTTTAAATATAGGAAAGTTTATGATTTCGCCATACTTTCTCTATATTTCTCGGACTGAAATGCGCTACGCCGCCAAAAGACGGCGACAGCCGTTTCACCTTGCAATACAGAACTGCTTCTTCCCTTATTTAAGCAAGGCGTCGATGGACAGCTCTCCCGCACCGGTCAAAGCAACGCCGACAAATACGGCGATAAGCACCATGTTATATTCGTAGCCGTTCTGCGTTGACCACACCCCATTAGCGCCATGCACCTTCACAATCGCCATAATCATTGGGATGATCAGCAGCACCGCGCCAACCCATGTCCACAAGCCTGCTGCAAACAACAAGCCGCCCACCGCTTCGCTTAATCCTGCTGCCAATGCCATCAGTACGCCAGGCTTAACGCCTATCGAATCCAGCCATCCCCCAGTGCCTTTCAAACCATAGCCACCGAACCAGCCAAACAGCTTCTGCGCTCCATGACCAACCATCAACAAGCCTAATACTACCCGAATAATCAATAATCCTGTGTCCAACATTTTAACCTCACCCTTCGTCTTTTGTTTGGTTTCACAGCTGCAACACTTGCTCGCTGTTTCATGAACCCATCTTAATATATAAACTAACTTTTGTAAAGTAAATATTTAAAATAAAGTTAAATGGCGATATGGTGTTTATATGCACTTACTTTTCCAAAGTAGATATGTTATAATGGGTTAAGAAGAAACGGGGTGATCAGGTTGGATTATTCAACAATGTGCCCAAAGTATGAAGCAGCGGCCGAAATTTTAGGCAAGAAATGGACCGGTCTCATCATTCGGGTGCTACTAGCTGGACCAAAGAGGTTCAAGGAGATCAAGGAGCAAATTCCGGATATGAGCGACAAGATGCTTACCGACCGGATGAAGGAACTTGAACAACTTTCCATTATTAAACGAACGGTATATCCAGAAATGCCTGTTCGCATTGAATACGAATTAAGTGACAAAGGCCATCATTTAGAGCCTGTCATTGAATCGATTCAAAAGTGGGGCGAAGAGTGGCTGTAACAAGCCAGCTTTAAGAGCTACTAGTAGGAAATGCATAAAGGCAGCAAAAAAGAACCGTGAGAGCGGTTCTTTTTTGCTGCCTTTATGTCGTATTCGCGGCTGATCATTGACAAGTGCCATAATCTCTTTTATTATTGATACTGATTATCATTATTACAATCGTAAACGGCTGTCGTCGTCCTCTTGCGGCAAAGCTGCCGTTTCGCGGTGAAATATAAGCTGATTATAAAAGTAAAACTTATAAATGCTTATATTTTTAAAAAAAGCCTTCCACCGCTAAGGTGGAAGACCGTATATTTAAAATCCAAGCCATTTTTTGAACAGATGCTTCGTTGTATCTTTGTTGATTGCCGCAATTGACGTCGTAAGCGGAATGCCTTTCGGACAAGAGCGAACACAGTTTTGCGAGTTGCCGCAGCCCTCGATGCCGCCATCCTCCATCAAGGCTTCCAGACGCTCTTCCTTGTTCATTTCTCCCGTAGGGTGAACGTTGAACAAGCGAACCTGAGAAATAGCCGCTGGGCCAACAAAGCTGTTGCGATCGTTGACGTTCGGGCAAGATTCCAGACATACGCCGCACGTCATGCACTTGGACAGCTCGTAAGCCCATTGACGCTTCGATTCAGCCAGGCGCGGGCCAGGACCGAGATCATAAGTGCCATCGATCGGAATCCATGCCTTAACGCGTTTGAGGGCGTTAAACATGCGCTCGCGATTGATGACAAGGTCACGAACGACCGGGAAAGTGCGCATCGGCTCCAGACGTACCGGTTGCTCCAATTGATCGATCAGTGCGCTGCAGGCTTGGCGCGGCTTGCCGTTAATGACCATGGAGCAGGCGCCGCAAACTTCTTCCAGACAGTTGGATTCCCAGCATACTGGAGCTGTATTGCCGCCATCCGCCATCGTCGGATTACGCTGAATTTCCATAAGTCCGCTGATGACGTTCATATTCGGGCGATACGGAATTTCAAATTCCTCTTTGTAAGGCGCAGACTCCGGTCCATCCTGACGGGTAATGATGAACTTAACGGTTTTTGTAGCAGTAGTCGTATCAGCCATCTTTATTCTCCTTTCTTCTTGTTCGCTGTGTAGTCACGTTTACGCGGTGTAATCAGGGAAACATCGATGTCCTCGTACGAAATTTGCGGACCTTCCTTCGTCCAAGTCGCAATCGTTGATTTCATGAACTTCTCGTCGTTGCGCTCTGTGAAATCCGGCTTGTAATGCGCGCCGCGGCTTTCGTCACGGAGCAGGGCACCCAAGGTCATAGCCTCGGAAAGCTCAAGCATGTTCCATAGCTGACGAGTGAAAGCAACGCTTGAGTTGTTCCATTTCATCGAGTCATTGATGTTGATATTGTTGTAGCGCTGCTTGAGCTCTTTGATTTTGTTAATCGTTGCTTCAAGCTTGTCATTGAAACGAACAACCGTCATATTGTTGGTCATCCATTCGCCAAGCTCCTTGTGCAGAACGTAAGCATTTTCTGTACCGTTCATAGCGAGAATGCTTTCGTATTTATCCGTTTGGCGTTTTTGCTCACGGTCGAATACGGAGGAAGCCACGTCAGCGGAAGCTTTCTTCATGCCTTTAATGTACTCTACCGCTTTCGGTCCTGCGACCATACCGCCGTAAATCGCCGACAAGAGCGAGTTCGCACCGAGACGGTTAGCGCCATGGTATTGATACTCGCATTCGCCTGCTGCAAACAATCCAGGGATGTTCGTCATTTGGTTGTAATCTACCCACATGCCGCCCATCGAATAGTGAACCGCAGGGAAAATTTTCATTGGCAGCTTCCGTGGATCATCGCCCATGAACTTCTCATAAATTTCGATGATGCCGCCGAGCTTCACATCAAGCTCCTTCGGATCTTTATGGGAAAGATCAAGGTAAACCATGTTTTCGCCATTGATGCCGAGCTTCTGATCGACACAGACGCTGAAAATTTCACGAGTCGCAATATCACGCGGCACAAGGTTGCCGTATGCTGGATATTTTTCCTCAAGGAAGTACCAAGGCTTGCCGTCTTTGTAAGTCCATACGCGGCCGCCTTCACCACGAGCTGATTCGGACATCAAGCGCAGCTTGTCATCGCCAGGAATCGCGGTTGGATGAATTTGAATAAATTCGCCGTTCGCATAATTAACGCCTTGCTGATACACCGCACTTGCTGCTGTACCTGTATTAATAACCGAGTTCGTCGTTTTGCCGAAAATAATGCCAGGGCCGCCCGATGCCAATATAACCGCATCGCCCACGAACGTCTTCACTTCCATCGAACGCAAATCCTGTGCAGATACCCCGCGGCAGATGCCTTCGTCATCCAGAACGGCGCCAAGGAATTCCCAGTGCTCGTATTTCGTTACGAGGCCGGCTGCTTCCCAGCGGCGAACTTGCTCATCCAAAGCGTATAGCAATTGCTGTCCAGTTGTGGCACCTGCAAATGCTGTACGGTGATACTGTGTGCCTCCGAAACGGCGGAAATCGAGCAAGCCTTCCGGCGTACGGCTGAACATAACGCCCATACGGTCCATTAAGTGGATAATGCCTGGTGCTGCTTCACACATTGCTTTAACAGGAGGCTGGTTAGCGAGGAAGTCTCCCCCGTATACCGTATCGTCAAAATGCTCCCAAGGCGAGTCGCCTTCACCTTTTGTATTAACCGCCCCGTTAATGCCGCCCTGCGCGCAGACGGAATGGGAACGCTTCACCGGCACGATCGAGAACAGATCAACGTGCATGCCAGCTTCTGCTGCTTTTATCGTAGCCATAAGACCGGCAAGGCCGCCGCCTACGACGATTATTTTATTGTTAGCCATCACGCTTCACTCCTTGTCTTCAAACTATCCGATAGTATTCCAAGCCAATGCGAGATCGGCTGCTTCCTTGAATTCGTCGCCGCGGAAGGCAACCAGCGAAAGAATAAACAATGCCGCTACGACTACAAAAACACCCATGCATACAATGGATGAAATCCGCTGTGCACGAGGCCCTACTGTAATGCCCCAGCTGATCAAAAATGCCCATAGGCCATTGGCAAAGTGGAACGTAGCTGCCAATACTCCGACCACATAAAATACAAAATAAAGCGGATTAGTCGCAATATTGTGCATCGTGGAGCCTAGCTCTTCATGTGTGATATAGCCCAAGTACACTTGAAAACGGGTTTGGTATACGTGCCAGAACACGAAGATAAACGTGATAACACCCGTTAAACGCTGTGCTGTAAACGCCCAGTTGCGGCCATACTTGAAACGACCCAGGTTGCTGTCTGACTGATAGGCTACATATAAGCCGTACACGCCATGGAAAAGCAGCGGGAGGTAAATACCGAAAATTTCAAAAATCGGCAGCAATGGCAAGCTGTTAATGAGACTAACGCCGCTGCTGAACCCCTCTGCCCCCCTCTCGAACGATTGATAGTTCGTAAGCGCATGCACAACGATAAACATTCCGAGCGGAATGATACCAAGCAGCGAGTGAAGCTTACGGGAAAAATACGAATTTCCTTTCATGCCTTTGTGTCTCCTTTCCAGACTGTGGTTACGCTTTCCTCAAATGCTTGTCTACAAATCATTCTACATTTTACTCTTCGGTTCTTTCTCCGTCAACAAAAGTTGACACAGTTTAGTCACACTTCCCATCGTACTCCTTTTCGGCTTATAATGGAATTGCTTATTTTTTATAATTTGTTATAACAATTTAACATAAGCAGACTGGAGCTGGCTATTTTGATTGAAGAAATGCATATGTTTGCCGCCATCGTCGAGCAGTCCAGCATGAACAAGGCTGCAGCGCTGCTGAATCTGTCCCAGCCTGCCCTCTCCCGTAAAGTAGCCAAGCTTGAGCAGGATATCGGCTCGCAGCTGTTCCGGCGCATCGGCAAGAGGCTGGAGCTGACACCGATCGGCCAGATGACCTATGAATACGCACTGGAGCTGCGCCAGCTGCACCGGCGCTACCTGCAGAAGGTTGCCGATTATGAGTCGGCAGGGCGGACCTCCATTACGATTGGAGCGAGCCTGACGACGCTGCAAACGACGCTGCCCGATTTTATCAAGGCGCTCAATAGCAGCCATCCTGAATTCGATATTAAGGCGGTCACGGGCAAAACCCATGAAATCGTTACTTATGTAAGAGAAGGCAAAGCCGATATCGGCATTGTCGCCTCGCGGATTGAAGACGCCCAGCTGCACTGTGTCCCGCTGTTCGAGGATCATCTGCTGCTCGTCCTGCCGAAAAGCATGGTGGTAACGGACAAGGGCATGCTCGGCATTCAGGACCTAAACGGCTTGCCGATTCTCCTCTTCTCCAAAGGTACCTGGTATCGCATGCTAACCGATGAGTTGTTTGCCAAATACAATCTCCAGCCAGATGTACGCATGGAGATTGACTCTTTCGAGGCGATCGTCCGGCTTCAGCACACTTGCCGGGCTGCGACGCTGCTTCCCCAATCTTATGTGCGTGAACAGCTGCTGGCCGACAATGATCTCACCGTCATTCCGATCAGAGAGCTTGCGGAGACGAAGCGCACGACTTCGCTCATTCATGCCGATCCGGCCCAACTGCATCCAGCCGTCCGTCTGTGGATTGAGGAGCTTGCCTCCCGCTCGAAGGCCTGAGCAGCGAAACAACAAGAAGACAGCAGCGCAGGTGTGAATAGCCGCATGCGCTGCTGTTTTTATTGTCACCTTGTTGCTGCCTCTTCAAACTGCTCAATCTGCTCATTCGTCCCGATAATGACCATGACATCACGCTCGTGCAGCACATCGGCTGCTGTCGGGGCAATAATAATGCCATTTGGCTTATTAATCGCTACAATGCTGCACCCGAAGCGGGCGCGCAGGTCGAGATCGCTGAGCGTCTTGCCATGCATTTTGCCCGTGACGACAATCTCGGCAATCGTATAATCCTTGGACAGCTCGATATAATCGAGCAGATTCGGCGATACCAGCTGATGTGCGACTCGAATGCCCATATCCCGCTCTGGATAAATAATGCGGTCCACGCCGATTTTTTCCAATACCCGCCCGTGCAGCTCGTCCACCGCTTTCGCCACTACGGTCTTAACACCCAAATCCTTAAGCAAAATCGTCGTCAAAATGCTCGCTTGAATATCATTGCCAATCGCGACAACACCAACATCAAAATTCCGTACGCCAATCGAGCGCAGCGTCTCCTCGTCTGTGCAATCGGCTGATACGGTATAGGTGAGCTCATCGCTTAGCTCCTGAACGGCTTCCTCATCCTTATCAATGCCTAGCACCTCATAGCCTAGCTGAATTAACTCTCTGCCCAGACTTGAGCCGAAACGCCCAAGCCCTACGATGACGAACTGGTTCTTTTTCATAATAAATCTGTGTTTCCCCTATCCAATTGTAATTTTGCCCTCGGGATACCGGTAAAGCTCTTTGCTGGTTTTCGGATTGAGCGCATAAGCAAGCGTCAGCGGGCCTAGACGACCAGCGAACATCGTAATCGAAATAATAATTTTCCCGAAATCGCTCAGCTCTGGCGTTATGCCCATCGACAGGCCTACCGTCCCGAAGGCGGATGTTGCTTCAAATAAAATTTTAATAAACCGCTGATCCTCGGTCGCGGATAATAGCATCGTTACGACGACGACCAGCGCCAGCGACAGCATCGTAATCGTAAGCGCCTTGAGCACCCGCTCCTTGCCGAGGCGATAGCGGAACAGTACAATGTCCTCTTTCCCCCGAAACATTGCGACAACCGCCCCTATGAGCGTCATAAACGTCGTCGTTTTGATCCCGCCCCCCGTTGAGCCGGGAGATGCGCCGATAAACATTAATATAATGGTGAAAAATAAAGTCGCCTGCCGCAAATCGGCATAGTTCAGCGTATTAGCCCCCGCCGTCCTCGGAGAGACGGACTGGAAGAAGGATGCAAGAATTTTCCCGCCCCAGTCGAGCGAGCCAAGCGTTCGCGCATTCGAAAACTCAAAAATAAATATTACGACCGCCCCGACTGCAATGAGCGAGCCAGTCATCACCAGCACCACCTTGCTGTGCAGGGACAGCCCTTTGCGGCGGCGGAATTCCAGCAAATCCGAGATTACGATAAAACCGAGGCCTCCGGATATAATAAGCAGCATGGCAGTCAGGTTCACAATCGGATCATCCACATACATCGTCAAGCTGCGGTAGTCGCCAAAAATATCAAACCCTGCATTATTAAACAGCGACACAGCATGAAACACGCCGAAATACAGCGCCTTACCAAACGGCATATCATAGGCAAAGCGCATCGTGAACAGCAATGTGCCAACGAGCTCAAATGATAAGGAGTAAACAATGACCTTGCGTATGAGCCGAATAATGCCTTCCATGCTGCCTTGATTCATGGCTTCTTGCAAAATAAGCCGTTCCCGCAGCGAAATGCGCTTTTTCAGCACAAGCGCGAACAGCGTGCCCATCGTCATAAAGCCGAGCCCGCCAATTTGAATAAGCAGCATAATAATAACCTGACCAGCCACCGAAAAATAAGTGCCAGAATCCACGACTACAAGCCCCGTCACGCTCGTTGCCGAGGTAGCCGTAAACAAAGCATCCAGAAAACGCAGCCCGCTTCCGTCGGCCGATGCAAAAGGCAGGGATAGCAGCAGAGCTCCCAGCATAATAATAATCGCAAAGCCAACGACCAATATGCGTGGCGGGGACCATTTTAGTAACGAAAAAAACGAAATATTCATTGCATCCACCTTCATATTGCCTATTATTCTTTTCACTTGCAGCAGCTGTATTTCCAATTTCCATTACACATGACTTAACGATTATAAGCTTAAAGCACACTGCGTATAAAACAGCCTTTTGCAATAAAAACAGCTGATTTCATTCAAAAACAGCCGTGCGAGGAGGATAGCCGCCCATTAGCTTGCCGGATATCGTTATTTCTCTGTTTTATGAATGCGGACAACGCTGACAAGCCGCCTAAAGGGTGACCAAGCTGTTAGATTGGCGATCATATGGTTTAATATGGTATCGTATGAGTACTATGCTTAAATTTTCGATTAAACTGAAATTGAGGTGAGTTATGATTGAATTTATTGCTCCACGCGAGTGGAAGAAATTTGTATGGGCCGCCGTTATTAGCGCTGTCATTTTTATATTTTTGCAAATCATCCCTATGCTTGGCGGTCCTGATTCAGGCGCATCGGAATCCCAGGGCAACGTTATAGGAAATGAAGCAGCCCTGCAAAAAGCAACGGAATTTGCCGCCAAGCAGTTCGGCGTTAACGTTACGGACGCTCATACGGTTTATCAAACTGACAGCGATGAAACCGGCTATTTGATAAAGGAAAAGCTGTACGAGGATTATGCGTCCAAATATATGCAGCAGTTTCCGCTCGACACCTATCAAACGCAAGTAACGCTTGACAATGGCAGCACCGCGTTCGTCTACCTCCATATGCAAAGCGGCAGCGTTGTCGCTTGGAATCTCCTTGGAGCAGGCTCGGGCGTGAACACCATTAATGAACAGAAGCAGCTTCTCGATGCAGCGGCCAGCTTTGCGACTACGCAAGGCTTTCAAGCCAAAGATTTGAACGACGCTGCCGTTAACTCGCTAGGACAGGTCGTCATTCATCCAACAGGGTATGCAGCAGGCAGTTCCCAGCTTGAGCTTCGTGTGGGCTTTAGTCAAAATGGCGACAAAACCGTCATTTCTACTTATAAGCCAGCCTTTATTCCACCCGCAGACTATGTAGCCAATATTGAGCAGCAAAAAAGCACGGCCGACGCTTTATCGTTGATCAGCCTCATTTACATGACTTTCATCACGCTGGTGCTAGCTATTATCTATGCGATATTATACCGCCGTCATACGACATTCAAACGCGGGATCGCCATCAGCCTTATTTTCACCGTTTTTTATATTATTAACAATCTTGGCATTATGGACGGCGTTATTGCCCAGCAAGGCGAACAGGTAATGGGCGATGCCCAGGTGTCCTTTATGGCATGGTTTACTGCGCTTCTGCTCATCCCGGTTGGCGCAGCCGTCTATTTCTCCTTCGTGGCCGGTGACGGCATGTGGCGCTCGTGGAAACGTCCGATATGGCCAGGCTTTCGCGAAAAAAATTACGGCGAGCATGTTTGGCGCAGCATGGGACTCGGTTATTTGATTGCCCTTATTTTGCTAGGCGTGCAGTCGGTCATTTTTCTAGTGCTCGAAACGGCGATCGGCAGTTGGAGCACAAGCGATGCGACTCAGTCTCCCTACAATATCAAATGGCTGTGGCTCATGCCGATGCTGGCTTGGTGCGCTGCGATTTCCGAGGAAGCCATTTACCGATTTTTCGGCATTGCCTTGTTCCGCAGATGGTTCAAAAATATTTATGTCGCCGCCTTGATTCCGACCATCTTGTGGGCGCTTGGTCATGTCTCCTATCCGATCTTCCCGTACTACACCAGGCTGATTGAGCTAATTATTATTGGGATGATCTTCAGCTACATTTTCCTGCGTTACAGCCTCATTACCGCCATATTCGTTCATGCGATATTTGATTCGCTGTTAATGGGCTTCTCACTCATTTCTGTAGGCGGTGCTTTAAATATCGGAGCAGCGATCTTCTACGCTGTTCTGCCTGTTCCAATTGCCTATATCATTCGGGTATGGCATCGTAAGAAAAACGCCTGGCGGCGTCCTTCCTATTAGACGCCATCGTTTTGGCGAAACGTATAGAGAAAGGATGAGAACATTCATATCCTTTCCTATACGTCAAAAAAGGAGGAAGGCCGCCGCAGCTTACGGCGACGCCTCCTCCCCAAGTGCCGCAATAATTTGTGCGGCAAGCTTATCTCCTATTGAAAGAGGCCGGAAATCTTCCACCGTGGCCTCTTTTATTTTTTTAATGGAGCCAAAATGCTTAAGCAGCAGCTTGCGCCGCTTCTCGCCAATACCCGGAATAGCATCGAGCTGCGAGACGACCATCGACTTGCCGCGCTGCTCGCGGTGGAACGTAATCGCGAAGCGGTGAACCTCGTCTTGTATGCGCTGCAGCAAATAAAACTCCTGGCTGTCGCGCGGCAGCGGAATAATTTCAGCGGGATCGCCGGTCATGAGCTGTGCGGTCCGGTGTTTGGCATCCTTGACGAGACCGCATACCGGGATAAACAGGTTCAGCTCATTTTGCAGCACATCAATCGCTGCGGAAATTTGCCCCTTGCCGCCATCGACGACGATCAGATCTGGAGCAGCCAGCTGATCCTTGAGCACGCGCTCATAGCGCCTGCGAATGACCTCGCGCATCGTCTCATAATCATCTGGCCCGACGACCGTCTTGACCTTGTATTTGCGGTATTCCTTGCGATCCGGCTTGCCGTCCGTAAATACGACCATAGCCGATACGGGATTCGTACCTTGTATGTTGGAGTTGTCAAACGCCTCAATTCGGGTTGCCTGCGGCAAACCAAGCCATTGGGCCAGCCCTGCCGCCGCCTTGACGCTGCGCTCCTCATCCCGCTCGATGAGCCGGAACTTGTCGGCAAGCGTTACCTTGGCATTCTCCGTCGCCATCGAGACGACCTCGCTCTTGCGTCCGCGCTGCGGCAGCAGCACCTTGACCTTAAGCCAGTGGTGCAGCGCAGCAGCGGCCTCCTCCGCAACGGACAGCTCCTTCTCTTTGGGCGGCTGGGCTTCTTCTTGCGCCTCTTCGTCAACTACTACAACTAAGCTTGCTGCATCAACCATATCCCTTGCTGCTTCATTTGCGCTTGACGCTGCTTCCTGGTCAAGATGGGCAGCAGTCGTCTCCTGCTTCCCTGCGGCCGGCTTGCCCGCTGTCTGTGCGCTCTCCGCCTGCTCTGGCGGCAACGGCAGCAAAATCTGCTTCGGCAGCGCAGGATTTTCACTGTAGTATTGGGTTACAAAGGTCATAAAATCATCGTACTCTTCGCCATAATAAGGGAAGGTCGTACCATGGCGCTCAATAAGCTTGCCTTGGCGCATATAAAGAATTTGGACGCACATCCAGCCCTTCTCGACCGCATAGCCGAAAATATCGCGGTCCAAGGCGTCAGACATCGTAATTTTCTGCTTCTCCATCACCGCATCAATCGCAATGATCTGATCGCGGTACTCCTTCGCCCGCTCGAACTCCAGCTGCTCGGCGGAAGCCTCCATTTTGCGCTGCAAATCCGCCCGCACCACATCATGGCCGCCATTGAGGAAACGGGTAATTTCCTGAACCATCGCCTCATAGGTGCCGGGTTCAATCTCATATTCACAAGGCGCAATGCATTGCCCCATGTGATAGTACAGGCATACCTTGTCAGGCAGCGTCTTGCATTTGCGCAGCGGATACAGCCGGTCCAGCAGCTTCTTCGTCTGCTGGGCGGCATAAGCATTCGGATAAGGGCCGAAATATTTCCCCTTATCCTTGGCCATCCTGCGGGTTACCTCGAGTTTCGGATGCTGCTCATGCGTAATTTTTATATAAGGAAAGGACTTGTCGTCCTTCAGCAAGACGTTATAGCGCGGGTGATACTGCTTAATGAGATTGCACTCCAGAATGAGCGCCTCCATGTTGCTCTTCGTCAATATAAAATCAAAATCGCGGATTTCCGCAACGAGGCGCTGCGTCTTGCCATTATGAGAGCCGTTGAAATACGAGCGGACGCGATTTTTTAATATTTTGGCTTTGCCGACGTATATGATTGTGCCTTCGCTGTTTTTCATTAAATAGCAGCCAGGCTGGTCCGGAAGCAGCGCTAGCTTATGACGAATTAATTCCGCTGCTTCAGCCTGGCTGGCTGCCTGTTTCCCCTCATGCTGATTCATTTCCAAACCTCCCTTGCGGACATTTGTTCCCATGCCTTATTGTAACATAGATTGGTGCCGGCAGCCGAGTCCTCAAGTTTACAATAGTTGCCGTGTTTTGCTTTACAATTATTCGGATAGTTGGGTATACTGTTGATAGCTAAATCGTTTTCAAGGGAGGACGCTTGTTATGGAGAACGTTAGAGACCCGCGCGAGCATTATAATGAAGAACCGCGCCACGACTTGATGGACGTAGTGTTCGGCTTCGGCGGCATGCTCGGTCTAATGACTGTCATGTTTGCTGCTGCTGTTATCGTGAAATTTATCATATCGTAAACAAATAGCAAGCTTTGCAGCCAAGGTGAAACGGCTCTCGCCGTCCTTTGGCGGCGTGGCGCGTTTCATTCCGAGAAATAGAGAGAACGGATGGCGAAATCATATCCTTTCCTATATTTCAAGGTGAAACGGCTCTCGCCGTCCTTTGGCGGCGTGGCGCGTTTCATTCCGAGAAATATAGGCCATTTATAAGAGAGAAACTTATAAATGACCTATATTTAAAAGAAAGAACCTTCGAACCCGCTATTAGGCGGATGATTCGAAGGTTCTTTTCTTTATTTATTCAGGCCGATTGGTGCTTGTTGCTGCTATTATTATGGCTATTGCTTGCCTGCTGCTTGACGCTTTGGGATTCCTGCTGCTTGCTGGAGGGCTGATCGTAGCGCGTCCGCTCGGTCCGGTCAATCTGGACGATTCTGCCGTCATGCACCGTAATATTCACACTTCCATATTGCAGCCCGCCCACCTGATCCGCAATCCGCTTAAGCCACTGCTGATCAATTTCCAAAGGTTTTGCCATTGTCTTCTCCTCCTTTTTTTAATCCACCTTATCGTAAGTGTCAGGCATTTTGGGCAGAAGCCCGCTTGTTCATTTGCCATTCCATCAGCGACTTGACGATAAGCGTAATGAACGCCAGCATGACGAGCAGCGATGCCACGGCAAACGAAGCTGAAAATTGGTATTCGTTGTACAAAATCTCAATATGCAGCGGCAGCGTGTTTGTCTGCCCGCGAATATGGCCTGATACGACAGACACTGCTCCAAACTCGCCCATCGCCCGGGCATTACATAAAATAATGCCGTACAATAGGCCCCACTTTATGTTCGGATAGGTGACCCGCCAAAAAATTTGCCAGCCCTTTGCGCCAAGGCTTGCCGCTGCTTCCTCTTCTGCCACTCCCTGCGCCTGCATGAGCGGAATGAGCTCGCGGGCAATGAAAGGCACCGTTACGAATACGGTCGCCAGCACGATGCCCGGCAGTGCGAAGACGAGCTGAATGCCATGGGAATCGAGCCATGGGCCGAAAAAGCCCTGCGCGCCAAACATCAAAATATAAATAAGTCCAGATATGACCGGAGATACGGCAAACGGCAAATCAATGAGTGTAATTAAAAACTGCTTGCCGCGAAAACGGAACTTGCTGATCGCCCACGCAGCGGATATGCCGAACAGCGTATTCAGCGGAACGGCGATTACAGCTACGAGCAGCGTCAGTCTCAGTGCCGATAAAGCATCGGGATCGGTGATCGCGGCACGATAAACGTCAAAGCCCTTCTTAAAAGCTTCAACAAATACAGAAACGAGCGGCAGCAGGACGACCAGCGCGAGGAAAATAAGCGCTACCGTTATGAGTACAATCCGTACGATTGCCGGTTCCGTAATATGCTTAGGCCGCTTGGAGGCCTCGCTCGATAAATGCGTTGTAATTGCTCCAGCCATCTTGCTTAGCCTCCTTCTACGACGCGGCGGTTAATCCGCCACTGCATGAAATTAATGAACAGCAGCAGCAGGAACGAAACGACGAGCATAACGAGCGCGATTGCGGTAGCCCCTGCGTAATCAAACTGCTCCAGCTTCGTCATAATGAGAAGCGGGGCGATTTCGGTTTTCATCGGCATATTGCCAGAGATGAATACGACGGAGCCGTATTCCCCAATTCCGCGAGCAAAAGCTAGAGCGAAGCCCGTAAGCAGAGCCGGCATCAGCTCAGGCAAAATCACTTTCCAAAAAGTTCGCATCCGGTAGGCGCCAAGCATAACCGCGGCCTCTTCTATTTCTTTATTGAGATCCTGCAGCACAGGCTGCACCGTGCGAACGACGAAGGGAATGCCGATAAAGATAAGGGCTATTGTAATGCCCAGTGGCGTATAGGCTACCTTGAGCCCGAGAGGCTGGAGCAGCTTGCCTACCCAGCCATTCGGCGCATAAATAGCCGTCAGTGCAATTCCCGCTACCGCTGTCGGCAGCGCGAATGGAAGATCGACGAGGCTGTCGATAAATTTTTTGCCGGGAAAACGGTAGCGGACCAGCACCCACGCAATGAGCAGGCCGAACACCATATTGACGGCTGCGGCGCTGAAAGCGGTAAAGAAGCTGATGCGATAAGAAGCCAGAACCCTTGGATTCGTTACCGTGCCCCAAAATTCGGCAAAGCTGAGTCCTGTCGTCTTAATAAATACGCTGGCCAGCGGGATTAGAACGATCAAGCTCAAATACACAATTGCAAATCCCATTGATAGGCCGAAGCCGGGCAAAACGTTTCGCGCTTTGCCGCCTCTGCTTCTTCCTTTGCTCCTACTGGAACCTTTCATGTGAAGTCAGCTCCATTCCACATTTTGCTGTGCCTAGCGATCATTACGAGCCTGGCGTGTAAATCTTTTCGAATATGCCGCCCGCATTAAAATGCTTCTCCTGCGCCACTTTCCAGCCGCCAAAATCTCCGTCGATCGTCAGCAGATCCAGCTTTTTGAACGTATCTGCATATTTTGCAGCAATCGTCTCATTAATAGGACGGTAGTAGTTTTTAGCTGCAATCTCTTGGCCTTCATCCGAGTACAAATACTCCAGATATGCTTTGGCTACTTCTGTCGTTTTATTGGCCTCGGCATTTTTATCAACGACCGCTACAGGCGGCTCCGCCAAAATGCTGACCGAAGGATAGACGATTTCGAATTGATCAGGTCCAAGCTCCTTGATGGACAGGAACGCTTCATTTTCCCAAGCCAGCAGCACATCGCCAATTCCTTTTTCTACAAAGGTCGTTGTTGCTCCGCGCGCACCTGTATCGAGCACTGGCACATGCTTGAACAGCTGTGTGATGAACTCCTGCGCTTTCGCCTCGTCATTGTTGTTCTGCTTGAGCGCATAGCCCCATGCTGCAAGATAGTTCCAACGCGCTCCGCCCGACGTTTGCGGGTTTGGCGTAATGACCTCTACACCGTCTTTAATCAGATCATTCCAGTCTTTAATGCCCTTCGGGTTGCCCTTGCGTACAAGGAACACGATTGTTGACGTATACGGCGAGCTGTTATGCTCGAATTTGGATTGCCAGTCTGCACTCAGCAGGCCCGGCTCCACCAAGGAATCAATATCGTAGCCAAGCGCCAGCGTGACGACATCTGCTTTCAGACCGTCAATGACTGCGCGGGCTTGCTTGCCTGATCCGCCATGGGACTGGCTAATCGTTACGTCCTGGCCGGTTTTATTTTTCCAATACGTTGAAAAAGCTTTATTATACTCCACGTACAGCTCACGAGTTGGGTCATACGATACATTTAGCAGCTTGACTGGTTCTGCTGGCTTCTCTCCTGCGGCGCCCGCTTCTGTTGATGCAGCTGGCGACTCTCCTGCTCCTGCTCCAGTTCCCTGGTTGCCTCCGTTTGCTCCGCAAGCGGACAAGATGAGCACCAATACGAGCAATAATGAAACCGACCATTTCCCCTTTAACATAAATCCTCACACCCCTGATTTTTTTCTTTTTGCTCCTGCAGTCCTGGATAAATGAGTAACGTTTTGCCGCCGGTGGTCCGGTAGATAAAATATTATTCCTACCCGCTTAGTTGGTTATGGAAGGATTCTACCAGCGTGATTTTGTTTAGTCAATAGCGTTTTCGAAATTAGGTTTATGAATTGATGTTAATACCATTTTGGTAAAAAGCTCGCTTTTTGTGTGCTGTTTCTGCCGCCTTCCAACCTGAAGATAACGATAGGAATCGAGAGCTCTCCACGCAAAAAAAGGACTGCCCTCAAACCAGTGCAGCCGTAAGGCTTTACTGATTTGGAACAGTCCTTTCTACTAGAGCTGCAAGCTGTATTCATGCAAGCTTTAAGCCCAGTGGCTTAAACCCATTTTAATGAGAAGCTTGCAGCTGCTCCATCTCGCGTTTCGAACAATACACAAAATGTCCAGGCTTCACTTCACGAATTTCCGGAAGGTCCTCCGGTGTATACTGATGCACATTCGGATCATAAGGTGTCCGTTTGCGCACGCGCTCCGTCTCCGGATCGGGAATTGGAATGGCCGACAGCAGCGACTTCGTATAAGGATGCATTGGATTGTTGTACAGCTCATCCGCAGTAGCAAGCTCAACGAGCTTGCCAAAGTACATCACGCCAATACGGTCGCTAATATATTTAACCATAGACAAATCATGGGCAATAAACAAATAAGTCAGGTTTTTCTCCCGCTGCAGCTTCTTCATCAGATTGATAATTTGCGCTTGAATCGATACGTCCAGCGCGGAGATCGCCTCATCGGCAATAATAAAGTCAGGATCGACCGCAAGCGCGCGGGCAATACCGATCCGCTGGCGCTGTCCGCCGGACGCTTCATGCGGGTAGCGGCTCGCATAGTCCTTGTGCAAGCCTACTGTCTCCAGCAGCTCATGCACTCTCGCCATGCGTTCCTTATTATTTTTCGCAAGCCCATGAAGATCAATGCCCTCGGCAATAATATCGCCAACAGTCATCCTCGGGTTGAGCGAGGCATATGGATCTTGGAAAATCATTTGCATTTTGCGGTTCAGACGCTTCAGTTCGCTTCTAGACTTGTGTCCGTGAACATTCTCACCGCTGAACAGCACTTGGCCGTCCGTCGCGTCATACAGCCGTAGAATCGTTCTGCCGGTCGTTGATTTGCCGCAGCCTGACTCCCCAACGAGACCAAGCGTCTCGCCTTCATAAATATCGAAGCTGACGTCGTCGACAGCTTTCACCATATTCGGGCGGCCTTCATTGAAATATTGCTTTAGGTTTTTGATTTCTAGCAGCTTCTTCGCCATTTAAGCCTCTCCTTCCGCAAGCACCGGCTTATCGAAAGACGCTGCCAATTTACGAACTCTCCGTTTAACCTGCTCCGGCAGCTCCACCTTCGGCGCATCCGGGTGCAGCAGCCATGTTTTGGCATAATGCGTTTCGGATACTTGGAACATCGGCGGCTCTTCCTCGAAATCAATCGCCAGCGCGTAGCGGTTGCGTGGGGCAAACGCATCGCCCTTAGGCGGATTCGTCAAATCAGGAGGCGTGCCTGGTATGTCCAGCAGCTCGGCTTTATCTGTCATATCAAGGCTCGGCATGGACGCAAGAAGTCCCCATGTATAAGGATGGCGCGGATCGTAGAAAATTTCATCCACAGTTCCAACCTCGACAATTTGCCCCGCATACATAACGGCTACACGGTCAGCTACATTTGCAACAACGCCCAAATCATGCGTGATGAAAATGACGGACATGCCGATTTTTTGCTGCAAATCTTTGATCAACTCCAAAATTTGCGACTGGATCGTTACGTCAAGCGCCGTCGTCGGCTCATCGGCAATGAGCAATCTTGGATTGGCCGCAAGCGCAATCGCAATCATCGCCCGCTGGCGCATACCGCCGGAAAACTCATGGGCATATTGGTTAATCCGCGTCTCCGGCATCGGAATACCGACGAGACGAAGCAGTTCAATCGTACGTTCTTTTGCAGCGGAGCCGGAAAGCTTTTGGTGCTTCTTCAGCACCTCCATAATTTGCGGTCCGATTTTCATTGTTGGATTGAGCGAGGTCATCGGATCTTGGAAAATCATACTAATATCCTTGCCCCGTACCTTCTCCATTTGCTTATCGGTCTTTTTCACCAAATCGTCGCCATCAAACAAAATTTCGCCATTCGTAATTTTGCCTGGCGGCATCGGAATGAGCTTCATAATCGTTTGTGAAGCGACACTTTTGCCAGAACCCGATTCCCCTACGATGGCAAGCGTCTCGCCCTTGTACAGGTCAAAGCTAATGCCTCTGACCGCCTGTACCTCGCCGCCGTGCGTACCGAAGGAAACGCACAAATCTTTTACTTCGAGCAGCTTTTCCATTTATGCTTCCCTCCTATTATTTGCGCATTTTCGGATCGAGAGCGTCACGCAATCCGTCGCCAATTACGTTAAATGAGAAAATCGTTACACAGATCATAATGGCCGGGAAGAACAAACGCCATGGATAATATTTAAGTGCAGGCAATCCATCGGATGCCATTGTACCCCAGCTCGCAATCGGCGGAGTCAGGCCTAGACCCAAATAGCTCAGGAACGACTCTGTAAAAATCGCCGATGGAATTGTCAGCGTCATCGTAATCAGAATAGGGCCCATCGCATTCGGAATCAAATGCTTTCTCATAATCCAAGGCATCGTTGCGCCCAGTGTACGAGCGGCTAACACATACTCGCGGTTTTTCAGCGACAACACTTGTCCCCGAACGATACGCGACATATTAATCCAGCCCGTTATAGTCATCGCTACAATCATCGTTCCCAAGCTTTGCCCGAATACGACCATCAAAATAATCGCAAGCAGCAAATAGGGAATACCGTAGAGAACGTCGGCAAAACGCATCATGCCTTCGTCTACACGTCCGCCCTTGTAAGCGGCAATTCCGCCCCAAAGGACGCCAATAAACAAGTCGATAAGTGCGGCCGCAAGTCCGATAAACAGGGAAATTCGTGCACCCTCCCAGACACGGGCAAACATGTCGCGTCCCAGATCATCCGTGCCGAACCAGTGTTCAGCAGACGGTGCTTGATTTTTGTTGCCTAGATCGTTGGAACGGTAATCAAATTCGGTCATTAATGGGCCAAACGCAGCCATAAAGACCAAAATAACGAGCAGCACAACCCCGACCATGGCTAGTTTGTTTTGTGCGAAGCGCCGAACGACATCCTGCCAGAAAGTAAGGCTTGCCTTCGCCACATTATCTGTTCCTTGCTGCTGCAAGCCTACCAGCTTAAAGCGGTCATTAGATATTGGTTCCATCGTCAAGCCCCTTTCTTCCCGCGCCCAAGTTTAATACGGGGATCAATTAATCCATATAAAATGTCAACCAAGAGTACGCTAAAGAGAAGGATAATACTATAGAACACCGTAACACCCATAATAACCGTGTAGTCACGGTTACCGATACTTACAACGAAGTGGGAGCCAAGGCCCGGTATGCCGAAAATACGCTCAATAACAAAGCTTCCTGTAATGACACCAGCCGACAGCGGCCCCATATAAGAAACGACAGGCAGCAGCGCATTGCGAAGCGTATGTTTAATTGTAATCATAAACTCGCTTAGGCCCTTGGCCTTCGCAGTCTTAATATAATCATTGCTAAGTACTTCAAGCATGCTGGAGCGCGTCAGACGAGCGATAAATGCCGTTGGCGTGGAAGCGAGTGCAATCGCCGGCAAAACCGTATGCATGAACGTTCCCCATCTTGCGACAGGAAAAATGCCAAATTTAATGGCAAGCACATATTGCAGCACCGTTGCCATAATGAAGGAAGGCACCGAAATCCCCGCCACCGCAATAATCATCGCGGTATAATCCTGCCAGCGATTATGCTTGAGCGCAGCAATAACACCTAGAATGACACCAACGGCAAGCGCCAGGAAGATCGCTTCCAAGCCAAGCACGAGTGAAACAGGAAAACCGGTATTGATCAAATCATTAACGGTCTGGCTTTTATACTTGAATGAAGGACCAAAATCCCATTGCAGCACTTTCAGCAAATAATCGCCATATTGCGCATACCACGGTTGATCCAGACCATAGTGAGCCAGCAGATTAGCTTTAATCTCCGGCGGCAGTTGCTTCTCCGACGTAAACGGGTTACCCGGAGCAAGACGCATCAAGAAAAAGGTAGCTGTAATAATCAGCCACAACGACAAAAGGATATACAGCAAACGTCTGCCAATATATTTCACCATAATAGTCTGGCACCTCCTATTAGTTTCGAGCTTTATTTACATATAAGGGGAGTATAGCCCCGCATTTTCATAACAAAGGAACACCCCGAACCACTTGAAAATGTGATCCGGGATGTTCCGCCCACCATACCGCTGCATCCGGTTATGGTCGACTATTCTTTTTTACATCCTACCTGTATTAAGCTTCAATATAGGCCCATTTGTAAGTTACGTCGCCTAGACCGCTGATTACAACGTTTTTCAATTTTTCATTTTGAACCCAGTTCATCGTATAGAAATAAATTGGCGCTACAGGCATATCTTCCATGAAGATTGCTTCTGCTTGTTTCAACATTTCCGTACGTTTCGCAGCATCTGACTCAGATGCGGAATCAATCAGCAATTTTTTGTATTCTGCATTTTCCCAGCCTGTATCGTTGTTGCCGCCATCAGCATCGCGGTACAGCTCAAGGAAGTTAATTGGATCATTGAAATCTCCAAGCCAGCCCAGACGGCCTACTTGGTAGTCGCCAGCATGCAATTTCTCGATATATACAGCCCACTCAGCGTTATCAAGCGTTACTTCTACGCCAAGGTTTTTGGACCACATGTCTTGAATGGCTTGAGCGATTTTTTGGTGCGCTTCATTCGTGTTATAAGAAATAGAGATTGGAGGAAGCTCAGATGCGTCTTTCAGGCCCATTTCCTTCAAGCCTTCAGCCAAATATTCTTTTGCTTTCGCCATATCGTTATCGGCAAAATAACCTTTTTCGTTTTCAGCAAACATCGTCGGAGGCACCATTGCCATCGCTGGCAATTGCTCGCCTTGTGTAATGTTGTCGATCAGTTCTTGGCGGTTCATCGCATAAGCGAATGCTTTACGGATGTTTTTGTTGTCGAAAGGAGCCACTTTCGTGTTGAACTTGTAGTTGTACACACCAGCAATTGGTTGTGTATGCAAAGAGCCTTGGTCTTTCAAAGCTTGCATGGCATCAACTGGCAATTGGCCGTTAGGCTGTCCAGCCCAGTCCAGCTCGCCATTGTCAAACATCGAAAGCTCAGTATTGAAATCATTGATCATCGAGAAGTTGATTTTAGTCAATTTCACGTTGTCTTTATCCCAATACGTGTCGCTTTTCTCAATAATAAGGTTGTCGCTGTGTTTCCATTCGGTCATGTGGAAAGGACCGTTCGTTGTGTATTGGTCGCCTGCATCGTTAGCCCAATCTTTGTTGGCTGCAGCAATTTTGCTGTTTACTGGCAGGTATGTGTAGAATGCTGTCAATTCAAGGAAGAAAGAAGTCGGGTTAGCAAGCGTAACTTCAAGCGTAGTGTCGTTGACCGCTTTAATGCCTACATCTTCAACTTTTCCTTTGCCGAGGTTAGCAGCCTCTGCTCCTTTAATATAATAAAGCTGATAAGCGTAATCTGCTGCGTTAGCTGGGTCTAGAACCCATTTCCATGCATATTCAAAGTCTCCGGCAATTACTGGATCGCCATTGGACCATTTAGCGCCGTCGCGAATAGTGAATGTGTATACCGTTTGGTCAGGAGAAACTTCAACTTTCGATGCTACTGCATTTTCAGGGTGTCCGTCTTGTCCAATACGTGTCAAACCTTCGAACGTTTGGCGCAAAATCGTACCGGATGTGGAGTCGCTTGCTTTACCAGGGTTAAGTGTCGGGGGCTCAGATGCAATGTTCACGCTGATCTCTTGATTATCAGCCAATTTCACTTCGGTTGCGGTAGCCTCTGGGCTAGCCTCTCCCGGATTATTGGTGCCTGTGTTAGTGCCTGCATTGCCACAAGCGCTGATGATCAAAGTCATGACAAGCAACGTGCTGAGTAAAAACGAATACTTCTTTTTCATGCGTTTATTTCCTCCCAATTAATATTTCAATATGAATCTCTATTATTCTTCCTTTGTTCCTTATACAGTGAACATACGTTCATGTTTGCGTAGAACCGAAATAAAAAAATATTATCCACTGAATGTAAGGATGAATATATATTTGGCATAAGGAATAATTATGAATAGTTTGAGATTCTCTATTTGATGCTAGAGATTATAGCATAAAATCAGACTTAATCAACTACCCATTTCGGTAAAACTGAGCAATATCACATACTACGGCTGTTTTGCGTAAGGTATTATGTCCGAAAATACGGCATTTGATTAAAAACGACACAAAAAATTAATTTAAAAATTTTTTAATGAAAACGCAAACATTTTTAATTTAAGTTACGTATAAATTAACAATTACTACCAATAATGCGTTTACATTTTTAGAGCGAAAATTCGCTTCATACACTTTTATTCATTTGCCATGAACCGTTGTATCCCAGTCTTTTGGGTATTGCCCCCGCGATTGCACCATCATTGATTATTCGTTATAAAAGTAAAACATTTATAAATGTTTACAGATGCAAAAAAACCTGTCGAATCGTTCTCGACAGGTTTAATAGAGTAACCTAAAGGCTAAAATTTTAAACAAATTTTTTATTTTAATCCTCGCTTATTGTCGCCTGTGACCATAATCACATCGACATAGGGCCGAATCCGGTCCATCAATCGCTGCCCTTTATACACTTCATCGCCATCCTTGCTTGTGAAGCTAAAATGCCGCTCAAGCCCATCAAGCTCATAATTGGACGTATACAGCGTCGGCTTGCGGTTCATCCGATAATTCAATATGGAGCCAAGCACATGATCCCTTGCCCAAGGATTCAAGTTTTCGGCGCCGATATCATCGAAGATAAGCAGGTCGGTTTCCTTCATCATCTCTACCGTCTCCCGCAGCTTCGCCGGCTCGTGCATCATCGACTTCAAATCCTCGACAAAATCAGGCATGTAGACGATGACGCCGGAATAATCGGCTTTCGCCAGCTCATGCAGCAGGTAGCACATAAGAAACGTCTTCCCTGTGCCAAACTTCCCGGCTAAATACAGGCCGTTTGGCTGAAGGCCCTGCTCCTTCGTCCGGTCAATATATTCAATGACGCGGTAAGCTGCTTCAGCCCGGGTAGGGTCCTTGTCCAAAATTTCGAGCGCCGAATAGCCGCTCTTGAGCGCCCGGTCATCTACATAGAAGCTGCGAATCCGTTTCCTGATCCGCTCCTCGCTCCTGCGGGCAATCATTTTCTTGCAGGCCACTTTGCGGTCATGCAGCTGTACGCGCTCCTGCACGATATCGCATGAAAGCAGCGTATAATGGCCCTCAAAGTCATTCGGGCATTGGTCAAGCCCCGGACAGTTCGTACAGTTCCGATATTCCGTTACATATTGATAGACCCGGTTCAAATTAAGACGAACCGCCTGCTCATCCAGCTCGGGATGCTTCTCCCGCAGCCGATGCACAAGCGGATCGGCAAGCAGCTCTTCCAGCTTGCGGTCCGCCTGATCCGTTAATGACTTGCCCGCAGGCCATGCTTTCAGAAGCTCACCCAGCGATTCCATTCTTAATCACCCCGCAATCTTATTTTCCATCCAGCTTCCTTGCCAGCTGTCGCATTTCTTCAAGCTTCTCGGGCGATACTTGGCTAGCCGATTCCGTATCCTGCACAATCGGGATGCTTGGCTTACGGGAAGCACCGCCTCTTGCGCCAGCACGGGACCCTCCGCGCCCCGTTGCGCCCACAGAACGCGCATTTTCTTGACGCTGTTCCTTGCCCTCTTCAACCTTCCCTTGCTCGCGCACGTAGCCAACAGCCTTCTCAAACGTATCTATCTGCTTGACGAGCATATTGGATACGACCGCTTCAACGAAGGTTTTCGTCATCCGATGGGCGTCGTTCATGCCTATAACATAATGAATGAGTACATTAATAACAGGAGCAGGCAGCCGGTAATTGAGATCGATGCGCTCGAAGGAGCGTTCAATCCAATCCGGTACAGCCCCAGGGAAAAAGCGCTGCATAAAGCGGGTATGCGGCTCATTGCGCATCAGCATATTGTACTGATGAATGTCGCATCTGCCATCAAGCAAGTTAGGCACGCTTAAATAATATTCTTCCTGAACGCCAAACTCTTCAATATTGTCTTCAGTTACTTCCGCCTGAGACTGCTGCACGCGGGCAATCGTACGCTGGCGATCCCCTTCGCGCTTCTTATCCTGGCGGTACATTTGATTGGCCCGCATTTGCAGCTCGTCAATGAGCAGCAGCCCGTCAGGCGCAAATACGCCATCCTCATCCAGCAGACGGCAAAGATCGCTCGCATTTAAGCTGTATTTGTAAGCGACGTAATTCAGCTGCCCAAGCTGCTCGCCATCGCCGCGCAGCCGCTCTACATAGCTGCGGTTAGCGGAATTGCGCGGAAACCGCAAAATAATTTCCCCATAAGGAATGCCTGCCGTCTCCTGTTTAAGCCTAGGTGCTGCTTGCCGAGATGGCGCCACCTCGCTTAATGCCTGCTCCAGCTCCGGGTCCACGGATTGGGGATTAAGCTGAAACAGCTCATAGAACGGTACGGAAATGTTCTCCTTGCTCAGCTGTACGCTGGCCAGCTCGTCCGGCTCCTGCGCGCCAAATGATTCCCTTAACGCAATTAGCGCGTATTTCCCAACCTTGTCACGAAGCAGCATAACCAAATGCTGGGTTTGAAAAAACTCGCCCGGCGTGAGCGGCTTAGCCAGCTCATATTCATAAATCAGGTCGCTTTGCTCCGGCAGTGCCAGCCGCGACGTTTGCAGCAGACCAACTGCCTCGAGGCGCGACGCCTGCTCGACAAGATGCTTGCGGCCGCGCTCATTCATCTCAAGCCCTAGCCCGAGAAACAGCTTGCGCTGCGGCTCCAGCGAGGAATAGCCGGAAGCCCCATCCGATATGCCATGGTACAGCTGCTGGTACAACGCAACCGCGAAGGCGCCAATCATCGGCTGATAGATGAGCGATAATATTTTATAATCCAAACTGCTTAATGAAAAATCACGAAAAATATAATAGCGGTGATGCTCCGTATACTGCAATAAGTTACCGATGCGCATGGCATCTACTCCATCCTGTCCATACTTTCTATCAGTTTAACACAAGGTGAAACGGCTGTCGCTGTCCTTTGGCAGCGCAGTGCGTTTCAGTCCGAGAAATATAGAGAAAGGATCGCATTAAGATATCCTTTCCTATATTTCAAGGTGAAACGGCTGTCGCCATCCGTTGGCAGCGCGGCGCGTTTCATTCCGAGAAATATAGAGAAAGGATCGCATTAAGATATCCTTTCCTATATTTCAAGGTGAAACGGCTGTCGCTGTCCTTTGGCAGCACAGCGCGTTTCATTCCGGGAAATATAGAGAAGAATAGAAAAAATCCCCCAAGTGAGGGATTTGATTATACGCTTAAAACATCTTGTAGCCGCCCTTGCGCAGCGCTTGAATCGTCCAGCCGCTTAAATACGCGCCTATTAATGCGCCAAATACAGGCACTAAATCAATGAAAGTAAAACTCGTAAAGTTTTCAGAAGCGGAGAGCGTCTTATCCCAAGTGCTCCACACATAGAACGGCACAAGAACAATAATAAACATATAAATGGGAAACCATGTTGTTTTCAATAGCATATTCAGAATAAATCCGATGCCGAACATCATGACCAAAAACAGCACCGTCGCAATAATCAGTTGAAGCATGTACGATTCCCCTCTCAGACTCTCGATAACATTTTAATGAAACCGCTTAAGGAAGTCAATTCCGATCTGCCAATTGTCACAAGTCCGACATTTGCCCTACCGCCCTAAACTACGATACAATGTTCACAGCAAAATATGCCAAAGATAGGGGTTATCGCTGATATGAGTGAAGTAGCAATTACACTAGAAGGCTGGTACTGCCTCCATGATTTCCGCAGCGTCAATTGGGCTGCATGGAGACTGAGCACCACCGAAGAGCAAAACCGCATGCTCGACGAGCTGAATACGTTTCTGAAGCAATGGTCAGATGTAGAGGAAAGCAAGCAAGGCAGCACAGCTGTCTACTCCATCGTTGGACAGAAAGCTGATTTTGTATTCATGCACCTGCGCGAAACGCTGGAGGAGCTGAATGAAATCGAGACGGCTTTCAATAAAACAGCGTTCGCTTCCTTTACAACACCGACCTATTCTTATGTAAGCGTTGTGGAGCTCAGCAACTATGTGAACCAGCCAGGCGTTGATCCGATGGAAAATCCGGAAATTCTCGCCCGCCTCAAGCCGATTTTGCCAAAAGCGCGCCACATCTGCTTCTACCCGATGAACAAGCGCCGCGATGGCAGCGACAATTGGTATATGCTCGGCATGGACGAGCGCCGCACGATGATGCGCAGCCATGGCATGATTGGCCGCAAATATGCGGGCAAAGTGAAGCAAATTATTAGCGGCTCCGTCGGCTTCGACAATTGGGAGTGGGGCGTTACACTGTTCGCAGAGGACGCACTGCAGTTCAAGAAGCTGATCTATGAAATGCGCTTTGATGAAGTCAGCGCGCGTTACGGCGACTTTGGCGACTTCTACGTCGGCAATTTGCTTGATTCGGAGAAATTCACCGCTCTGCTGAAAGTGTAGACCTTTTTTCTTCCTTCTGAAAATAATGCATAACCGCCCCGGCACGCTGACGAATGCTCGTCACTAGCCGGGGCGGTTGTTTGTTTATTCGCTTCGCCTAATCTTCTTCCTCGTCGTACTCTTCATCAAGGCCTAGGCGCTTCGCTTCCAAATACTCCTGCGTCGCACGGTCGCGCTCGCGGCCCTTATCCTTCAACCGTTCAATGGCCGGCTGGATGAGCAGGTCGACTTCCTTTTGTACCGGATAAGCCAGATCATACCGATTTTGCGACTCTAGAAACGAGCCTACTTCCATTAGAGCATTATAGCGATCCAGCTCATCCCGCGTCAGCAACCCCCGAACCTGCACGCTGCAGTGACGCATTAGAAAAACTTCCCTTTGCGCAGAACGAGCGGAATGCCGCCGATAATGAACAGATAGCGCAGGTCGATCATTTTCTTCAGCCATGCCGCTACCCGGCCTTTATATTTTTTGCCAAAAGCAAGGCCGATCGCTTCGCCTTTGCCAAGGGACGCTACTGTACCTTTATTGCTGAACGCGAATGCTTTAAGCGGCTGGTTGCGAATCGAAGCAACCAAATTATGTGCGCACACGACGCCCTGCTGCATCGCAATTTGCGCAGTTGGCGGATATGGACGGCCTTCCGGATTAAACATGAGCGAGTTGTCACCCAAAATGTAAATATTCTCATGGCCTGGCGCGCGCAGCTGGTCGTCGATTTTCACGCGTCCGCGCATCGTTTCAAAGCCTGCATCCTCAATCAAGCGATTGCCGCGGATGCCGCCCGTCCAAATAACCGTTGCCGACTTGATCTCTTCCCCTTCGCCAACAACGACGCCTTCTGCCGTGCACTCTTTAATAGCTGTGCCAATTCGGAACGTGACGTTTTTCTTCGTCAGCACATTCATTGCATATTCGACAAGCTCTGGATCAAAGCCTGGCAGCGCCGTCGGAGCCGCTTCAATATTGTAGATTTTCACAAGCGCCGGGTCCACATCGAACTGCTTGCACAGCTCAGGAATGCGGTCGGACAGCTCGCCGACGAACTCAATGCCGGTAAAGCCTGCTCCGCCAACAATAAACGTCAAATAATCGGTGCGATGCGGCTCGCGCTTGAAGCGGGCAAATTGATATTCAATATGCTCGCGGATAAGGCGGACCGAGTTAATGCTGCGAATGTTCATCGCATGCTCGCCAAGACCAGGAATGCCGAACGTTTCAGGCTCTCCGCCCAGCCCCACAACCAAATAATCGTAAGACAGCGTACCGTCTTCCAAAATGACCTTTTTGTCCTGCGGGCGAATTTGTACAACAGTCGATTTCACAAAATCAATTTTAAATTCATCAATCAGCTTCGAGATGCTGACACGGGCATTTTCAGGATTATCGGTTCCTGCCGCCGGCATATGCAAATGTGTAGTAATGTAATGATAGTCATGCTTGTTTACCAATGTAACATCTGCTTCGTTGTAGTTAAGCTCCTTCTGCAAACGCAACGCCGTCAGCACTCCGCCGTATCCCGCACCCAGAATAACAATCTTAGGTATGTTGCTCATCGTATGATCCCTTCCATTCCTATGCGTTTAATTATATTGTGAAAAATTACACAAACCTCTTTCTACATTTATGATCTACGAGGATTAAATGTGCAACTTAGTCTCCCTTTAATTCGCCAATTTCCAGCTGTACCAACCTTAACATACAACAGACATACTACAGAGTTTTAAACAAAAGTTCAATGGCATTTTATACGAAAAAGTTTAGAAGGGCATACAAATTAGTTATTTCCTTCTTTGTCTCCGTAAGTTTATAATAATAAGGATAGATACAAATATATGGAGGTGCCTACGTTGTCTCAAACTGAACTACCTGAAAACATTGTCGATATCGCAATTATTGGCGGCGGTCCCGCTGGCCTGTTCGCTGCTTTTTACGGCGGCATGCGCCAAGCATCCGTTAAGCTTATTGAAAGCATGCCCCAACTTGGAGGACAACTGGCTGCTCTTTATCCAGAGAAATATATTTATGACGTTGCAGGCTTTCCGAAAGTTACGGCGCAAGAGCTTGTTGACCGCCTTGTGGAGCAGCTCAACCATTTCAAGCCTGAGATTTGCCTAGAGCAAAAAGTTACACAGGTCGTCAAAAAAGATGAGCGCCTGTTTGAAATTACGACTGATACAGAAACCCATTATGCGAAGGCCGTTATTATTACAGCTGGCGTAGGCGCGTTTGAGCCGCGTCGTCTGGAGCTTCCAGAGGCTGCCGCTTACGAGAAGAAAAATCTGCATTATTTTGTCGGCGATCTGCAGCGCTTTAAAGACCAGAACGTCCTGATCAGCGGTGGCGGCGACTCCGCGGTTGACTGGTCGCTTATGCTGGAGCCGATTGCAAAGAGCGTGACGCTCATTCATCGCAGAGACAAGTTCCGCGCGCATGAGCACAGTGTGGAGAACCTGATGAATTCCAAGGTCAATGTGCTGACTCCGATGGAAATTACCGCGCTGCATGGCGAGGACCAAATCGAGAAAGTTACGCTTGCCCATGTGAAAACGAAAGAAACGACAGAGCTTGATGTCGACGCCGTTATTGTCAACTTCGGCTTCGTTTCCTCCCTTGGCCCAATTGCCGAATGGGGCATTGAGATTCAGGGCGGCTCCATCGTTGTGGATACCCGCATGGAAACGAATATTCCTGGATTGTTCGCCGCAGGCGATATTACGACTTACCCAGGCAAGCTCAAGCTGATTGCTGTCGGGTTTGGAGAAGCTCCAACAGCGATTAATAATGCTAAAGTATATGTAGATCCGGAAGCGAAGCTTTCCCCGGGCCACAGCAGCAATATGAAGCTGTAAGCCGGAGACGCTCGCAGCCTTCCATACATGCAAGGAAGTAAATACACACAAATAAGGGTATTCTACCTTGGAGCGATGCATAGCATTAAGCGGTGCATGCCAAGGAGGATACCCTTATGTTTTGTCCAGTCTGCAATGGCATCAAGAGAGTGGAAGTAAATTGTGACAAGTGCAATGAAGCGATGAACGATTGCGGGCGTACGCTGGAATGGAGTGATCCTTATGCTCCATACGAGCCTGTATCCATCTCCGGTTCCGCTCGCAATCAGATAGGCGATGCAAGTTGTTTACATACGGCACTGTGCCCAAGCTGCGCGCATACGATAGAAGTGTGCATAAGTGAATGGCAGGAATAACGTCTCAGGCTGTAATGCGCACATCCTCGTCTGTCAATTGCCTTCGCTTCATTTCATAAAGCAGCATTTGAATAAATTCCTGATCTAGCTTAGACTGGACCGCCGCATAGTAGGTGTCCTTAAGAAAATCGTCGGACATAAGCTCCATAATCGGCACTTCCTTTCTTGGCTTTTCTAATGCTTCACCATATTATCACGGGTATAAACGATAGAACAACCGTTCTGGTTATACACAACTGCTTGTGGACAGGGTGTGCATGGCGTGTGTATAAACGTCGAATCTTGAGGATTCGCGCTGTGTACATTGTGGATACGGTTATACACAGTCTCAAATTTTACCATTTCCATAAAAAACTTTAATTACAATCTCTTAATCTATCAATCTTATCGTTTAATGCCATTAGTTAATTTTCCCTCTTATGGAAATTCAGTTAGGAAGCAAAAAAATAAACCCTTTCGGGTTTATTGCGGCCGCGTATTCACTTCGAAAATCCATATCTTCCCGCTCTTGTCGATGCCATAATCGAAGCCCAACTGTCCAATGCCCGGAAACCGGCTTTCCAGCAGCTGTGTCGCCTGCACCGTCAATTCTCTCATCTTCGATTTTTTTGCCCGAACGACTGTACCGGAAATCGAGCGCCTGATGCCTTCTGCCGCGCTAACCATCGTTCCGCCTCGACAGAGGTTCGTTACGAATAAGCCCTCTCTAGCAATTCTTCCTACCATGGAGCGATAAACCCAGCCTCTATCGGTCTTTACATATTTCACGCGGTAATCGATCGGCCTGCTGCCGACGGACGCAAGAAGGATGCCTTTTTGTATAATATAAGCCCTTCCCTTGCGTTGTTTATCAAGCGCGCTCTTCAGAGCATTAAAGCTGCTGAATTGCTTTTTCTTTGCATAGTAGGTGTAAGAATAGCTTGCGCTTCCATCCTGCGTCACCTTAATAACCCCGTGCCCGCCTGCTCCGCAAACCGGCTTGATGACAACCATTCGATGCGTTTGCAGCATGCTCCTCAAGTTTTCCCCAGTATACCGTCTGGTAGGGGGAATATGCGGGGCAATACCCGCGTGTGACAATAATACGGCCGTCTTCGCCCACTTGCTCGCCAACTGCCTGCCCTGATGCTCGCTCAAAAACTACCAGCTCCTTTCCTGCTTCCTCCTCCATAGCATATGTCGGCAAGACGTCTGTCTCTTGGATGATTGACGCAGGTAAGAAGCCCCTCTTGTAAAGGCTGCGAATGCCAGCTAGACCTTTATTTAGTTTGGCTTAATTGAAAAATAAACCGTATACGCCTCTTCCTTAACCTCGTACAGCGGGATGAACCGAAAACCGCGGTCGATGCCTGCCGTCCGGTAATAGCCGCTATTCCACCAGCTGTGATTGCGCTCGCGGTCAGGCGTCAGCAGCGCAGCCGGATGGGCTGGATCACCAGCAAGATGGCGCTCCTCCGCTGTCAAGCCTGCAAGGACGACAGGACCATCGAGAAAAGCAACTTTTCCATCGTCGCCCGGAAGCGGCTCAGCCTTCAGCTCCTTCGGCAGCTCCACCGTGATGATATCTCCATCCTCCCACTGGCGGGCCAGCTTAACGAAGGAGGAAGGCGCATATAAGTCCGCTTCTGCTGGGCGCCCATTAATAGAAATGCTCGCTTGCCCGCCCAGCCACCATGGCATACGCAGCTTAAGCGCGAAGGCGATGGGCTGCTCCGTGCGGATAGTCAGCTTATACTTCATGGCATTCGGACGATGGATGGGCAGCGGCGGGGTATTTACTTTTGTAATAGCCTCCATCCCCGTAACCGACCAATTATTCAGCGGATAGTCCCCATATTGACCATCTTGCTCAAGCTGAAGACGAATGGCACAGCCCTCCCATTCATAGACCAGCTCCGATGAAAGCCACTGGCATACCGATATCCCCTCCTGATCTGCCAGAAAAATCTGCGAAGCGTAGGCAGCATTGGCCTGCACCAGCGTCCCGTGGCAGCACCAGAAATGCTGAGTTGGTGATCCCCACGCCTTTTGGCTGCCCGCTCCCATGCCAAGAAAATAGGAAACCATGCCAGTATCGCCATGCTGGTGCGCCAGAACACCATTTACAAAACGCCGTTCCCAATAATCGGCATACGCTGCCTCACCGGTCCAGCGCAGCAGCGTATGGGCCAGCCGCATCATATTGTAATTGCAGCAATGCTCTTGACCGACGCCAAGCCTTGCCCCCATGTCTCCAGCAGGCATCCACAGCTCGCCATTATCACCCGCACCCGTTGCCACATATCCTCTATCCGTTACCGCGTTTTTCCAGAAGGCTTCAACTATTTTGCGATATCTTGCCTCGCCCGTTACCTCCCATGCCCGCGCAGCACCCAATATTTCAGGAATTTGCGTGTTGGCATGCTTGTTCGTCAGCACGTCCTGCCCTTCAAGCAGCGCATCGAAAAATCGCCGCCGGTCATATTTTTTAATGAGCGCCAGATGCTTCGGATCACGAGTAATGCCATACAGATCAGCCCATGCTTCCAGCATGCCGCCCGTCTCCAAATCAAGCAGCTCGTCCATTTCCTGCTCGGAAAAGCGTGCCGTCCATTTGTGGAACCATGCCGCCAAGCCATTCATAATGGTCAATGCCTTCTGATTGCCAGTCAACACGTACATCTCGTGCAATCCCATAAGCAGCTTGTGAATGGTATAATGCGGCGCCCACACAAATCTTCCTTGTGCCATGCGATTCATATACGTCTGGGGAAAAGCGGCCAGCCACTGTCCATCATTCGCCTGCTGGCATCTTTCAAGCTCCGCTACAATAAAATCGGCTTTCGCTCTCACCTGAGCATCTCCCGTCTGCGAGTAGATCCGGGCAGCTGCAGACAGCCAGTGCCCCATCATATGTCCGCGCAGCTCGCAGGTTGGCGATTCCCAGCCCCAATGCCAATGCTCAGGGCCATCGCTGCTCGTCGTAGTCGCGCTCGTTGTACCCCCATTCCCGCTATAGCTCCACAGCCCGGCTTCCAAATAAAAATTGCGGAGCAGATTCTCATCCGTGAGGCTCATTATATATTTCTTGTTCAGCTCAAAGCGGGCTTTAAGCGGCCCCGGAGATAGCTTCACTTTGCCAGCGGCAAATTCGCTCAGCGCATGCTTGGCAGATAAGTTCCTCTTATTCATCGTCTGCACCCTTCCAGCACAATATTTGTTTTTCCTCCTTAGTCTAAAACGATATAATAAAAGGCGTACATGCACATCGATTAGCAAAACCTATCCTTTTTTTGTGCCAATCAAATAAATCGAACATATGGAGGCTTCTATGGATGCCCACCTTACCTTAACAGCCGATCGTTTTCCATTAGTACGGGACATTGGCTGGAACCAGACAGAGGAGCTATACACGCATCCCGATCGCACGCTGGATTATCATGTTTTTTTGTACGTGGCAAGCGGCAGCATGCAGGTGGAGGAGGAGGGAGTACCCTTCCTAATCCAGGCCAAGCAATATTTATTTTTGAAAAAAGGACTTCATCATTGGGGACGGCATAAAACGGCTGCGGGTACGCAGTGGTATTGGATTCATTTTAATATGGAAAATAGTGAGGATCATGAAAATACCCCTTATAAAGAAAAGGCCCCGCTGCCGGAGCTGGCCCTTTATTATCCCGATCATTATCAATATAGGCTCACTTTGCCAAAGCAGGGCACTGCCTTTCCAGGCATGGAAAACCGTTTGAACGCGCTGATGAAGATGCCCCAGAAGGTGCGATCTCATCAAATGACGAGAACTAGCCTCAGCGTATACGAGCTGCTTCTGGATCTTCACCAAGCGTCTACACTGGAAAGAAAAAGCACAGGGGCTGAGGAAATTTCCGAGCGGATTATCGCTTTTCTGGGGTCGCATAGCTGCGAGCCTTTTTCAGCCAGTCATTTGGCAGCTGCCTTAAACTTGAATTACAGCTATCTTTCCGCTACATTCAAGCGCGTAACCGGACAAACCATCATTGAGGCGCATACCAGACTAAGGCTCCAGCACGCCGTAGCGCTAATGCGCAGCAGTTCCTTAAACATTTCTGATATTAGCGATCGGCTCGGGTATCAAAATCCATTTTATTTCAGCAGAGTTTTCAAAAAAATGTACGGCGAATCTCCCTCCTCTTACCTAAAGCAATTTTACCGTCCCTATTAAGGACAATGTCGATGGTATTGTCCATCCATTGCAGGGCGGCTTTACGCATGTAGGCGTGTAGGCATGTAGGCATGCAGCCGCTATTCACTGGCTGGCGGAAAGAACAAAGAGGCAGCCCGGCGGCAGCCTCTTTGTTCTTTCTAAATGGTCTATTTTGATGGGTAGGATAGCATTTTTCGCTTATACTTTGCCTATATTACCCTTTCACCCTCCCCTACATGGATAGCGTTTCACGCAGCCAATTATAGGAAACCCGCCCGCTAATTTCATGGACACCCGGGAAAATATCGGATTGCAGCTGCCCCGGCACGCCTTCGCGTTCATAAATCGCCTGCAGCTCTGCTGCCGCTTTTTTAAAGCCCTCAACCGGGAAAATCGGATCGTTTTGCCCAGATTCCAGAAACAGTGGACGCGGCGCAATTAGCCCGATCAGCTCGGGAAGCTCGGCGTGGGCCAGCAGGCCTGGGGTATAATTGTCGATGCAGTGATGCACCGCAAATATGCTTTCCTTAAACGTATTCGTAAAGCCAGTCAAAACAACTGCCTTTATTCGTTCATCCAGCGCTGCGGCTACATATGAGATAAGTGCTCCGCCGGAAAATCCCATCGCCCCTATGCGGGCTGCATCTACCTCTGGCCTGACCGCCAAATGGTTAAGCGCTTCCAGCACTTCGGCCGTCCGAAGGCCCGTTAGCGTTTTGCCCAGCATCATGAGTTGGGTGGACAATCTGTAGCAGGAGCTTGGTGCATCGGGATTTTCCTGCAAATCCGCATCCAGCCTCCGTTCACCGAAGCCGACGACATCGGGCGCAATAACAACCATGCCGCGCTTCACCAATTGGACGGCAAAATGCTGATGAATGTTAGGCTCTCCATGGTCTTCCGTGCCGTCCGGAAGCAAACCGACGATTTCCCTGCTGCCATAACCATGTCCATGCACCGCCAATACACCGGGCAGCTGCCCGCTCTTTGCGCCGTCTGGAATAAGCACATACGCTGCGAAGGACAGCCCCGGTGTAGCGGATAGCTCCACCCGTTCCCTCGTATATCCATCGCATTGGACCCGTTCGAGCACGACAGGCTCATGCCCATAGTTTGATTCAAAAGAACCTATCGCTGATGCAAGCTCTCTCTTTAATTGCAGCCTTCTTCCTTCCCTGCTCTCTGCTTCCGCCGCTTCACGATGCGCATCAAGCGCTTCCTCATAAAGCCGATTTAATAGCTGATCCGCTTTCCACATGAACGTTCCTCCTGCCACTGCCAAAATAGTTGCTTCACAACCGCGTTCTTTCTCAAAGAAAACGCTTACGAAAACGATTATATTCCCTATGCCCCTATAACGCTAAAGCCAACGATAACACTAGTCAAGCCTATTTATAAGAAAAAAGCTTCCAGCCTGCTTTTTTATCGCAGGCCGAAGCTTTTTGGGGTTATCCCCATACTTATTTGCTGGCTATCTTGTTTATTAGCTTGCTCGCTAACTTGCTTGATTCCTTACTTGTCGTCTTCCTGCTTGCTCATAGCTGCCTTGAGGGCATCCGCCAAGCTGTTCGAGAGCGACACATTATCGCTGAATTGATTGATCAGTTTTTTCTCCTGATGCTTATTAATCCGGCCGCCCTGTTTATCGCCCAGCATTTCAATGACGTTGCATGGTCGGCACTGTGCGTATTTTCCGGCTTTGCCGTCATGAATTTCCATCTTCTTGCGGCATTGCGGGCAGCGCTTGTTCGACAGCGCCGGCTCAGCCGAGCGGCGATAGCCGCATTCCCGATCTGGACATACAAGCGACTTGCCGCGCTTGCCCTTCACTTCCATCAAGTGCTTGCTGCATTCCGGGCAGCGCGAATGCGTCAGATTATGAGGCTTGTATTCCTTTGTCTCATTTTTCACCTCTGCCACCCATTTGCTCGCCTGCTCGCGAATGCCCGCCATAAATTTCGCTGGGTTGCCCTTGCCAAGCGCAATCCGCTCCAGCTCCCGCTCCCACTCAGCAGTCAGCTCCGGCCGGCGAAGCTCCTCAACGACAATTTCAATCAGCTGCCTGCCTTTTCCCGTTGGCGACAGCTGATTGCCCCGACGCTCAATGGTGTCGGTTCCGAGCAGCTTCTCAATAATATCCGCGCGCGTCGCTGGCGTGCCCAAGCTATACTTCTCCATTCGGCCAAGCAGCGATGCTTCCGTATATCTTGCAGGCGGCAGCGTCCGCAATTCCTTGAAGCGGGCTTGCTTAATCGGCAGCGTCTGCCCCATGCTCATGGCCGGCAGCAGCTGCTCCGGCTGGCGATCCGCCTCGCTGCGTGCTTTATCGTCGTCTTCATCGTCATCGTCGCTAAAGCTTCCGCTGCCAGCTCCGCTGTAAAGCTCTTTCCAGCCGCTTTCCTTCTGCACCCGGCCTTTGGCGTACAGCTTATCGCTTCCAACCGCCAGCGTAACGCTCGTCTCATCATAGCGGTACGCTGGCGAGAACAAGGCTAGAAAACGGCGGACGATCAGATCATACAGCTTGCGCTCCTCCGCGCTTAACGCAGACAAATTAACGTATTGCTCCGTTGGAATAATCGCATGGTGATCGCTCACCTTGCTGTCATCAACGAATCGCTTCGTCACAGTTAGCGGACCGCGCAGCAGCTTGCGGGCAAAAGGCGCATAAGGCCCGACCGCCACGCTTTCCAGCCTGCTTTTGAACGTCGGCACGATGTCGCTCGATAGATAGCGCGAGTCGGTACGCGGATAAGTGACGATTTTATGCTGCTCATACAGCTTCTGAAGCACAACCGACGTCTGCTTCGCCGAGAAGCCCAGCCGCTTGTTCGCGTCGCGCTGCAGCTCCGTCAAGTCATAGGCGCCCGGATGCGGCTCCGACTTTTCGACTGTACGCAGCTTGTCGACCTTCGCGCCCTTTCCCTGCAAGCGGGCGACGACTGCCCCTGCTTCATCACGGCCCCATACACGTCCATCATGGCCATCCTGCTCGCGCCATACCGCCTGGAAAGTGCCCATATCGGCAGATACCGTCCAAAACGGCTGGGACTGGAACTGCTCAATTTCCTTCTCCCGGTCCATCAGCGCAGCGAGCGTCGGCGTCTGCACGCGTCCTGCCGCCAGCTGTGCATTGTATTTGGTCGTCAAGGCACGGGTGACATTCAGTCCAATTAGCCAGTCCGCCTCGGCGCGGCATACCGCAGATGCATACAAATGGTTATATTCCGCTCCCGGCTTCAGCCTGCTAAAGCCATCCTTGATCGCTTTATCCGTCTGCGACGAAATCCAGAGCCGTTTAAACGGCTTGCGCCAATGCACCAGCTCCATAATCCAGCGGGCAACCAGCTCGCCCTCACGCCCGGCATCCGTTGCGATAATAAGCTCGCTAATATCAGAACGCTTGCACAGCTGCGCTACCGCCTTGAACTGATGCGACGTTTCCTTCATCACCTTCAAGTTCATTTTAGGAGGCAGCAGCGGCAAATCCTCCAAATTCCAGGCGCGGTATTTCGGATCATATTCCTCCGGCTCCGCGAGGGTAACCAAATGGCCAAGTGCCCAGGTTACCACATATTTCGGGCCTTCTATGTAGCTTTTATTTTTGTTCGTACAGCCGAGCACACGGGCAATTTCCTTTGCCACGCTTGGCTTTTCCGCGAGCACTAATGATTTCATCTCTTCCATTCGCCCCATTCGTCCAGCTTGTAAAGCTATATTATCCTTACAAATGCTAATGTTGTCAAAAATAGTTCAAGCATGACGCCTAAGCAGCTATCCTCGCGGCGCCCACAAAATAATCGATACGCCGACCAGACATACGGCAGCGCCAATCCAATCGTAAAGATCAGGCGTCCGCTTGTCTACGAGCCACCCCCAAAGCACCGCCATTGCGACAAACACGCCGCCATATGCCGCATACACTCTGCCAAAGGTCGGAAACGATTGCAGCGTAGGCAAAATCCCGTACAGCACCAAGATCCCACTGCCCAATATGCCGTACCAATAAGGCTTTCCTTCGCGCAGCCAAAGCCACACCAAATAGCCGCCGCCGATTTCTGCAAGCCCAGCAGCAATAAACAATAAAATTTGCATAATTAAAGGCAACGCTAAAGCCCCCTTTTTCCCTCTAGTCTATGACTCTATTTTACCTGACAATTGCCGTTATGCTATAGTATTGTCACCATGAAGGATAATAGATGCTTTGACTTAATCTCATGCACAATGATAATGACTGGGGAGTGCAAATGTTGAAACCGCGTTTGATCGGTACAATCGCTTTAGTATTATTTATTTTTGTGGCTATTAACGCTTATATTGGCTGGAATGGATGGGTTTATTTATCGGCCTTGACTTCTCTGGACAATCCTCTGCCCTATGCCTTCGCTGTCGCCATTATTTCTATCTCTTATATCATTGGAAGACTTCTTCAACCTGTAGCACCTCTGCGCAAAATAGGGCGTGTGTTCAAGCTCATCGGCTCCTACTGGCTCGCGGTAATGGAATATGCGGTGCTGCTGCTTCCTCCAGCAAATCTGATTTATTGGCTGCTGACGAAGCTTGGTATCTCCGCCTCTACAGCTCTGCTTGCAGTAGGCAGCGCAGTCGCCGTTATCATGTTGGCCATTTTGCTGCGCGGGAGCTGGAATGCGTGGTCGCCGGTCGTTCGCACTTATTCCATTACGATTGCCAAGCCAGCAGGACCACGCACATCGCTGCGTATCGGCATGGCCTCTGACATCCACCTCGGCACCATCGTCGGCAAACGCCATTTGGCGCGGCTTGCGAAGGCTATGGAGCATATGAAGCCCGATTTGATTTTGCTGCCTGGCGACGTCATCGATGATGATATTGCCCCCTATTTGGATGACAATATGTCCGAGGTCATGAAGCGTCTGCGTGCGCCGCTCGGCGTCTACGCTGTGCTTGGCAATCATGAATATTATGGCGGACACATTGCCCGCTTCATTGCGGAGATGGATGCTGTCGGCATACGCGTCCTGCTGGACGAGAGCGTGAAAATTGACGACGGCTTTTACATCATTGGCCGCAAGGACTTAACCGCGAAGCGATCAGACCCGGAAGGCCGTCAATCCGTGAAGGAGCTCGTCGCAGCGCTTGACGCTACCCTGCCGCTCATCATGATGGATCATCAGCCCTCCGATCTGGAGCAGGCTTCGCTGCAGGGCATTGATCTTTCCTTGTCCGGCCATACCCACCGCGGTCAAATGATGCCGAACCACTTGTTCACAAGACGGCTGTTCGAGCTGGACTGGGGCTTTTTGAAAAAAGGACAGCTGCATGCCATCGTCTCCTCCGGCTTCGGCACTTGGGGACCGCCGCTTCGCATCGGCAGCCGCGCCGAAATTATTCAGCTCAACGTCGAATTCCGTCCATAAGCTGCACACGCTTGCCGCTATACTTTACCTGCTGGATTTTACCTGATGGATTGCTGCTGACTTTAGCAAAAAAACAAAAAGACTGGCGATGACCTTATCGGGTGCCTTCTTGCACAGCCCGATGCGTCGCCAGTCTTTTTTATGCCCATGCGTTTATTGATTGCACGCTTATTGATCATTCGTTTATTGGTTGTTCGTCCGAACCTGTTGAAAGGTGCGCCCCACCCAGCCAAAAATAACCTGTGTTTTAATGATTAACATTAATCCTAGCCCCAGCTTCACTATGCATTCCATTATGACAGCCCAGTTGGAATAAAGAAACGGCTGCGTTACTGTATAGCTCGTTTCATTAACTTGCAGAAGCTGAATAATCGTTGACGCGAGCGTAGGCAAGGTTAGCACAATAAGGATGACGCCTGTAAGCGACAACGCAAGCTTGTAAAGCTCGCCGCTGGCGAATCGAGTAGCTGGAAGCGCCTCTGCGGCGTCTTCTACTTGGCCTTGCACAATACGCAGTACGAGGCCTTCTGCCTTCGACCATAGAAAAACGCTTGCCGCCACATAAACGAGGCCTGGCAGTACCAGAGACAACTACGCCCACGCCGATACATGAGCATCGCTGCCGCTCAGCATAATAGGCGCTACTACATCCATCAGCCTTCCAATGCCTGCTACCAAAAAATAAATCGCCAACACGCGAATAGCTGTAAAAGCAAATTGCCGTTGTTTCATGTGTGTTCCTCCTTCGTTTTCCCCATTATTGCAGCCATTTGCTGTACAGCACATCCGCATCGCCATTTTCCTGCAGCCTGTGTATGACCTGATTGACGACCTGAAGCAATTCGGTCTGCCCTTTGACGACAGCTATCCCGAAGCCTTCTTGGGTAAATGCGCCGCCTACCAGCTCCAAGTGTGCCTCGGGATAATGCTGATTGTAGCTGACCTGCTTTAAATAATCGTTAAATACGATATCTACCTCGCCAGAGCGCAAGGCTTCCATACATTCCGCTACCGAAGCATACGATCGTATTTTAATTTCTTTGCCCTGCGCAATAAGCGCTTCTGCTTCCCGCTCGCTGGTCGCCTGCGTTTTTACACCAATCGTCTTGCCAGTCAAATCATTAAGCGAGCGTACCGAATGATCGCTCATCCGCTTGACGATTGCCATGCCGGAATCCAAATATTTATCCGACATATCGACGGTGCGTTCCCGCTCCTCGGTAATATACATACTGGCTATAACCATGTCGGCTTTACCCAGCTGCAAGGCGTTAAGCAGCTCAGCAAAGGGCATTTTTTTCCATTCAATGTCTACGCCAATTTCGTCTGCAATCGCTTGCGCCAAATCCACATCGTACCCTATAAACTCGCCTGTCTCTTCATCCGTATATTCAAACGGGTAATTTTCGGTTGTGGCGATAACCAGCTTGCCCGACTGTTTAATGATTGGCAGCCATTGCAGCATGGCAGGGTTGCTTCTCTCAGGCTTCGGCGCATCCTTCGTACAGCCAGCCAGCATGAGGCTAAACAACGCAAGCAGCGCGATAGCCGACTTGACAGCTGCTTTCTCAAACATTCAAACAACCTCCCACGATAACGCCCCCCAGCTCGCTTTATTTCGCTTGCTTTCTGTGTTCAAGCTGCTGCTCGCTCCATTCCCAAAGCCGCTTGGCAGCCTGCTCATCCATTGCTTTAGCAGACACTTCCTCCCTTTTTTGCTTATAAAAATAGTGCCCGCTTACCGCTCCGCCTTCCTCCGAGCTCGCCAAATACAGCGCCGTCTGCGCCCCCTGCAGCGAAGTTAAGAAAAAAGGCCGCAGCAGCGCATGCATGCTTTTGCCGAATCCCGTCTGGCGGTTAACGCCGAGCGACGTTCCTACCGCTCCTGGATGCAGGCAATTAACCGTCACCTTCGTATGCGCCAGCCGCCTAGCCAGCTCCTTGGTGAACAAAATATTGGCCAGCTTCGATTGGGCATAACCCTTTACTACACTAAAGCCTCGAGTCAGATTTATGTCTTCAAAATGGATTTTCCCCGCTTTATATGCGCCCGAGGATACATTGACTACTCTGCCCTGCGGTGATCGCTCCAGCAGCTCCAATAGCGATGTCGTCAGTAAAAAATGGCCCAGATGATTAACGCCGATCATACTTTCATAACCATCCTTGGTTAGCTCGCGCTTCAGCGATACAACGCCTGCATTGTTTAGCAGCACATCCAGCCGGTCGTACCGCTGCTTGAAAGCTTCGCAAAAGGCAGCAATGCTCGCAAAATCTCCAAGATCACAGGCCATCAGCTCAATATGCGCAGCACCGCTTGCGGCAAGTGCCTGCTGCCTTGCGGCTTCGCCGCGCTCCAGGCTGCGGCAAGCCATAATAACGTCCGCGCCAGCCTTAGCCAGCTCCGTAGCTGATGCCAATCCCATGCCCGCATTTGCTCCGGTAACAAGTACGATTTTCCCTCTCATTTGCATCATGCTTCTCAGCTCCGCTTCTCTATCTATATCGTCATAAGCCGATTATAAGGGTGACGCTTATAATGGCTTATATTTATAAAAAGGCCTCCGGCTTTTCCCGGAGACCCTGTGACTGCTGCTGCACCAAATGCCCAAGCCCATAGCAGCAGGCCAGCAAGCCCTTAGGACCAATCGTCAGATTGAATGAATAATTCGCTCCCGCGCCCTGCTGCTGTACTCATGCTGTTCGCTATTGTAGCTATCGTTACTGAACCTCTAAATCTTCCGTAAAGCCGTGTTTTTTCAGCCAGTTGCCGCAGCATAAGCTCCAAGTATGCGCTTCAGGATGGTCATAGGCAAGGCCGATGCCATGTCCGCCGCTCTCATAAATGTGCATTTCATAAGGAACGCCGCTGCTAGCAAGCGCTGCTGCAAACATTAAGCTGTTCTGGACCGGAACGGCCCCGTCATCTGCGCAATGCCAGAGGAAGGTCGGCGGTGTCTGCTCCGTAACTTGCAGCTCGTTCGACAGCTCCCTGCGAAGCTCCTCAGGCGCATCATCACCAAGCAAATGGACCAAGGAGCCATCGTGACGGAACTCCCCTAGCGAAATAACCGGATAACACAGAACCATCGCATCTGGGCGGCTGCTTGCACGTTCGATCGGATCGGAGCTGCTGCTGTCTCCGGCATCAAAATGCGTGCCGACTGTGGAAGCCAGATGACCGCCAGCCGAGAAGCCGAGTATGCCAATACGCGCGGGATCAATGCCGAACTCAGCTGCCTGGCTTCTGACGATCCGCATGGCGCGCTTCGCGTCACCGAGCGGAATAGGATGCTTATGCGGAGCTACACGGTAATGAAGAACAAATGCATGCAAGCCTAAATCATTTAACCACTTAGCAATTGGCTCTCCTTCATGATCGGCACGATAGCGATAACCGCCGCCTGGAAGCACGATGACTGCTGCTAGTGGCTTACCCGACTTGATAAGATGAGGCACTAAATACGGGCGCTCACCTTCCACATTTTCATAAGCTGATTCTGGCCATAATGCTATTTCCGTCATATGCGAAACCTCCGAATTAACATTTTATGCTAATGATAGCCCTTGCTTCAAAGCCATTATACATGAATTCCACTTGGAGTATGTCAATTCCTTCATCACGTTAGACAACTAAATCGAATTTTATTCAGCCAAAATTGTAACTATTTGTAGTGTGGCTGCGTCTTTAATTTTAGACTAAGCTTAGAAGGCATGGCAATAGCAACGACCTTAAATAGGAGGAATAAGGATGAAACGTTTACGCACTGCTTTTACAGTCATTCCAGCAATCAGCCTCGCAGCTTCGTTAATGGGAGCGCCTCTTGCATCAGCAGCACTTCCAGCAAGCAGCAGCGATTACATAACAGCGGCGGCAGTTGCACCAGCCGCCAAGAAAATAACGCTTAAGGTGAACGGAAACTCCTATGTGACCGAATCGGCCCCTTTTATATCACAAAGCTCGGTGTATATGCCGCTTCGTGAGGTTGGCGAGCTGCTAGGAGCCCTTGTGTCTTGGGATGCAGCAGCCAAAGCCGTCACGATGAGCTACCCGGGACATCTGGTTACGTTGAAGGTCGGGTCCACGGAGGCGATCAACAACGGCAAGCAGATCAAGCTGAACACCCCGCTGCAAGTGATTAAAGGCCATGTCTACGTACCGCTGCGCTTTTTCTCGGAATCCATTGGGGCAAGCGTGACTTGGAAACAGGCCGATAACACAGTAGGGATTAACCAGAAGGTCACTTATCAAACGGGTGGCAGCTTGCAATCCGGCGCAGCATGGCTAGATACGGCAACTGGCAATCTGTATACGGCGCTTGGCAAATCCGATATTCCCCAGCTTGCGGGCAAGCTTAAGCTGGATGCAGACATCGCCGGCTACTGGGGCCTTTCAACTAAAGCAATCGGGACCAGCGGCCTTATGGTATCCATTCTCTTCAACTATGGCGAGCCTAGCGTTCAGTTCCAATCCCACGCCGCTTATATTAAAGATCATAAGCTGGTCAAGCAAGCTGCTGCGAAATACTTCAAGCGCTATGAGCCTAACATCGTCGCCATGAACAACAACCCTTTGCTGACGGACGGCAAAACGTTATCTCTGCTGGACAGCAGCGGAGCCACTTTGGAGGAATATGATCTTCCCAAGCTGGGTGGCAAAGATGAAGTGTATGCCGTGCTAGGCATGGGCCAAGGCTACCTAATTATTCGTCCTAACCAAACAGGGCTGCTTACTTTAGTCGATTTGAAGACGGGCAACGCTACGCTTCTTTATAAACAGTTCTTGTCTGCTGCCGAGCAGGAATATGCGGAAAAGAACGACATTCCTTATTATGGCGATGAGCTTGCTTTCACTGGCGAAACGTCCAAAGGCGTCCTCAGCTTCTCCTATCGCAGCGCCCTCGATGGCAAAAGCTATACCTACAGCTATTCGCTGAATAAAGCGTAAACGGCTAATGCTTATGTTTAAATAATAAAACAAGCCCCGATAGCGATTTATTACCGCTGCCGGGGCTTGTTTTATTGGCGGCTGCCCGCCTATTAAATGGCGCGGCTTAATGATTAGGCTGCCCTTTAGAAAAAGGCTGCCATCGTCTTCGCCAGCTTTTCATAATTCGCATAAATTTCTTTGTAGCGCTTGCTCATCTCCGGGTTCGGCACAACAGGCTTGTCCATTGGAATATGCTGCTTAATTTCCTCATAGGAGCTCGCATAGCCAGTTGCTACTAGTGAAGTCCAAGCGGCGCCCCATGCGGCGCTATGATGGTTTTCCGAAACGTATATTTCGGCGTCGAAAATATCCGCCATCATTTGCAGCCAGAGCGGCGAGCGGGACAGCCCGCCGTTCACATACATTTTTTGCGGCGCGCCCGCCAGCTTCTCCAGCGCCTTGCCAATTTGATACAGGTTGAACGTTACACCCTCAAGCACCGCGCGAATTAAGTGTGCCCGCTCATGGGTCATCGTTAAGCCGTAGAAATTGCCCTTCGCCCGCTGATTCCACAGCGGTGCCCGTTCGCCGTTCAAATACGGCAGGAAAAGCAGGCCGTCCGCGCCGGGAGCAATCTTTTCAGCCTCAGCCAGAAAAGCCTCGTAGCCGCCCTCATAATTCAGCGTGTCCTTCAGCCATTGCAGCGCAATGCCGCCATTGTTCGTCGGGCCGCCGACGATATACGTGTCCTTCGTAAAAGAGTAGCAGAACGTCTCGCGGCTATCGCTCACCTTCGCCTGATGCGTGAGCTGGCGGATTGCCCCGCTCGTCCCAACAGATACGGCAACCTCGCCGGGAAGAATCGCTCCAATGCCGAGGTTCGACAGCTGCCCATCCGCAGATCCAATCGCGAACGGCAAGTCCCTTGAGACGCCCATTTGCGCAGCAATATCCGCATTCAGCCCCGAGAGAATTTCCGTTGGCGGCACGATTTCGGACAGCTGCGCTGCTGAAATGCCCGTTAACGCCAGCAGCTCTGGCTCCCAGTCCAGCTTGGCTGGATTGAATAAGCCGGTTGCCGAAGCCATCGCATAATCGATTTTGCGTTGTCCGAACCAACAATAAAGCAAATATTCCTTAATCGACATAAAATAGCTCGCTTGCTCATAAGGCTCATAGTTATTTTCTTTCATCCACAGCAGCTTCATGAGCGGCGTCATCGGGTGAATCGGCGTTCCCGTCGCCTTGTACACCTGCTCCCCGCTTGCTTCCAGCAGCGCTTCCGCCTGGCCCGCGCTTCTTCCATCCGCCCAAATAATCGCCGGAGAAGTCGGATTCCCAGCTGCGTCAAGCGTCAGAATCGCATGCATCGCCGCCGAAAAACCGAGCGCCAGCAGCTCGCCTTCCTCTACCTTCGCCTTCTCAATCGCTTCTCTAATAGCGAGCACGGCCGAGCGCTCGATTTCCACCGGGCTTTGCTCCGCCCAGCCCTGCTGCGGGTAGTAGAACGTATTCATTTTCTCCACATCTGCGACCAAATGGCCGTTTCGATCAAAAATACAAGCTTTCACGCTGGTTGTCCCCAGATCAAGCCCGATTACCAGCTCTCTTCCCATCTCTCATCGTCCTTTTCGTCTCCAGCTCCGAAGGGCCGTATTTTCCGCTTGCTATCGTTTTATTATAACTGATTTGCGGGACGAATGAGCGGTATGGGTTGTTTTTTTGCATTATCCCCGGTAGTTATCCTGCCACTTCAGCAGTCGGCGCTCCAGCAATCGTACGGCCGAGTCGGCCAGCTTGCCAACAGCGGCAAACACGAAAATGCCAACGAACACGGCGCCTGTCCGCACATACGATCTGGCATCCTGAATCAGATAGCCGACGCCGCTGTCGGCTCCCATTAATTCAGCTACAACGAGGCACAGCCATGCTATGCTGAGCGATAGGCGAAGGCCCAGCAACACGTTGGGCAAGGCGGCGGGGAGCATCAGCTTCGTCACCTGCTTGTAACGGCTAAACTCAAGCACGCGCGCTACGTCGAACAGCTTTTTATCGACACCCCTGACACCGAGAAAGGTGTTCACATACAGCGGGAAAAACGCACCCATTGCAATCAACAGCACCTTGGACAGCTCGCCAAAACCAAACCACAAAATGAACAAAGGAGTAATTGAGAGCAAAGGCACGGTCCGCAGCATCTGTACGGTAGGATCAACCAATTCCTCGACTTTTACATACATGCCAACCAATAAGCCAATAAGCAGCCCCAAGCTCCCGCCCAGTAAAAAGCCGAGCGCGGCGCGCACGACGCTAATGCGGATATGATAGTACAATTCCCCTGAAAGGAGCATCGCGAACAGATCCCCAAAAATGGAGCTTGGTGCTGGAAAAAGCTTAGGGTCTGCCGCTCCCGACCAAGACGCCCACTGCCATAGAAGCAGCACGCAGACCGGGATAACAGCCCCTTTCCACCATTTTCCTGATTGTTTCATATTATCTCCTTCATGTTGGTATCACGATGCCTCTATCTTTAAATGACCCAGTTTTCCTCTGGCTCCTCCTGCTTCTCCAGCACTCGCATGACTTGAGAACGCAGCTCTTGAAAGCCTTGGCTATGCCGCGTGCGCGGATAGGGCAAATCATTGCGAACAATCTGCTTGATTCGCCCTGGCCGAGCATCCATAACTACGATTCTTTCGGATAAAAAAACCGCTTCGTCGATATCATGAGTGACGAGCAGCATCGTCGCCCGATTATTGCGCCAAATGTCCAGTAGTGCTTCCTGCATATGCGTGCGGGTGAATGCGTCGAGCGCGCCGAAGGGCTCATCCAGCAGCAGCACCTGCGGGCTTTGCATAAGTGCCCTTGCAATAGCGACCCGCTGGGACATCCCGCCAGACAGCTCCTTCGGATACGCCTTCTCAAACCCTTCCAAACGCACCAGCTTAATCATCGCATCCACCTGCCCGCGAACCTCTTTATTTCTTAGCGATTGATTAGCAGCAATATTCCGCTCCACCGTAAGCCACGGGAAAAGGCGATGCTCTTGAAAAATAAACCCTTTGTCGCGGCTGGGCTTGCCTGTATCGACCCCACCAAGCAGCACGGAACCCTCGTAATCGGCATCGAGTCCGGCGATAATTTTGAGCAATGTGCTTTTGCCGCAGCCGCTCGGCCCGATGATGGTAACAAATTCGCCGGGACTCAGACTCAAATGAATGTCAGCGAGCACATGATTCTGCTTTTCCGCCCTGAAGGTTTTGTCCACCGCAATCAATTCCAGCTTGCCGCTGCCGCTCATGCGTCCACGCCGCTTTCTTGCCGGGCATAGCGGCTGGCAGGACGACGCAGCCCCAAGTTTTCGCGCAAGGTGCCGCCTTCATATTCCGTGCGAAACAAGCCGCGCCGCTGAAGCACCGGAATAATCTTTTCTACAAAACTATCCAGTCCGCCAGGCATGTAGGGCGGCATAATGTTAAAGCCATCTGCCGCCTCCTCGCGCAGCCATACTTCCATCTGGTCCGCAATTTGTTCGGGCGTTCCAATCACGGTAAGATGACCCCTTGCCGAAGCAAACCGCAAATAGACTTCCCTCACCGTCAAGCCTTCTCTTCTAGCCGTCTCCATCACCAGCTGAAAACGGCTGCGAGTGCCGCCAGCCTCCTGCAGCTCTGGGAACGGTTCGTCGTCGCCATAGCCCGAAAGATCAATATTATCGAATACGCCGCCTAGCAAGGCAGTACCGATTTTGCGGTCCACCAGCTGTTGAAGCTGCTGGTAGTTCGCTTCGGCTTCTTCCTGTGTGTCCCCTATAATAGGGAACAAGCCGGGCATTATTTTAATGTCATCACGGGAGCGGCCGTTTGCTTCCGCGAGTTCTTTTACTTGCTTATAAAATTTCTTTGCGCTGTCCAACTGATTTTGCACCGTGAATACGACATCGGCATTTTTTGCCGCGAATTGCTGCCCAGTCCCGGATGATCCCGCCTGAATAATGACCGGACGCCCTTGCACGGGACGGGCTACGTTCAGCGGCCCCTGTACGGAGAAAAATGTCCCTTGATGGTTCAGCACATGTACTTTATCCAAGTCAAAATACTCGCCGCTCTCCTTATCCGCCTGCACCGCATCCTCATCCCAGCTATCCCATAAACCGGACGCCACCTGGAAAAATTCATCCGCCCGCTCATAACGAAGCTCATGATCAAGAATTTCATCCTGGCCAAAATTGTGGGCTTCGTCATTCAGCGCCGACGTTACGACGTTCCAGGCCGCCCTGCCATCGCTAATATGATCAAGGGATGCGAATTTGCGCGCAGCATGATAGGGCTCATTAAAGGTAGTCGAGAAGGTAGCCGCGAGGCCGATATGCTCCGTTACAGCAGCCAGATTCGACAGCAGCGTCAGCGGCTCCAGCTTGCCATAGCGGTCGGTCAAGGCCGATTTGTATGGCAGCGGAACGGCGAGATCATCGGCCAGAAACATCAGATCAAACTTCCCTCGCTCTGCCGTCTTGGCAAGCTGTTGATAATAGCGAACGTTGTGGCTTTGGAGCGTAGCCGTCTCAGGATGCCTCCATGCAGCGGCGTGATGCCCCGTGCTTTGAATAAACAAGCCCAGCTTTAATTGTTTTGGCGTATCGCTCATTTTCAGCTATCCCTCCTTCGCCGTATTGACGGTTGCTGCGAACTGGCTGATTGGACGGCGGAGCCCCAGGTGGTCCCGCAGCGTATTTCCCGCGTATTCGGTGCGGAACAAGCCTCTGCGCTGCAGGACGGGAACGACCTGATCGACAAATTCTCCCATGCCCCCCGGCAGTAGCGGCGGCATAATATTGAAGCCGTCGCAGGCTGCGCTGCGGAACCAATCCTCCATGACATCGGCAATTTGCTCCGGCGTGCCTCGCACCTTCATATGTCCACGGGCTACGGCAAAATGCAAGCCAAGCTCGCGAATCGTCTGCTTCGTTCTCCGCGCCGTCTCCACGATGATTTTCGCCCGGCTAGTATTGCCCTCAAGCGGGATATCCGGCAGCTGCTCATCAATGGAATAGCCCGATAAATCCACATTCAGCATTCGTGATAAATACGTGACGCCTGCGGATGGCAATATCAGCTCGTAAAACTCCTCTTCCTTCGCCTTTGCCTCGGCTTCAGTCGCACCTACAAAATACATCAGGCCGGGCAATATTTTCACATCGCTTGCCTCTCTCCCGAATTCGGGAAGCAGCCCCTTCACATGCTTATAGAAGCGGATCGATTCTTCTTTATCCTCGCATGCTGTAAACACAACATCCGCCCCGCTTGCTGCGAACCGTGATCCAGCAGGGGAAGTCCCTGCCTGAATAATGACCGGGCGTCCCTGCGGAGACCTTGGAATATTAAGCGGCCCCAGCACCGAGAAGGACTCGCCGCGGTGCTCCAGCAGATGCACCTTCTCCTTGTCAGCAAACAAGCCTGCTTTCTTGTCCCATAGAAGGGCGTCATCCTCCCAGCTATCCCATAGCGCATTCGTTACATCTAAAAATTCCCGCGCTCTATCATACCTGCTGCCATGCTCCGGCAGCCTCTCCATGCTGTAATTCAGCGCGTCTCCCTCCTTGGTCGAGGTGACCACATTCCAGGCGGCGCGCCCTTTGCTGAGATGATCCAGCGTCGAAAACCGACGTGCGACATTGTAAGGATCATTGAATGTCGTAGATACGGTTGCCGCAATGCCGATTTTATCCGTGATCGCAGCGAGCGCGCCAAGCACGGCAGTCGCTTCCGGGTAGACGAAGCGGGCGCTCGATTCCGCATCGCTCAGCGGGATTGATCCGGAATCCGCCAGAAACAGCATATCCAGCTTGCCGCGTTCCGCGCTTGCCGCCAATTCCTTGTAAAAATCCATACTAATGATTTCATTCGTATCCGTACCCGGATGGCGCCAGGCCGCAAAATGATGGCCAAAAGTAAACACAAAGGCGCCCAGGTTCATTTGTTCGTTCAATTGCTTCATGTCATTGCCACTTCCATCCTGCATTATTTATTCACTGCTGCCTTTATATCTGCCAATGTTTTCGTAATGAAGGTGTTATCAATAACTTTGGACACATCAACCTTCGTTTTAATTTCACCCAGTTCGAACATGAGGTCGGCCGTTTCCTGCTGAAATTTCGTCGCTTCCTCCGAAATCGGAAGATTTGTCGGCTCAGAGCTTGGATTCGCCATGGATGCCCGAATTGTATCCTCGCTCACATTTTTGATTTTGGCGTTCAGGGCAACCGCCTCGTCCAAATTCGCTTTTTGCCAGTCAATTGATTTCTGGTAGGCTTTGAGAAAAGCCTCTACAAGCTCAGGATATTGGTCCGCGAATTCTGTTCGAGAAACGACATAGCCCGGGGTAAACAAGCCGATTGTGGACGACTCGGCTACGATTCGGGATGACCCGCTGCTCGTTTCCTGGCTCCGGTACGGTTCAAAAATAACCCAAGCGTCAACTTGTCCGCCTTGGTACGCCGCCTGTGCGTCGCTAGGCTGAAGGTTGACCAGCTTGACATCATCTGGCGAAATGCCTTCTTTCTTGAGCGCATGCTGGAGCAAGCCCCATGAGCTGCTTCCTTTCGCAACAGCGATCGTTTTACCCTTCAAATCTTTAATGGATTGAATGCCGCTTGCCTGCGGAACAAGAATCGCATCAGGCGCTCCGCTGCTGCCTTCGGCAATGGACTTGAAGGCAATGTCGGCCGCTTGAGCTGTAATTGTGCCAATATAGCCTGTACGGACGATATCCAGTCTGCCCGCCGCCAATGCCTCATTGTATTGGGACGCGCTTGCAAGCGTCTGAAACTCGACGGTTGCGCCGTATTTGCCGATCTCTTCCGCGAACCAGCCCTTTTCCTTGCCTACGATCATAGGGCCGACCTGGCTGCCCTCAAGGTGGACGACAACGCCTTTGTATTTATCTGCATCTTGCTCCGACGCCGCAGATGATGAAGCCGGCTCCGCACTTGCAGGTGCAGCGGCTACCTCTGCCGAAGCCGCAGCATTCGTACCCGCCGCTTCCTGCTGCTGGCTGCCGCATGCCGCTAGCAGCAGCACCATAGCTGCAAAAATTAAATAGCTCATTCTAGTTGTCCATTTTGCTTTCATTTATAATTCCTCCTGATTTGCTGGCTGAAACGCCGCCTTTGGATGTAGTAATTTCTGTGTCAAAACTTATACTTTGTATGCTTTTTAAATTTTTCAAGCTTTTCAAACGATTTGAGCTGCCTGATCGTCTCGATAATCCTGATACGCTTCGGCTAGCCGGATAATGCCGAGCTCAAGCGCATCCCCATCGCAGTAGCTGAACGATAATCTGGCGTAGCGCTTCCCGTCCTCCGGCGATAAATAAAACTGCCGACCATCAATGAAGCTGACTCCGCGCTCAGCGGCATACGTTACAAGCTCCCCGGTGTCCACCTCTTCCTTAAACCGAAGCCAGACGAAAAATCCGCCTTCGGGAACCGCATATTCCACCACTCCATTTAAATGCTTGTCCAGTGCAGCAAGCATGCTGTCACGCTGCTCCCGGTATCGGGCAATGAGCTGCTCGATATGCGTCTCAAGCGAATAGCCGCTTAGTAAATTTCCGATAATCTGCTGGGTAAATGCGCTGGCCCGGCTTCCATGAAAGAAGGAGCCCAGCTTGCCTGCGGTATCCTGCGACGCGATCGCCCAGCCCAACCTTATGCTTGGAGCAATCGTCTTTGAGAATGTGCCCAAGTAAATCGTTCTTTGCGGGGCAAAGCTATAAATAGCTGGCAAATAGACAGCTCCAAAATTCAGCTCCGAGTAGGCATCATCTTCCAGAATGAAAAAATTATAGGCCAACGCCAGCTCGGCAAGGCGCTTGCGGCGGGAAAGGGATAAGCTGATTCCGCCCGGATTATGATAATTCGGAATGCAGTACAGCAGCTTCGGAAGCGGCAAATTTGCACGGGCCGACTGCTCAAGCGCTTCCTCCACCAAATCGACTCTGAGGCCCTGCTCATCAATGGGGAACGAGGTAAGCACCGCCTCGCTGGAGCGAAACGTATTCAGAGCACCGAAGAAGGTTGGGGCCTCTACCCAGACGTGATCCCCCGGCTCCAAAATAGCCCGGCAAGCAAAATCGATCGCCTGCCCTGAGCCGTAGGTGACGAGCACCTCCTGCGGAGCGGCATGGATTCCCCGCAAGACGGATCGCTCGGCAATCCATTGTCGAACGACAGCCGGGCCATCCGCTCCCGAATATTGCAGGGCAGCGTGGCCTTGCGTCAGAATGGCATCAGATGCCGCCTGCTGGAGCGCATCATAGGGAAATGATGCCGATGCCGGAGAACCGTAGGATAGCGGAACGACATCGGTGCGATTGGACGCTTGCGCCGCCCCCATCGGCGCCTGCTGCGGCACTCTTTTGGCAAAACGAAAAGGAGCGAGTTTGTCTGCCATAACTATTTTTCACAACCTCTCTAATGAATGTCATGCTGCTGAATGGCTGCCAGTCTTGCGTTTTCCTGTTAACAGTCTTAAGCCTTATCGTAATTTTGTAATTTCCGATTGGATTGCAAGGATTTATTAATTGAAATGTTACACATTCCTAATTACAATGTAAAATATATAAAAACAATGTTTCCATAACCCGAGCTTATGACAGAAGAGGTGATCTAATATGCGTATTGAACAATTGAGATATTTAGTCGAGGTAGCGCATAGCGGTTCCATTACTCTGGCTGCGGAGAAGCTTCACTTGTCGCAGCCCAACATCAGCAACTCGATAGCCGCCTTGGAAAATGAGATCGGCCTGGCGATTTTTACCCGCACCCGCTCGGGAACCCGCCCGACTGCTGTGGGCAATAACCTGATTCAGATGGCTGAGGATATTTTGTCGCGCTGGGATAACTTCACAGAGACGGCCAAGCTGAACAGCTCGCTTCTGAACGAACGGCTTGTCATCGGGGCGACCTTCGGGGCTTGCACCAGCTTTTTGCCCAAGCTGCTCACCCACTACTCAGAGAAATATCCGCTTGTTGAGCTGGAAATTACAGAAAGCCATCCTAGCGAAATAGAAGAGCGGCTGTTGAGCGGAGATTGGGATGTGGGACTTATTGGAACGCCGGAGGAAATGTCCTTTAAAAATCTGGTCGCCGAAAAGTTTTTAACGTGCAAAATTATGGCATGCGTTGGAGGCAAGTCGCCTTTGGCCTACAAAGAGAGCCTTTCCATGGAGGAAATTGGGAAGCATTCGATTATCAGCACCTCGGAGCGTATGAAGGAGGAGCTTCAGGCGTATGGCACGAGCCGGGAAATTTTTCATTCCAAGCATTCCGAGGTTTCTAAACGGGTCATCAGCGAGGGACTCGGCATCGGCTTTTATTTGGATATTTCCTTGAAAAATGATCCTTACGTCATGACCGGGCATATCGTTCCGATCCCGCTTCAGGTCGAGCATCCCGTCGATTTTTACTGGCTGCATGCCAAAAAGAAGCAATCGCTCGCTTGCGAAGCTTTTATTAAAGAGCTGAATGTGCTTATCCCCCAATTTATGCGGATGAATGCTTGAAGAAATAAAGAGCCCCCAATGAGCAGCAGGCGATTCAGCCGCTGCTCATTGGGGGAACAAAAAAATCATATAGAAGCTCAGCTTGACCTTGCGCTACAGCTGTTCATTTAGAATATTTCTCCTAGTGTTTATGGTTACTCCTCAAATTTGCGCATCGCAATGACCGCATTATGGCCGCCAAAGCCGAAGGAGTTCGTGAGGCCGACCTTTATATTTGCACGGCGCGCTTCGTTCGCTACGATGTCTAAATCTCCGCAGGCCGGGTCCGCCTGCTCGTAGTTGATCGTCGGCGTAATGACGCCTTCCTGCAAGCCTTTGGCGAGGGCAATCGCCTGGGCGCCTCCCGATGCCCCGAGCATATGCCCCAGCATCGACTTCGTCGCCGTGACAGCTGGCGGCTGCTTGCCATCGGCTGCAAACAAGCGGCGAATCGCCGAAGCCTCCGAGCGATCGCCAACCTCAGTACTAGTGGCATGCGCGCTAATCACATCCACATCCGCAGGTGCTAGTCCCGCTTCCTGCAGCGCAAGCTTCATTGCCCGGTAGGCCCCATCTCCATCAGGCGGGGTCGCTACGATATGATAAGCATCCGAGGTCGCTCCATAGCCTACTACCTCTGCATAAATGCGTGCTCCTCTGCTTTGCGCATGCTCAAGCGATTCCAGCACCATAATGCCCGCTCCCTCCGACATCACAAAGCCATCCCGGCCGCTGTCAAAAGGACGGCTTGCCCGCTCCGGCTCCTCGTTGCGAGTTGAAATCGCGGTCGCATTGCCGAAGCCTGCAACCGCAATATCCGTTACGGCTGCCTCTGAGCCTCCGGCAAACACAACGTCCGCCCAGCCGCCGCGAATGAGGCGGAACGCCTCGCCAATGGCGGTATTGCCCACAGAGCAGGCAGTAACTGGCGCAAGCGTCGGGCCGAGCGAGCCAAGCCTAATGCTGATTTGCGCAGCTGCCATATTGGCAATCATCATTGGCACGAGCAGCGGACTGACCCGGCCTGGCCCGCGCTGGCGCAGCTGCCCTTCGTTATCCTGCAGCGTCTGCAGACCGCCAATGCCAGAGCCGACATATACCGCAAGCCGCTCACGGTCCAGCTGCTCCAGCTGCAAGCCCGAATCGGCAAGCGCCTCTTCCGCTGCCGCGAGGCCAAACTGGGTGAAGCGGTCCATTTTGCGGGCTTCTTTTTTCCCAAACCGCTCCTCCGGATTAAAATCCCGCACTAGACCGGCGAAATGCGTCTTATGGTTCGATGCATCGAATGTATCGATAGGGCCAATGCCCGATTTTCCCGCAAGCATTCCTTGCCAAAACGTCTCTACTCCTACTCCTAATGGCGATACGACACCAAGCCCTGTCACAACGACTCTATTCATCATTTGTTCCCCGCTTTCCAATCATAAACTGCTTATCTCGATTGATTGTATTATGGCAAACGAATTATCCTATTACAAGTTGTCGTTTATCCTAGTATTGGCTATACTACAATAACAAATAACAGCGTAATGGGAAGGGTTTGAGAGTTTTGTCCGATCGTATTCGGCTAGAAGCGCTTGCGTCTTTTCTGAAGGCGAAGCGCGCTGGAATTAAGCCGCAGGCAGTGGGCTTGCCGGCTGGCATTCGCCGTCGCACGCCGGGACTGCGCAGGGAGGAAGTGGCGCAGCTCGCGAACGTCAGCGCAACCTGGTACACGTGGCTGGAGCAGGGGCGTAACATTCATGTGTCCACCCAAGTGCTGGAGTCGATTGCAAGCGCGCTGCTGCTGACAGCGGATGAACGCGACTATATTTTTGGGCTGGCGTTTGGCCATCATGCGGGGACGGGCGGAGGCGGCTTGAAGCTGGAAGAGGAGGAGCTTAAGCTTAGCCCTTCGTTGCAGCGAATCTTAACGGAGCTTCGCTATTGTCCAACGATTATTTCCGATCGGCATTGCCATATTGTCGGCTGGAACGAGGCTGCGGCGCATGTATTTGTCGATTTCAAATCGATTCCCTATGCCGAGCGGAACCTGATTCGCCTCCTGTTTACCCGCAAGGAGCTGCGCAGTCTGGCTGTCAATTGGGAAACGTTCGTGGAAGGCTACCTTGCGATCTTCCGCACCTATTACGGCCAATATATGGGCGATGAATGGTATGACCATTTTATCGAGGAAATGTCGCGGCTCCATCCTGAATTTGAAGCATTATGGCAGCGCAGCCAGGTCAGCCGCTCACCGGAGGTCACGATCGAATTCCGCCACTCCAAAACGAGCAAAATGCTGTTCGCGCTGACGTCCTTCCAAGTGCTCGGCAGCGTAGACCTGCGCTGCACCGTCTATACCCCGTTGGAAGGATCAGGGACGGAGGAGAAGCTGCGGCGATTATTGGGTACTACATAATAGCCCCTTATTTTCGATGGATAGGAAAGGACTGATCGTGGAGCATGAACGTATTTCAGATTTCGCTAGTTGGAGATAACGATGACTTTTGTGAGCCGTCTTATTTTACGGTAGATGGAGACATCATTTATGTCGCTTTGAACAAAAATAAGCCGCAAGCGCCCCAAGTGCTTGCTGGCGAGCTTGCCGCTGTTAATAGGCTGACTGGTGAAATCGTCTGGCGTTATACGCTGCCGAATCATGCGGGATTATGTGATGAAATCAACGCAGCCCCTCTACTGTTGGAAAATAGGATCATTATCGCTTCCCGCTACAGCTGGAGCTCGCTTGATCGGGATACCGGCGCCGAACTTTGGTCCAAAGCTTTTAAAGAGCTTAATAGCAATAACCTGTCTTTAATCGACGGTACGCTTTTCTGCTGCCGCGGCACGGAAATCCAAACCGTTGACCCGTTGACTGGCAAAACGCTGTCTAAACGAAAACATCGGGTTAAATGGCTGGACTCTGCTATTCAAAAGCATCAAGGCAGATACTTCGCAGCTACCGGAAGCTCTAAAATCATTGAGATCGTCCCAAACCAATGGGACATCGCCCATGAATTCAAGTATGCGGGCGGCTGGGCGATCGCTGCAGCTCCGCATTTTCACGGGCAGCTGATGGTTTCCAGCAGCTATGCGGGCGAGATTATCGCTTTCAATTTGGAGAGCAATGAGCCCGAATGGAAAATGAAGAAAAAGGCCGGTTCGCGGCCGCAGCAAGCTTTTTTCGCAGGACAAGCGTTGTTCTACGACGGAAATACGGATCATAGGCTCCAGCTTGTGGAGCTATCTCCGAAGAAAAAGCTTTGGTCCAGACAGCTGACCCGCATGCAGGCTTGCCATATTCGCAGTGAAGCCGAATTTCTTGTCGTATGCCAAACGGCTGATCGAACCTTTAACCTAGGGCGCTTTGACATGCTGACCGGCGAGCTTATCTGCTACGTCACCTCGTTTGGAGAGGGCGACTGGAGCCTGTATCCGTATGATCTCTGGAGCGGCGTTGCCATTTATGAGGATGAACGCTGTATCGTTACGAATTTCAGACCGAATGAGCTCATTGTCATCAACAAATAGCCAGCTTGCTATAATCCACTAAAATAATAAATTGCCAAAACACTAAAATACTAAATTCTAAAATACTAATAACTGGCCTTCTGGCCATTTTCCTTTCCAGCCGCATGGGATATGACCTGATTGATATACTTTTAACAGTTGCGTATAAAATCCAGGCTTGATATAAGGGCTATAGGCATGCTCCATCATAGCTGCAAGCAGGTCCCACTCCACACTTTCATATACCGATTCGTTTAGATGATTATTTTTGGCGTACAAGGAGATATCATTCAAGACTCCATTTTTCAAAAGCTTTTTGGCTTCAATTGTTATGCTATTCCACTGTCTATAGGCGTCAAGATGTTCCTTATGCAGAGCTACGGTTAGACCGTTTCTAATTTCTAATTTGAAGTTATCCCATCTAGAGTTGAGGCTTTTTTCTGCCTCTCTCCAGTTATTTAGACAAGAATACTCAGAATGGAGGGTAAAATCCGCCCCTTCCCCACACTTGCTAAACCAAGCTATTTCAGCAATTTGTTCATCGTAGAATTCTTTTACTGTTTTCATAAATTCTCCTTTGAATTCGATTTTATTGTTTTAGGGTGTGTATGCAAAGCGGAGACGGTCTGCTGCTGGTTGCTTAGCGCTTATTCGAGGCCAATCTCATCTGACGATTCATGGCTAAAGGGATCGCAGCCTGCATTTGTTACTGAGATCATTGGGGCGGTGTCTATGGCTGGGGCTAACACCACGCAGTTCGGGAGGCTGCCTGCTCTTTTGGAGGACTGAGGTTCCGCTATTCTGGCTTTTAACCCAATTTTAGGACGTAAGCGGACAGGAAATCCGCTATTGCCCTCAATTCCCCTGCAAAATGGCTTACGGCAGCGTATTAGCGGCCCCTGTGTCCGCAGCCTGTGCCTTTACCCTTGATTCGGTTGAAATAGCTGCTGCTGTGTCCGCCAAATTTTTCTTAGTGCAGGGAGAGGCACCTTGAAACGAAGGGCATAAAACTGCCTTTCGTTACGTAGAAAGTTAACATTAATGAGGGATAACATTCCTGGTAGTAGCCGGAATACAATTGTAGCTGGCTTCGATCAGAATCTGGCTCGCTTACAGTTTCCTACACGCCTTAGTACATTAGGTGTCTCACTCGTAAATAACAGAACCCATAAATTCAATTTTTTCGCCATGAAGAATTGCTTCTTCTACAGCCCCTTCATACTCGACATCATATAATCTAATAACTACATTACATTCCTCTGATAACTCGTCCCCATAAAAATCAACCAGCTCATTTGTCATGTTCTCTGAATATGATGCATTTTTCAATAATTCTGCAATGGAAGTTGTGGGGAGGTTAAGATAAGTAAACTCTACTAAATCTTCGTTGTAATCTATAAAATCTAAATGGAAATCAATCATAAACTTCGATTTCATTCTGTCACCTTGTTCGTCAAACTTTATTGCTAAATAGTGTCTCATTTCATCTTCACTATCACATTTTCCAAACCATAGTGATACTGTTCCTGGACTATCTATTATTAAAACCTCCTGAAATTCATTTTGATCGGGAAGCATTTAAAATCATTATATAGTCATATGCCGGCGATGGGCTTCACCAATCATGTAATACTCACACTTTCTCTATTAATATCAAGAACATCCATTATTCCTTTTTCTAACAATAAGCCGATTAAATAATCGCACCCTTTTTCCAAAGCAAGCTTTCTTTCTTCTTCAAATATAGGCACTAACGTATAAAAATGAATTAATCTCCCTTGCTTATCTAATAAATTTTTCAAACCCTGTTCCTGAGGATTACAAACCATCATACACGACAATTTTGTATTGGCTGAAAATGGCTGGGGAGGCTCTCCATTAGGCAATATAACGCCATCCGTTAACCAACCATCATACATATGTGGGATATGCGCTGTTTTTCTTAACCACCCTAATGGCCAGTATTGATTAGAATCACTCATTGCCTTTTTATTTATGGTCCAATTTGACGGCAGCTTCAGTAACAATTCTGCATATTTAAAATCTTTAGCCTCATCGGAATCATCCATAGGCAGATCGCTCATACCTGTTGTAAAAAGAGTTGCGAAATCTCTTTCATTAGATGGCGGTATTATATGGATATTGATGGCTACTCTGCTTCCGGGCACAATTTCGCTAATGGTTTTCATGGTCTCTCCGAAAAATTCGGATACATGCTTAATGATTTCATCATGACTATTTTGCTCGATCATAGTAGTGCTATCTATTTCATTTTCATTGATATCGTTAACGTTTAATAAATGAACAATATCCGTTTGTCCCATTTTACGTGCAAAAGCTAGGGCATCTGTGTTTTTCATCACTTCACCACTATACTTGACACTAGTATCCATGCCACTCTCTATTAAAAGTTTTGCAATATGTACATGTCCATTGCTAATGGCACCGAACAAAGGATTTTTCTCTGGCTCACTTACATCTAAATCAGCACCATTAGCTACGAAATATCTAACTATCTCAAAATGTCCATTTGAGGCGGCTTCATTTATGGCCCCGCCATTAAATACCCCGCCTTGCTTGTTCATATCAGCACCAATGTCTATAAGTCGCTTAACAATTTCAAGCTGTCCTTTGGATGCAGCTACGTGAAGCCACGTTCCAAAAGGAGTCATCATATGAAGTAATTCAGCATTTGTCCCTATTAACTCCATTACTCTTTGAGTATCTCCACGCTTGATTGCAGAGCGTATTTCTTTTCCGATTTGAATTTTATCCATATGTGTTACTTTCTCCTTGTTAGTGTTAGAGAATTTTTTTGAGATTTATAATTGAAATCTCCTTCTCTAGTAATGTTACCGTCTTTCACTATATATCGGTAATTAAATGTAAAAATATTTACTTAGCCCTTATGCAAAAAAAAACCTGTTTTTTGACATAAGAAAAAGCTTATTCCACCCTATAGTCAGAAGGAATAAGCTTTTGGACGTCCCTGCCCCTGTATTTCATCAACTTTTGCTATCATTTTATTCTTCATCTTGTTTAGTCCATTTTTCAATCATAGCTTTTTCGAAATCATTTGGTCCTAATTTTTCTTTTATTAATTGCCCATTTGTGTCCCACTCTTTATACGTTTTTTTAAAACTATATATACATTGCGCAACGGATCTAATAGCCCCATTCTCAAACCAAGAAACCCACTCACCAATCACTGTTCCCTTACTCATATTCCGAAAACCCTCTACCTTACCACTTTCATATTAGGTAACAAAAACACCTTCAGGGATACCATTCTCATAATAGCAATAATAAGCTAAATTTCCATTTCTATGTTTTTCATATAAAAGCCCATTTACAGCCACTCCTCCTACTTCCATTGGTTTATAAAAGACTTGCTGGCCATACTCTCCTGAAAAACAAACATCGTCCGCAAACTCTAACCCTTTTGACAATACCTCGTCTTTACTTAAAAAATTAATTTCTTCCACAAAAATTATCCCTTCTTATAAAACCAGCTAATGTTTGTCAAGCATTATCGCTTGGTTAAAGTCAAATAGAATGTTATACTTTTTGTGCAACACAAATAACCTTCATTGGCTTGAAGGTTATGGTTAAATATGGATATTACTCTTTATAGGGCTGGCTTTTACTAAGGATGGCGTAAACGTGATGGAGAAGCTTGTTGGCGCAGGCGATCACGACCACCTTGTAGGGCTTGCCCTCGTTCCTTTTTTTATCGTAATATTCCTTGATTTTCCGATTGGAGCTCCGTCTTAGTCCACATTGAACCGCTAAATATAAGGAGCGTCGAAGCCGTTTTGAACCCCGTTTGGTAATACGGGAACTCGTAGCTGTAAATTTTCCCGAACTGAAAATACCGGGATCGAGCCCCGCAAAGGCAACGAGTTGTTTGGCGCTTGTAAATTGCTTGACGTTACCCATTTCAGCTACAATGGCTGCGGCAAGTTTATCCCCTATACCCGGTACACTTTTCACTAATGCTACTTCAGGTAGGAATGAGGAGATTTCATTCATCTGTTTCTCTAGGTGACTGAGTTGGTTGATGAACGCCAGCAGAAGTTGAATCATGCTCGAGAGCATGGCTGTCTGAGACGGGCTTTTCGTCTGTTTGTTCCAAGTAAGCAACAACCGATCAAGTTGCTCTGCTTTCTCGTAAGCCCACCTTTTAGTGTGAGATCTCCCCGCAAACGTTTGGATTAATTCGACTAGCCCCTCTGTTTTTCTGTCTAAACACTGTTGTAGCACGTTCAAAGCCGTTACAGAGAACAGGTTGTAAAACACCTCTGTGTAGGCTGGAAAGACCTGATCGAGCAAAGCTCTCGCGTTCAATTTGGCTTGCACAAACATATCTGTGACGAACTCATGCTGCCGCGTCACATGTTGAAGTTCGGTATACGTCTCTTCCCATGTTCGATGAGGTTTGACATCTCCACGATAATACATATCTGCTAAGTGCCAGGCATCCATTGCGTCTGTCTTGACCTTGCGTAATTGAGTTCCTTTAGCCCGTTTTGACTGCAAGGGATTAATGACGAAATGCTTCCAGCCACCGTCTACTAAATAACTCACGAGTGGACGGTGGTAATGTCCCGTTGCTTCTAAGATAACTACGGGAGCGACCAACGTTTTTGCTTGTAATTCTGTCAAAAGTTCTCCTAAACGTTTGAATCCGATTTCGTCATGCGAAATGCTCTCGGCTTTCCCGTAAGGTTCATTCCTTTTAAAAAAAACCTGCAACACACTAGCACCCTTGGCAATGTCTATTCCTACAACCGGTTCCATAACAACCTCCCCCTAACAATTTGTCGGTAATCCCACGCTTTTCCACGTCCCATAGCTTCGCTTGTGATACGAGGTCACTTGCCTCTACCAGCTCAAACATGGTGATTGAGGGTGGTGGGGAGAACAGTTTTAAGAACGGGATCTATACTCCCTAAAAGGCCAACGTTCTTCCCGACTCTGCCATCTTAAAGTGCCTAATAAAATAAGCCAACCAGAAATCTCTGGCTGACCTAATAATACGAAAAGGCCATGCACTACTTTGCAAAAGACCGGCGCTGATCTATGCCTTCATCCACAATCACCGCTTCGAGTGCCGTGTCGCAAAGCTATGTGCTGCTATGGGCGTTTCCAGAAGCGGTTATTACAAATGGACCACACGTAAAGTCAGCAAACGAGAGAAAAGCCGTAAAAAGCTGGAACAGCGTATTCGGCGAATTTTTCTGGATTCCCGTAGGCTTTATGGAAGCCCGAAGGTTACACAGATGCTTCATAGACAAGGCAGGAACGTTTCGGAGAAGACCGTCGCTCGAATGATGAAGGAGCAGGGGCTGAAATCCCGAACCGTTAAAAAATATAAAGCGACAACGAACTCCAAACATAACCTGCCCGTTGCTGAGAATGTACTCAACCGCCAATTCAGGCCCAAGGCACCCAATCAAGCTTGGGTGACCGACATCACCTACATCGCCACGGATGAAGGATGGCTCTATTTGGCGAGCGTCATGGACTTGTATAGCCGCAAAATTGTGGGCTTTCAAATGAGTGATCGGATGACAAAGGAATTAGTCCTTCAGGCGCTTGATCGGGCGCATCAGCAGCAGCGTCCAACTGGTGAAGTCTTGCATCACTCTGATCGAGGCAGTCAGTATGCTTCTCATGACTACCAGGCCCGTCTAAAAACCTACAATATGAAGGCAAGTATGAGTCGAAAAGGCAACTGCTATGACAAATGAATACATTCTCTGTTTTTACAATGCTAAACGTATTCATTCGACCATCGGGTATCTCACACCCAATGAATGAGAACGCAGGTACCGAAAGACTGCTTAACTCTCTCGGTTTCTTATGTCTACTCTATTGACAGAGGTACAATGTAACGGAATAGCGATATTTAGGTTATAAAATTAAAGCATTTGATGTGCGTACAGCCGAAATGGAGAAATCTTTATACGGGTATTACAAGGGTTAGAAGTGTTACTGTTTTAATGATGGGTTCATTCGGTACTGGGTGGGGTATTTTTGAAATAGCCACCACTTGTATGATTATTTTTTTAGCATATAGCAGTGGATAAAAATAGAACCACAACACGGCGGCTAGCTCGTATTGTGGCGTATAATTAACTAATTATTTTATAAACTGAACTAATGGTAACTTAGGATAATAACTAAATTAATCGTATTATAGAACCTAACTGTTCGCATCAAGAGCGTTAAGGGCCTCATCGCTTATGTCTTGTGGCAGTAGTTCTCTAGTAATTGCCCCAGAGTTTCGCGGCCATCCACGTGTACCGCATACTAATTCATTATGGTGGTAGCCGATTCTTCCGCCCCTCTCAAAAAGTTTAATTATTGGATCATATAAATCATGAAATTTCAATGCAATAGGTAATTCTTGGTCAACTGCATATGCCCAGTCAATATAGTAAGTACAAAGGTATTCAACAACCCAGTCAATATTAGAATTGTCTTGTTCAATATAATTCTCCTTTATATGACTTGGTACATCAAACTGAACAATTTCAACTGCATTAAAAATTGCACGCCTGTTATCACCTATGGAATTAGAATCTAAAAAAATATTACCCCTTCTAATAAACTCAGTTACTAAAACAGCGTGGGAAGGCTTATCATAATCCCTTATTTCCCAATTAATACTTTGCACCCTTTTCTTTGCCTTTTCAAAATTAACATTCATTTCTATCACCTCAAATTTTTGGTTTGAAACCTGGGAAACCTTCAGGCTGTGGTGGTGCCAACTCGTGAGCACCCTTTGTACTTTCGTTCTGCGTACCACCATTAAATTCATTTATATCGCGGTAAGGTAATCCATCTTGCATCATTTCACTTTCTGGTATCTCATGATCAGCTAGTTTCCTAAACCACGCTTTTTCCGCTTCATTCAACTCTCTTACTAATGCCTGCTCCCATCCATAAGCAACGTCAATTACGGGATCAAAATAACCTTTATAATAATACTTCCCATTAATTGTGTCTACTAAGTTAATGTGCTCAGTCAATATCATATGTTTCTTTAATTGTACCGCTTTTTCTAAACTTAAACCGGTATTTCCGGCGAACTTTTCTATCTCCTGCATATCTAATCCTGATGCTCTTAATTTCTCATATGTTTTTAACGCAATCTCTTCCTGCTTGAAACTAGGGATAAATTTTATTGGTTCGCCCCGTGGTTCGATAGGTTTAATAGGTGGAACATTACCCGTCCCCTCAGCCTCATTCTTCAAACGATCCGCCAATTCCTTCTTACCCGCTTCAGATTCGCTAAAGAAATCCTTATGATGCTGTAACGGACTTGAAGGTACAGAATCAGGACTATCATGAAGTTTAACATTTCCTCCAGGACCTGCGGGAACAAGATTGTCACCCATTTTCTTATTCGTCAAGGCATTCTGAAGCTTCTTCCAACCAGCAGCTGCTGCATCCTTGATATCCAATGCATCACGTATCAGTTTCGCTTTAACCGCATCTGCCGCATTTCCAATCCAGCCCGTCATTTTATTCAGCGAATCGCCAAATGCGTTGCCTAAGGTCTTCACGATTTTCGCACCAGCAATCTTGCTACCAATTGCCTTTGTAAGACGTGAATCCATTATACCACCGGTTAATCCGCCGATTCCCATATCCAGCGCCAGTGTACCAAAACTAAATCCTTTGCCTTCCATCGTCTGGCGAATGACACTCTCAAACCCATTCTGCACCGCACCAAACGCCATTCGTCCACCTAGATTCGCCATTGGTCCGAACGGGCCAAACACTGCCCCAGATATCGCCCCAATGACCGTCTCTCGGAAGGCCGTTGAAACATACGTACCCATATCACTGACCTCACCGCGGGCAATATCGGACACTGCTTGGCTCACTACCGCGGCGGTTCCCGCAATGGCCGCTCCAGCTAGCACTGCACCGACAACGACCGCTCCCGCTCCTAGTGTCGCTACCGTGAACGCTGCTGCTACCGCGACTACTGCGACGACAGCCAATCCTGCCAGCACATTCCTCGCTAGTTTTCCCCAACTAAACGGCGGTTTTTCTGGTGGTGGCGGTGGGGGAGGTGGTTCGCCTTCTACGGGCGCATCGTCATAAGGCGCATAGCTTGTCCGATCATTCCCTTCGGATCTGCGCCCCTGCCTTATACGTATCCTACCTTTTCTATGTCAACTGCTCGTCAGCAGAGTTCTTTCTTCGCTTTAACAATCGCTGAAAGGTTCAATTAAGTTGCGGACGATATGAAAAATTTTTTTCGTTTTAGCCGTCCTACTCTTAATAGTGACGGTATCTACCCTATAAGATGCGATTATTGTTATTTCATTTTCCCTATCGGGGCGGCCCATTCTACAGTTGTGAGTAAATTTGAAAAATAACGCAAGAAAACGAAGATAACAAAAAACAGGTCAATCATGGTGACATCTGACCATAATCAACCTGTTTGATGTATCGGATTAGCGTTATTTAGGTTATAAAATTAAAGCATCTTATGTGCGTACACCCGTGTTGACGAAATCTTTGTACGCGTATTACATGGGTTAGATGTGTTATTGGTTGAATGACAGGTTCATTCGGCACTGGGTGGGGTCTACTCCACCAACTCCCACCATCCACATTAAAGAACGAAAAAAGACCACAACACGGGAGTTTTAACTCGTATTGTGGCGTGGTTAATATGGTTATTGATATACCAAAAAAATCTTAACAATCCTTTACTTTTCTTCTTCACTATCTTTTAAAAAATCCTCTTCTTCATATGGATAATTCAATAGTGCTAGATTTTCTTTTTCCAGATACCATGTCCGATAATCTAAATTACTATTAATAATTAAACGCCCTTTAATTCTTTTAAATAGTGGATATGAGGTATGATCTTCAATAACTAAATCCAAATTGTTCATTCGCAATATTTTACCAATTAACTCCAACATTTTTAACCAACCAATATCAAAAGTGCTCGTTATAAATTGAATACTAATAAGAACATTTGTAGTCACACCATACGCTTCAAAATTCATTTCTCGAAAACGCTCCAAATATTCATCCTCATTATCTAAATCAATACTCATTGAAAAATAAGTGCAACCAATACTCACTTCTCGATTATCAGACCTATCTCGCACTTCTGCCTCATAGTCAATTAATTCTACAAATAATACTTCACATATCATATCATAAAGCAACTTTCTTAAGGATTCTCTAGGTAAATCAAAACCAATAGATAACCTAAAATCCATATTACTCATACCTCCAGTACGCTCTAGTTACTTGACGATCTTCAATAATTAATAGTTCATCTAAATGTTTTAAGTCCTTGTGTGTCTGACTTATTAAATGATCAATAAGCTCCGTCCTTTTCTCAACAGGATAATCATTTAAATTTAACACTATTCTTCTAGCTTGCTTTGTAGTTTTTTCTCTAAGCATGTCAAGAGTATTTTTTAGAATAATTGAATCAGGAGCATAACAATCAAATACTTGTCCCTCTATAATAAAATCTGGACTTTTTTTAGGATCAATACCATAGCCATTTCCACCAAAACCATTTCCGTTTGGAAGTTCATCAAGCATTATAGTACGATATCCTTGTTCTGCAAGTACATCAGCAGATTCATTTTGTCTTTCTAATCCTCTATCACCTTTTGGTGGGATCTTGGCATAATTCCCTTCCGGTTTTCCACCCTTAGGTAATGATGGTTTAGTAATTATAGAATTTGGTCTGATTTTAGGTGTATATGGAATATACTTATCACCATATAGCTTATATTCAGAACTAGTTTTCCAATCTACATTTTCATCTCCATATTTTGAACGGAAATACTCATCCCATTCTGGTCCGGTTCTTGGTGTCTGTGCATCATTACCCGTCCCCTCAGCCTTATTCTTCAAACGATCCGCCAATTCCTTCTTACCCGCTTCAGATTCCTTAAAGAAATCCTTATGATGCTGTGACGGACTTGAAGGTATCGAATCAGGACTGTCATGAAGTTTAACATTTCCTCCAGGACCTGCGGGAACAAGATTGTCACCCATTTTCTTATTCGTCAGAGTATTCTGAAGCTTCTTCCAGCCCGTAGTTGCTGCATCCTTAATATCCAATGCATCACGTATAAGTTTCGCTTTAACCGCATCTGCCGCATTCCCAATCCAGCCCGTCATTTTATTCAACGAATCGCCAAATGCGTTGCCCAAAGTCTTCACGATTTTCGCACCAGCGATCTTGTTACCGATTGCCTTCGTAAGACGTGAATCCATTATACCACCGGTTAATCCGCCGATTCCCATATCTAGTGCCAGTGTGCCAAAGCTAAACCCTTTGCCTTCCATTGTCTGGCGAATGACACTCTCAAACCCATTCTGCACCGCACCAAATGCCATACGTCCACCTAGGTTCGCCATCGGACCAAATGGGCCAAACACCGCCCCAGATATCGCCCCGATGACTGTCTCTCGAAAGGCCGTTGACACATACGTGCCCATATCGCTGACCTCGCCGCGGGCAATATCCGATACCGCTTGGCTCACGACTGCGGCAGTTCCCGCAATGGCTGCTCCAGCCAATACTGCACCGACAACGACCGCTCCTGCTCCTAGTGTCGCTACCGTAAACGCCGCTGCTACCGCAACTACTGCGACGACAGCCAATCCTGCCAGCACATTTCTCGCTAGTTTTCCCCAGCTGAATGGCGGTTTTTCCGGTGGTGGCGGTGGAGGAGGCGGCTCACCTTCTACTGGTGCATCATCATAAGGCGCGTAGCTCGTCCGATCCTTCCCTTCCGTTCGGATCTGCGCCCCCATCAGGTTGTACTCGCCTTCCAGCGTGATCCCGCTTGGCGCACTCGTCTTCTTCGCTACTAGCAGCGCTTGCGCGCCAATGACTACGCGCTTCGGCGTAAACAGCGAAATCTCTTCCTTCGCTGTCAGCGTCAGCTTGCGCGGGCTGCTCAAGATAATGCCTACGGCATCGTCCAGCTTCAAAAACAGCGGCTCCTTGCTTCCGCCTGTAAACTCGACTCCCGTCGGGGACAGCTTCATTTCACTGCCATGCTCCGTACCAAAATAACGGTTGTTCGGATCGGCCGTCTTTTCTGCACTCGCCCCATTGGTTCGCACGCCGCCAGTGACAATGGCTTCTTGACCGCCTGCATCGGCTAGATATAAATTCGCTTTTGTTCCTACCTGCGGCATACTGTACATTGCGCTTCCCGTCTCCGGGGCATAGCGGTACCAGTGCGCTGTTCCCTTGTCCTGCTTATCGTCGATGGCCAGATGCACCTGCACCTGCTCTCCCTTCACCGCAAGGATTTCTCCTTGCAGGGTTAGGCCCGACAGCCTGCGATTCATCATAGGCTGCTCTCGTATCCCAGCTTCCCGCGACAGCCGATAATGATAGATCAGCTGACCTTTTTCCAAACGCGCCGTCATCGACGATACGATAAGCTCAATATAGCCTCGAATTTTAAAGCGATCACCCAAACGATAGAACGTTTTGGATTGTATTTCATAGCCGAAAAAGTCTGTATCATGCAGACCTGCTGCTTCCCCGCCTGCTTTTTGAAAAGCCGCCAAATCCTTGCTCACCGTGTATGATGCGCCATCAGGCAGCTTATGCTCTTTCCCCTCCGGCATCCCAATAAACAGCTTCGGCGTTTCTTCCAATATATCACAGACCACGACCGACTGGAACTGGCTCGCCAGACGTTTCGTCAGCTCCCAATCCGTCTCCTCATATTGGATGACTGGCTCAGATGGCTTTTCCTTCTCTCCCTGTTGAAGCAGCACATCCCCGCCTGGATACGCACGCAGTACGGTAGTTATGATCTTCTCGTACGTCTGGCTCGTATCCTGAAAAGATCGCTTCCGCTTCTTCAGATCGCTATAGATGCTTCCCGATACCGCTTCGATCTCGACCGTGTACACCCCATTGCGATGCACCGTCTGCACGGATGTGACGACTCCCTTAAACAGAGGTTTCCGTTTACCCTCTTCTTCGTCGTACAACGCGATTTTATCCTGCCATACCGCTTCCAGCGTGGCATTCGTCCGCAGCTCTTCCTCGACGATCCCGCTAATTCGCAGCGTCCCATGCTCACCCGGCTTCCAGCTCATCGCCACATCCGTGATATGCTTCAGCTTGCAGGGGCCTTCTACCCGCAATCGATCATAACCGATCATCTGCATCCCTCCTCCCCGTTGTCCTTCGTCTACCTAATCTGAATCGTGTTGACCGTCCGAGAGAAAATAGATTTGACCATCTATGGCACACGTAAGAAACGATTGGGTCGTCAGCGCTGGTTTGTTATCTACCTTCGCATTTTCCTTTGGCAGCACCCACTTATTAAAAATCTCTGGCATACAGGGCGGGCCACCCTCGGTAATGCCTTGCTCATTAATCAAGTACACGACTTCCCCGGCTGCCATTTTAGGACTGCGGCATAGGCCAAAATACGGCACGTTCTCCGGGCTGTAATCGTCCTCATTCATCATCGGTTTGCCATTCACATACGACCCATGGCTCTCTGGCAAGTTGATTCGGCGTGAATGCGTGCCGCACGTACATCTCATGGTTGCCCCTCGTACCACATACGCGGGTTGTCCTCCCATTCTCTTCTCCTCCTTTTCGGTCACCGTTTCCTATTCTCTTTCTTGTTAAAAGCTAAAACTGGTTGCGAATCATTTGGTCTACGCTCTCCAAACACTCCAATATTGGTGACTGGTTTCTTCTAAGCCAGCTCCACCCGTTCCAAACGAATACCCACAGGCTCCCGCCGCAGCAGGCTCTCCGCTACATCCAGCCGCACAACAATCAGCGGCAACTCGCTTTCGCTCACCCGCACGATTTTCTTCCCTTGCAGACGCTCCCGATCCAGCACCAAATGCTTAATCGTTCGCTGATCCTGATGCAGCTCGGCATACGGACTTAAACACATCAGCTCCTCAAAAAAGGGCAAGTAATACGTTTTCTGGCGGCGAGTCAGCATATGCATCAAAATGACCATCTTGTATACCGCCCTCGGCTCGTAAAGCTCCACTAACCGCTTCAATCCATCCGATAGCAAAAAGAGCTGCCGATCCAGCACATCTGTAAACACGCTGTCTTTCTCTCCCTTGATTTGAAACAGGAGCTTGTCCGGTATCCGGTACGAGGTCGCCGCATACATATCCCGCATGTCCAGCTTCTCCCTCAACCCTTCCAGCATCGGCGTACTCGTGTAACGGCTATCTTGCTTCAGTACAAAATAGTCCATCAGGATGCACCGTCCTTTCCTGACTGCTGCTCTTGACGCTGATCTCCGTCCTCTTCTTCCGCGCTTTCGCTATCGCTTAGCTCATCCAGTGCGTGTACACCATGACCATCCTCCGCCAATATTTCCGTCTGATCGCGGTACTCCCCCATTGCAATCGCCCAGCCTTCCGCCTTCGCAAGCGTGGTGAAGGTCTCAAGCTGGATCAGCTTTTCCATCTGACCCCGCACGTATTCTACCGCTAGCGTATGGCATTTCTCTGCTTCCAGCTGGCGAATGTCGTCGATATCCATCATCGTGACCTTGCGTGCATAAGCGACTCGTTCTGGCTCCAGTTGCTTCACTCTCTCAAACATCGGAGCGAACAGAAACGCTGGCTCCCAACTCACCGTACAACCGGACGTATCCATCAGCCAGCGTTCATCATACGCATCAATCCGATACGTACAATGGCCCTCCATGATGCTCGTGCGTAAATAGGAGAGGTAGATATATTTCAGCTTCCCTTGTTTTTCCGCTGCTTGAAGCTCCGCTGCCCGCACGCATAACGCCTCAAACGCTCTCGTCAGCTCCGCATCAATCGCTTCCTGATGCTCCTCGTAAAACTCATTCACAAGCAGCACATCCTCCTGCCACCGATCAAACACATGCCGCTCCAAAAAGTCAGCCAGCGCCTCTTCCCGCGTCATCACCTGACTCATACGATGTTGACCTTTCCGCCGCTCAGCGTCACTTCATCCTGCACCGTCAGCATCGCGTCGCCCTGCTTCAAATCGATGCCCGTCTCTCCTTGGATCAAAATGTTCGCTTCGCTCGTGATCTCAATATCTTCCACAGCCGTGAGCATAATTTTCTTATCGCTGTTGATCTCGATTCCGCCGTCATCGGTCAGGCGCATCAGCATCTGCCCGCCTCCGATAATCTCCACCGCGCCCGGCTGGAACACAATCTGCTTGCCATATTTCGTGCTGATGCTTTTCACCGCCGGGTCGCTGCGCTTCGTCGTATCCGAAGATGCGACATCAACCGAGCTCGCTGCAAACGCATTTTTCTCCTCTGCATCCGGAAAATACAGCCTTGCCTCATCGCCGATCTCCGGCATGCAGTACCACCCGCTGCCGTCTGGCGACGAATACACGGTCGAATATGGGAACCATGTATCCGCTCCTCCGCCGTCGATTTTCAGCTTCAGCTTTACTTTGTCTTTTTCCACGCCAGCAATGGTGCCGAATAGCGAAATACCCGTAATCTCCTCCAGATAACGGGTGCCGCAGCGAAATCCTTCCCGCTCTCGAAGATCGTAATGGTAGACCAGCAGTCCTTGCTCCGTGCGCGCCTCCACTCGGTATACGAACAAGGAGCGACGCTGAAATTGAACGGCGCTGCCCAGTTCAACGGCAGTATGGCTCGTCACCTCATAAATCATCCGGCCCTGCTCGGTAAAGCTCGCTTTGCTATTTTCAGCCAACTGCTTATAGACGCCCATTTCCTTGCGGATCGAATAGTTTGTCTCCGTCAGCACGACCTCGCCGCCCGCCTCCGGCACGCCCGCATAAAAACGGATGCCCGGCATCGCGCTGATCGCCAGCAGCGGCATATTGAAATGCGACGCCAGCCGCTTCGCAAACGCCCAGTCGGTTTCTAGATATTGCATGATTAGGCCGCCTATGGCCTTGCCTTGCGACGCTTCATCCACGACATTCGCATTCGGATAATCCGACGCCAGCTGGTTCAAAATCTGCTCATACGTTTGCTGCCCGTTTTGGTAGGAGCGCGTTTCCTTTTTGAGATCCATCAGGAACGTGCGACTTTGTGCTTCAATCGTCAGCGTTCGCACGTTTTGCACCACTTGGATGCGGGCGTTCGTAATGATGCCATGAAAAAGCGTCCGCTTGCCGCTCTCCTCCGTCTGCGTGTACACCTCAATCGGCTCATTGTCCGAGATCCGCTCGATATAGACATCCAACTTACTTTCCGGTACGATGCCGCTCAACGTCAGCTGAATATGCTCATTCACTTCTTTTACGATCGTCAGGGCAGTGATTTGCTCATAGGGGCTTTCGGTCATATAGATATCTGCGAGGGTGTAAATCGGGTGGGCCGTTTGGCTGCTTGCACTCTCGCTTCTCATAGCGATGGCTTCTGGGTTATAAATAAAAAAGATTTACTTCAACTTTTTAAGTCGAAGTAAATCTTTTGTTTTAATAGATGAAGACATTTTATAAAAAAGAATCAAAAAACTCCACAGTTCTTACGAACAAAAATCAGGGTACACTTGGATTTTTTATTTCCTCTATAGGCTTAGGTTGGCAGAGCGCTTCTAAGGCTTCATAAATATTTTCACCAAATTTGAATAATTGATATCCTCCGTATTCACCATAAACTTTCCCGCTTTCTGACATAAACATATTCATGTTGCGACGATAGGCTTCGCTAATTACAACTAACGGTTCGTTAAACCAATACTCAAATTCTGAATAATCTTCTCTTTCTATTATGTCTCCCAATACAAGCTTGGGTTTAAAATGAAAAGACTCAAATTTCCCATCCAATTTTAAGTAAGAATATTCTAATTCACCAAACACTCGAAGTAATTGCCTCTTAGTTCTCGCGCAGCTATTTCTATTTTTTCACTTCTTGTCTTGATTTCCAATTTTTCTTTTGAACTATTTTTATTATGCTGAGATGGATCGAAAGGCTTAGGATCAGGACTATCATAAAGTTTAAAATTGAGAAAGCGAACATAACAAAAAACAGATCCATTATGGTGGTATCTGACCATAATCGACCTGTTCAATGTAACGAAGTAGCGTTATTTGGGTTATAAAATTAAAGCATTTGATGTGCGTACAACCGAAATGAAGAAATCTTTATACGGGTATTACATGGGTTTGATAATGGGTTTAATCAGTACCGGCTGAGGTCTATTCCCTCATCCGCCACAATTAATTTATAGGCATAGCTATTCTGAAAAAAATTATTGCATCCCCCCGATGGTGATTAGCGGCGGCATAGTTGACTATTTGGGACTAAAGAGAAATCTATCCCTATCATAGAAACGATATAGAAACTCTGTGAATGAGTCTGCAATTTTATAAAAATCTTCTTGATCATTCATTTCAGAATAAAAATAGATAGAGGGATTATCTCCTTCTGTTAGATTAAAGAAACAAAACATATACCCCTGATGCATCCAAAATACAAATTCATCATTCGATAGTTTTTTTTCAAAGTTATTTTCTTCCAGTAATTCAATTGCTGCTTCTTTCAAGTCAAAGATATCGTGTAGCAAACAAGATTCTCCCCTTAAAAATTGTACACCTTTACCCATTTTCTTCATAAATTCAATGTACGTTTTTGGTAATTCCCCACCTGCAAATAATAATAATTCCTGTAACTCTTCTTCATTACACGGTTCGAGTTCATTATCATCATTTTTGAGTCTTCTTATGAAATCTTCTAAACTAAATTCATTATTTTGTTCGTACTTCAACTCTTATCACCTCTATATTCTTAAAATCTTTTTGAAATTGATCAACAATGTCTATACAGTTGTCACAAAATGGGTTTTCTGAAACAATTTCAATCCTACCTTTAATATCAGGAGTATCTTTATATTTCGCTCTTAGATATTCTACAATTTTTTGCTCGGTATCGGTTTCGTAGCCTAATGGCCCTTGATAGTAGTTTTCTTTTGGAGGAATAAAGTTTCCCTTATTTTGCGGATTATCAAGATGTACTCTACCACTCACACATTCTAAATCAATAGCATCGTCACCAATTTGTCCCTTTGAAAACGCGACATTCCTTTTCTTACCTGCTGTGTATTTCTTTCTTAAAGTATCAATTAATTCATTATCTTCTGGAGTTGCTGTTCTAGACACTCTATTTACAGAAGGTTTACCCGTCCCCTCAGCCTCATTCTTCAAACGATCCGCCAATTCCTTCTTACCAGCCTCGGATTCGCTAAAGAAATCCTTATGATGCTGTGACGGACTTGAAGGTACAGAATCAGGACTATCATGAAGTTTAACATTTCCTCCAGGACCCGCGGGAACAAGATCATCCCCCACCTTCTTAATCGTCAAGGCATTCTGAAGCTTCTTCCAGCCCGTAGTTGCTGCATCCTTGATATCCAATGCATCACGTATCAGTTTCGCTTTAACCGCATCTGCGGCATTCCCAATCCAGCCCGTCATTTTATTCAGCGAATCGCCAAATGCGTTGCCCAAGGATTTAACAATTTTCGCATTTGCAATTTTGCTACCAATCGCCTTCGTGAGCCGCGAATCCATTATACCACCGGTTAAACCGCCGATTCCCATATCTAGTGCCAGTGTGCCAAAGCTAAACCCTTTGCCTTCCATTGTCTGGCGAATGACACTCTCAAACCCATTCTGCACCGCACCAAATGCCATACGTCCACCTAGGTTCGCCATCGGACCAAATGGGCCAAACACCGCCCCAGATATCGCCCCGATGACTGTCTCTCGAAAGGCTGTTGACACATACGTGCCCATATCGCTGACCTCGCCGCGGGCAATATCCGATACCGCTTGGCTCACGACTGCGGCGGTTCCCGCAATGGCCGCTCCAGCTAGCACTGCACCGACAACGACCGCTCCCGCTCCTAGTGTCGCTACCGTGAAGGCTGCTGCTACCGCGACTACTGCGACGACAGCCAATCCTGCCAGCACATTCCTCGCTAGTTTTCCCCAACTAAACGGCGGTTTTTCTGGTGGTGGCGGTGGGGGAGGCGGCTCGCCTTCTACTGGTGCATCGTCATACGGCGCATAGCTCGTCCGATCTTTCCCTTCCGTTCGGATCTGCGCCCCCATCAGGTTGTACTCGCCTTCCAGCGTAATTCCGCTTGGCGCGCTCGTCTTCTTCGCAACTAGCAGCGCTTGCGCGCCAATAACTACGCGCTTCGGCGTGAACAGCGAAATCTCTTCCTTCGCTGTCAGCGTCAGTTTGCGCGGGCTGCTCAAGATAATGCCTACGGCATCGTCCAGCTTCAAAAACAGCGGCTCCTTGCTTCCGCCTGTGAACTCAACTCCCGTCGGCGACAGCTTCATTTCACTGCCATGCTCCGTGCCAAAATAACGGTTATTCGGATCGGCCGTCTTTTCCGCACTTGCTCCGTTCGTCCGTACACCACCCGTGACGATCGCTTCTTGTCCGCCAGCATCGGCTAGATACAGATTCGCTTTTGTTCCCACCTGCGGCATACTGTACATCGCGCTTCCCGTCTCTGGGGCATAACGGTACCAGTGCGCTGTTCCCTTGTCCTGCTTATCGTCGATCGCCAGATGCACCTGCACCTGTTCCCCTTTCACTGCCAGAATTTCTCCTTGCAGTGTCAGGCCTGACAGCCTGCGATTCATCATGGGTAGCTCTCGTATTCCGGCTTCCCGCGACAGCCGATAATGGTAGATCAGCTGACCCTTCTCTAAACGTGCCGTCATCGACGATACGATCAGTTCAATATAGCCTCGAATTTTAAAGCGATCACCCAAACGATAGAACGTTTTGGATCGTATTTCATAGCCGAAAAAATCCGTATCATGCAGGCCCGCTGCTTCCCCGCCTGCTTTTTGAAAAGCCGCCAAATCCTTGCTCACCGTATACGATGCTCCTTCAGGCAGCTTATGCTCTTTCCCCTCCGGCATCCCAATAAACAGCTTCGGCGTTTCTTCCAATATATCACAGACCACCACCGACTGGAACTGGCTCGCTAGTCGTTTCGTCAGCTCCCAATCCGTCTCCTCATATTGAATGACAGGCTCAGATGGCTTTTCCTTCTCTCCCTTTTGAAGCAGCACATCCCCGCCTGGATACGCACGCAGTACGGTAGTTATGATCTTCTCGTACGTCTGGCTCGTATCCTGAAAAGATCGCTTCCGCTTCTTCAGATCGCTATAGATACTTCCCGACACCGCTTCGATCTCGACTGTGTACACCCCATTGCGATGCACCGTCTGCACAGATGTGACGACTCCCTTAAACAGAGGTTTCCGTTTACCCTCTTCTTCGTCGTACAACGCGATTTTATCCTGCCATACCGCTTCCAGCGTGGCGTTCGTTCGCATCTCTTCCTCGACCATTCCGCTAATCCGTAGCGTCCCATGCTCGCCCGGCTTCCAGCTCATCGCCACATCCGTGATATGCTTCAGCTTGCAGGGGCCTTCTACCCGCAATCGATCATAACCGATCATCTGCATCCCTCCTCCCCGTTGTCCTTTGTCTACCTAATCTGAATCGTGCTGACCGTCCGAGAGAAAATAGATTTGACCATCCATGGCACACGTAAGAAACGATTGGGTCGTCAGCGCTGGTTTGTTATCTACCTTCGCATTTTCCTTTGGCAGCACCCACTTATTAAAAATCTCTGGCATACAGGGCGGGCCACCCTCGGTAATGCCTTGCTCATTAATCAAGTACACGACTTCCCCGGCTGCCATTTTAGGACTACGGCATAGGCCAAAATACGGCACGTTCTCCGGGCTGTTATCGTCCTCATTCATCATCGGCTTGCCATTCACATACGACCCATGGCTCTCTGGCAAGTTGATTCGGCGTGAATGCGTGCCGCACGTACATCTCATGGTTGCCCCTCGTACCACATACGCGGGTTGTCCTCCCATTCTCTTCTCCTCCTTTTCAATCACCGTTTCCTATTCTATTTCTTGCAAGAAGCTACATTTGGTTGCAAACCGTTTGAATAATCGTGACTCGACTCGTTTGGTCTAAGCCAGCTCCACCCGTTCCAAACGAATGCCCACAGGCTCCCGCCGCAGCAGGCTCTCTGCTACATCCAGCCGCACAACAATCATCGGCAATTCGCTTTCGCTCACCCGCACAATTTTCTTCCCTTTCAGACGCTCCCGATCCAGCACCAAATGCTTAATCGTCCGCTGATCCTGATGCAGCTCGGCATACGGACTTAAACACGGCAGCTCCTCAAAAAAGGGCAAGTAATACGTTTGCTGGCGGCGAGTCAGCATATGCATCAAAATGACCATCTTGTATACCGCTCTCGGCTCGTACAGCTCCACTAACCGCTTCAATCCATCCGATAGCAAAAAAAGCTGCCGATCCAGCACATCCGTAAACACGCTGTCCTTCTCTCCCTTGACTTGAAACAGCAGCTTGTCCGGTATCCTGTACGAAGTCGCCGCATATATATCCCGCATGTCCAGCTTCTCCCGTAGACCTTCCAGCATCGGCGTACTCGTGTAGCGGCTATCTTGCTTCAGTACAAAATAGTCCATCAGGACGCACCGTCCTTTCCATCCTGCTGCTCTTGACGCTCTTCTTCCGCGCTTTCGCTATCGCTAGGCTCATCCAGTGCGCGTACCCCATGACCATCCTCCGCCAATATTTCCGTCTGATCGCGGTACTCTCCCATCGCAATCGCCCAGCCTTCCGCCTTCGCAAGCGTGGTGAAGTCTTCAAGCTCGATCAGCTTTTCCATCTGCCCACGCACGAATTCCACCGCCAGCGTGTGGCATTTCTCTGCTTCAAGCTGGCGAATGTCGTCGATATCCATAATCGTGACCTTTCGTGCGTAAGCGACTCGCTCCGGCTCCAGCTGTTTGACTCGCTCGAACATCGGCTCGAACAGAAACGCAGGCTCCCAGCTCGCTGTACAGCCTGACGTATCCATGAGCCAGCGTTCATCATATGCATCCATCCGGTACGTGCAGTGGCCTTCCATGATGCTCGTGCGCAAATAGGAAATGTAGATATATTTCAGCTTCCCTTGTTTTTTCGCTGCTTGAAGCTCCGCTGCCCGCACGCATAACGCCTCAAACGCTCGCGCCAGCTCCGCATCAATCGCTTCCTGATGTTCTTCGTAAAGGTCATTCACGAGCAGCACATCTTCCTGCCAGCGATCGAACACATAACGCTCCAAAAAATCAGCCAGCGCCTCTTCCCGCGTCATCACCTGACTCATACGATGTTGACCTTTCCGCCGCTCAGCGTCACTTCATCCTGCACCGTCAGCATCGCGTCGCCCTGCTTCAAATCGATGCCTGTCTCTCCTTGGATCAAAATATTCGCTTCGCTTGTAATCTCAATATCTTCCACAGCCGTGAGCATAATTTTCTTATCGCTGTTGATCTCAATTCCGCCGTCATCGGTCAAGCGCATCAGCATCTGACCGCCCCCGATAATCTCCACCGCACCCGGCTGAAATACAATCTGCTTGCCATATTTTGTGCTGATGCTTTTCACCGCCGGGTCGCTGCGCTTCGTCGTATCCGAAGATGCGACATCAACCGAGCTCGCTGCAAACGCATTTTTCTCCTCTGCATCCGGAAAATACAGCCTTGCCTCATCGCCGATCTCCGGCATGCAGTACCAGCCGCTCCCGTCTGGCGATGAATACACCGTCGAATACGGAAACCACGTATCTGCTCCGCCGCCGTCAATTTTCAGCTTCAGCTTTACTTTGTCTTTCTCCACACCAGCAATCGTGCCGAATAGCGAAATACCCGTAATCTCCTCCAGATAACGGGTGCCGCAGCGAAATCCTTCCCGCTCTCGAAGATCGTAATGGTAGACCAGCAGTCCTTGCTCCGTGCGCGCTTCCACCCGGTATACGAACAAGGAGCGACGCTGAAATTGAACGGCGCTGCCCAGTTCAATGGCAGTATGGCTCGTCACTTCATAGATCATCCGGCCCTGCTCGGTAAAGCTCGCTTTGCTATTTTCAGCCAATTGCTTATAGACGCCCATTTCCTTACGGATCGAATAGTTCGTCTCTGTCAGCACGACCTCGCCGCCCGCCTCCGGCACGCCCGCATAAAAACGGATGCCCGGCATCGCGCTAATCGCCAGCAGCGGCATATGGAAATGCGATGCAAGCCGCTTCGCAAACGCCCAGTCGGTTTCTAGATATTGCATGATTAGGCCACCTATGGCCTTGCCTTTAGAAGCTTCATCGACGACATTCGCATTCGGATAATCCGACGCCAGCTGGTTCAAAATCTGCTCATACGTTTGCTGCCCGTTTTGGTAGGAGCGCGTTTCCTTTTTGAGATCCATCAGGAACGTGCGGCTTTGTGCTTCGATCGTCAGCGTGCGCACGTTTTGCACCACTTGAATGCGGGCGTTCGTAATGATGCCGTGAAAAAGCGTCCGCTTGCCGCTCTCCTCCGTCTGCGTATAGACTTCAATCGGCTCATTGTCCGAGATGCGCTCGATATAGACATCCAGCTTGCTCTCTGGCACGATGCCGCTCAGCGTCAGCTGGATATGCTCATTCACTTCTTTTACGATCGTCAGGGCGGTGATTTGCTCATAGGGGCTTTCGGTCATATAGATATCTGCGAGGGTGTAAATCGGGTGGGCCGTTTGGCTGCTTGCACTCTCGCTTTGTATAGCGGTGGCTGCGGCTGGGTGAATCCTCATACTTTCAGGGCGCTCCACTCGACCTCCCGGTCTTTCTGCACGGCCCTTCGCACGCTCCATTAGACCTGACATACCTGATGCCATGCTTCCCATGCGCGCCATTGCGCCTGCTGGGTGTGCTTCTTGGTTCTCCACATGTTTGGCTTGACCTGATGGTCTTGCAGCACGACTCTCCGCACGCTCTGCATGGCCTGACGGCCTTGCCTCACGATGATCCGCACTCCCCATTTGAGCCGATGGTTTAGCTTCGTGCTTTTCCATCCACTCCGCCTGTTTCTGAGGTCTAGCCGCTCTTCCTTCTACCAGCTCCTTGCGAGCCATCGGCCTTGCCACAGCATGGCCTGCCATAAAATCCATGCCACCGGATTCCTGTCTTGCTCCGCGTGCTTCCATACGTCCTACTCGTTCTGCTGGTCTTTCTGTACGTTCACTCATGCTTGCACCTCTTCCTCTGCTTCTTCGTATACCCGGATACTTTGCAGCATTTGGTAAGCAATCTCCCGCCAATCGGCATACAAGCTGTATGGGCATGTGAAAGACCCAATAACCGCCTGGCCGTCCAGCGCGAGGAAGAACATAATCGTATACAGATAGCCGTCGAGCGCCGAGCTTTTGAAATCGAAGAAACCAATGCGTTTCCCATTGATTTCCTCCACCTCTGTCGTATAAAAAACATTCGACGGATTCGCCCGTTTAACCATGCCCTTCATGCCATTCGTAAGCTCATCTACCCATGGATCGCTTAAGTCCTCATCCACATATTTCAGTGTAAAAGCAATGCTTCCATCCACATTTGCCTTAATGATCTCAGGACGCTCCTCATACGGATATTTGGCTTTCCGCGATTGCTCATCCATATCCGTAAACTGGCTTGGCAGATGCACTGATAAACGCTCATCGAAAAAGAAAACCGGTTCAAACACATAGTTTTCCACCCCGATCCGAATGCTCTCAGCATGAATCGTTTTGGGGTGCTCCAATGTCTCCATCTCTTGCAGCAATTTCAGTATTTTCTCATCAGCATGTTCCAACTTGTCGTCCTCCTTCAAGTCATCTAGCCTATTCTTGGACTAACCTGCTTCTAAGTCTCTAATCTACTATTTTGTTAAAAGAGGGAGCCTGTTACGAGCGCTCGCTCGCTCGCTCATTCTTTCCCAAACGGCGCCAACGGCGGTTGAACTGGCTGATGCATAGGGGTATACGTCGGATACTGCACAAACGGCGGCTGATGCACATCCAATCCAAGCTGCTTGGCCAGCAGCAGCACCTTCTTGTCCACCACATAGGTGCCTGCCATTTTGTCGTGAAGCCCCTGCTTTTTGCTTGTAAACGGAATAATAAGAAAACCGACATACAAAATCAGTCCAGATAAGATTCTTCCAAAAAATCTTCCCGTCGCACGGCCAAACGTTACGCGTTCAAATCGCTCATCGGTTACAATGATGCCAAGGGTCATTTTGCCCAGCGTCCCTTGAGCAGGCGACATTTCCATCAAGGTGAAATAGAGCCATCTCAACACAAGGTAGAACAGGAACATACTCGGCACTATCAATGAAAATAAGCCATCGAACGATTGACTATACAAAGAATCTGATTGAAGTGCCGCTATCGGCATGCTGAATAGTAGCATGATTATTAATAAGCCGATGTAGGTGAACAAATATAAAATAATGTCGTCGATAATGTACGCGAACAACCTTTTCCAAAAACCTGCATAAACCAAAATATGGCCTCCTGTGTCTGATCTCTCCTGTATTTGAACTCCCTTAATCCACCAGCATCCGCCGCATGCCGCCTGAGCGAAGATCGCCTTTCGCCGCTCCGCCGCGATGCACGTTGCCGAGTATTCGGCGCAAATGGCCATACAGCTGGTCACGGTCTACTGGAGGCGGGTCATCGAATTTCCCCGTATCGCTCATCCGTTCGCGGCCAGCCGCTGAATGAGCACCAGCACCCGAACCGCCCTTCGCTCCCATATGAAAGCCCCGCTGCACGCCTCGGCGCTCCAGCCCCAGCCTTGCGGCTACATAATGCTCAATGACGGGCATCGCCACTGTTCCTTCATTCAGGCACAGCATCGCAAACGAGATATCATGCGGATCAGAGCAGCCGCGCATCAGCAGCTCTTCCCCGTACAGGCGCATGACGATCGGGTCCATCGTGCTGCGCCCGTAAGCGGCATGCTCCACATGAATGAGCTGCACCGTGTTGTATTCGGTGATCAAATCATGGAACCCCTCATAGCTTTGGCGCAGCCTTGCGCCCGGCTTGAGCTTGTAACGTCCCAGCTCAAGCTCGTTCCCGCGCAGCTGGCCAGCAGGCTCCAGCACGATTTCCGTCTCATAGCTCGTAATATCACTGCGTACACTCGGCTCCGATGGGAAACGGATTTTAATCAGCGTCTCATTTCCCGATGCCGAATAAGGCAGCTCATAATCCTGCTCCAGACTGAACAACCGACCGTCATGCTTGACTATGCCGCGCTTGATCGTCAGCGTTTCCTCGCCCACCAGCACCTCGGCCCCGCAAATAATGCCATCCGAATAGCTGCTGTACTGGATGTCGAACATATGCCGCGGGTAATCCCGCAAATTACTGAGCATCTCCGTCTTTAGAATTCGGCCCTTCTGAAAGCTGGGATAGCGGTCTGCAAACATGCCCGCTCACTTCCTTTCTGTCTATTTCACCCTTCTAATCTCCTGGCACTTCTCTATTTATCTATTTCTCTATCTATTTCAGCCCGTCAAAGAAATCCAGCTCCGACAGATCATCCTCGAATGTGAACAGCCGCTTCTCGCCCAGCAAGAGCTGCTCCTGCGTCCGTGCGACCGGAACGATGTGGAAGCCCCATTGATTTTCGCCCGTCACAACGAAAAATTTCACTTCTCCATTCACGATTAAATCCGTTTCCTCCTGTGGAATCTGTTCGCCGTACAAGGCGGCGATTTCTTCATATAACGCGGCATTGTAAACGCTGCGGCTGTTATCATACACGTATTTGCGCTGCAGCTTGTCGTCCCCGCTCTTGAGATAAAAAGCGACCTCCGATACATGCATCGGCCGCGACACCGCGCCCCGCATCCGGCTAAGCTGCTCCATGCTGCTGATGAGCACTTTTTCGCCGCCTTGATGCGTATAGGCCGTCACTGTATACGGCACGACTGGCGCGCTCCGCGTCACCGTCGTCTGAATTTGGCCCAGCTTGCGCGCCGTCAAATACCGAATTGCCCCGCGCAGGCATGCCAGCTTCAGCTCCGGCACCTTGCCCGCCTCATCGGCTTTCAGCCCAAACTCAATGCTGCGCCCCGGCACAAATTCCTTCAGCGCCTCGCGGAACGCCTCGATCCGGCACGATTGCCCGGTCAGCTTGATCATCGCGTACTGCTGCAAACGCCCATCCTCATAAAAATCCTCCAAAAACGCCCGTACAATATTGTAAATATCTGCCCTCAGCAGCTTAGACATTTCATTGACCGTGAACACCGCGTCCGGGCTGTCATGGCGATCGGTGAACCTGCCGCCTTCATTCAGCGACAAGCACCAGCCAGCAATCGGCATCACTTCGAGGTCATTGTCCGCGCGATCCATTCGCCCCGAACGCGGCGTCTGCTCCGCAATGTCAAACTTTCTGCGGAACGTGCTCGTCCGCCGGAAGAACGCAACCTTAAGCTCCTCTGCCAGCTCCCATAAAAAATAAAAATTGCGCCGCACGCGCCAATAATCGTCACGCGTCCGGTTCTCATACTGCTTGAAGCGCGTCGGCAGCACCCGCTCCGCTTCCCGATACCGCTGCTCCAGCGGCTCATATACCGCCGCAACGCCATATTCATCCACATGGCGGAATAAATCCGCGCCGGGTATGCCGATCAGCTCATCGAGATCCGTCAAGACGCGGCCGCGGGCATAATAATCGGCAAAAACGATTTTGATATATTGCATCACCCGGTACGTGAGATTATTGCCGCCAAAATTCGTGTCGCCATTCTCGTAGGCGGTGCGAATGTCGATGTTATACGAGATTCGTCCTTCCTCAATGCGGAAGCGGCAGGAGGACAGGTCGGTCGTTCCCCCGCCGCAATCGATAACCAGCGCTTCGAACGTCTCGCCCTCCATGTAGCGATCCTGCTCGATTTGGTCAGCTATCGTGTTGTACAGCACGGCCATGCCCTCATCGAGCGCATGCTCCGTTTCAATGACGTAGTCATCTTGCAGCACTTCCTTGAACATCGCCATAAACGGCTCTTTCAGCTTCACCGGGCTTGTAAAATGCAAATGCTTGAAGCGGCATTTGAACTGATGCTCTGCCGTTTGAATGACATGCAGCAAATATGCGCGTATGAGCTCGCTCCGTCTCAGCACGGCGGTATTGCCGCTTGCATCGCTTACTTCCTCCATTTTGCCGATCCCATTCACCCAACGCTTCATCCCGAGAAAAACGCTCGTTTTTCCCGCATGTGCGTTATGCTTGAGCTGGCGCATCGCCTCATACCCATAGGTGTATTTGATATCGCCTAAATCCGCACAATCGGCTACGCCAATCGCCGTCGGCAGCATTTCAATCCAGCCAGCCGTGGACGCAACGCCCATTCCACTGCCGCCAGAATGGAGGAAGTCCCCGCCAGCCGCGTCACCTTCCGCCGTTTTGGCAAAGGATACATAGTTAATCGATCCAAGCCGCAGCTTGCCGTTCAAAATATCATGGCTGCTCGGCTCGGCAATAAAGCCATAATCGAGAAAAGCGCCAGCCGTCGTATTCGACGTGCCGAAGTCAATCGCGAGCACTGCCTGCGTCTGCTCTACCTCGCGAATGTCCAGCTCGGACACCGGCATGCGCCAGTAATGCAAATTAGCAGGCGGCATCAGCCGATTGCTGTAATAGGCTTTGTATAAATATTCCGAATCCTGCTTGCGGAACAGCAGCAGGCTGTAGTTGCGGTTCGCCGTCCGGCGATACACCGTATTTTTATCTGCACACAGCATAAAGACGCCTGGCTCTAATCCATCTTTTACCAGACGCAAAATCCCGCACACTTCCTCCTGCTCATTCACAATAAGCACATTCGATTCGCAAACGCTCGGCACATGAGGCGCACGCACCTGATAGCCATCCCGCCGACCCAGCGGCAGGCCGTTGTAGATCGTAATTTTCGCCGGAATGTGGATGCTTGCCGCATCGCGCAGCGGCGTATTTAAATAATGCTGCAAAGCATATTCCAGCCTCTCAAAGCCCTGCTCCTCATATTCATCAATAAACAGGCTTTCATCTGCACCGCGATATTTCAGCACAATGCGAACGAGCTCCTCGCGGCTCTGCGCCTCAACAACACCTTTGACGATGCGCTCCTGATGACAAATGCTGCGCAGTTGATGCGTCGTCATTTGCTCAAGCTCAGCAAGCGAATAGCGTCTTGCCGCTGCACCACGGGCATTTTGCCCAGCTTGCGGGCCGAGACCTTTTGCTCCTGGCGGCGTATAATGCGTTCTCATGCCGGATGGCTGGCGCGATGCTCCCGAAGGTCCCCGCATATCGTCTCTGCCGCCTGCGCCGTTACTCGAATAACGGGCATTACTACTCCCATTTCCGCTCCCATTAGCAGTGTTAGCTGCATCCTCTTTATCCAAGTAGCTGCCGCCGAGCTTTGCCGCCGGACCATTGCCAGCCGCCCTTCCGTTACCGTTAACATTCCCGTTGCCATTTCCGTTCGCACTGCCATTGGCATTGCCATAGCCGCCATCATCCAAGCCGCCATTTCCATAACCGCCTGCTTGCCCACGGCTATTGCCTGCACCGCCTAGATCGCGGCCGCCATCTGCCGCTCCACGGCCATAGCCATTTCCGCCTGCCGCCGCTTCATCCATATAGCGATCGGGGTTCCCGCCGCGGCCGCCTTGACCTTGATTTTGCCCGTTTCCACCGTACCCAGCGTTTCCGCCGTATCCACTGTTTCCACCACGATTGCCAGCACCTTGCCCGTTTCCATCCGGATAACCTTGATTTTGGCTTTGACCATAACCATCGTTGTTTCCCGCGCCTTGGCCATACCCGCCTTGATCGCCTTGGGCTGGGCCTTGCCCTTGCACTTTCCCTTGCCCGTAGCCTTTCGGGCCTCCAACACTTTTGTCCCCGCCAGCCATTGCGGCTCCTTCATCGTAGCTGCCCCGGGACTGCTCCGCTTCGCGGGTCGCCGCCGCTTCGTCGTGGGGCCGTGCTCCTGCGTTATTTTCAGCACCGGGCTTCGTTAATTTATAGGTATAGCTGCGCATAATGACAGCCCTCCTCCTTCGTCTCTAATAGAGCGCAATGCGGTCGATTTGCATCGTCTCTTCCACATCAAGCAGGCCAAAATGATATTCCCAATAAATTTCGGTCACAAACCGTACAGGCAGAAATAGCCGCCGCACCAGCTCAATTCGCGCCTCGACTGCCTCCGTCCGCTTCTGCCCGACGTAAAACACCAGCTCGTCCTTCTCCTCGCAATTCACATATATCGTCGAGCGCTTGAACAGCTTGCGCATCGTATCCTTCAATAGATAAACCGCCTCGCCTGTCTCATATAGCCGCAGCAAATTCGCCGCAATAACCTCCCGCTCGTCGCGGGTGAACAGCGTCAGCCCATGCTTCACCTCGTCGCCGAACAGGCCGTCCTCAATATCCCGCAAAATAAAGCGGATATAATATTCCCTCAGGTTCATCCCCTGCGATAAATCCACATCAGCGAGAAAATGCATCATAATATCGAACAGCGCCACTCTCAGCTCTGCGCATTCCTCGTAATCCAAATCAAACATGCCATCAAAAATATCGGTAAAACGGTAATCCGCATTAACCTCAATGTCCCGATCCACAAGCGTCGCATTCAGATCGGGCAAGCTCAGCTCCATATAAGGCGAATACACTTTGGCCGGCGTAAAATAAAGCCCTTTCCGCTCAAGCCCCTTCTGCTCGGTTTTGATGACTAAATCCCATACGTAGTTCAAGCCCATTCTCCTTCACAGCTGTATTCCGGAAAATGCATTTGAATTTCAGATACCATAAAACTCATCACATCATTCAGCACAAAATCAGCTCCAGCCTGCGTCGCCCCGCGCCCCCGAAAGGTCAGCTTCAGCCGCTTCTTGCCCGATTCCGAGCGAATATTATCGCTGATGAAAGGATTCATCCCATACGTCTGCCCGCTGCGGCCGAGCGGCTTGCCATCTACCTCGGCGCTTGCCAGCTCCAGTGCATCCGCGGCCTCGAAGGAATGCACGAGACGCATCAGCTCGCTGACTGCGCGCACCGCCACCGACTGCTGGCGGGCATATTTTCCAATAAAGCCTTCACGCTTGCGGTTGGAGAACAGTGGATAATCAAGCTTGCCAACCTGCGACATAATAGGCTGGGTCAGCTTCCAGACACTCCATACGCCGGATGCCTCCTTCGGGCTGACGACCGTCAAATCCTCGGCGGAACGCTTGATGTAGCGGACATCCTGCTCATCGGCGTCTACCAGGTAGCCGTGACCCGCTCCAGTCTTGTGCAAGGACAGCACATGCTCGTAATTGATGCGGTCCGCAGCCGGAACCGGAAAGCCGCTGTTGCGAATTTCCAGACGCTCAATGTTCCATAGCGGCACAATATCCGGTTTTTTAAAGCGCTCATACTGCTCCAGATCGACGCTAATTTCTACAATCTCCTCGTCTTCCTCCGGAATGCGGTCGCTTCCGGTCAGCACGAGATCAATAAACTTATAGGCGTAAGGATGATTTAGTGTCTTCCACGCTATGCCATTTTTTTGAAAAACATCATACAGCCGCTCGATCTCGCCCGTATACGTCTGGCTCCGCTCCACGCGGGCGCTTATTGCATAGCTCCCCCGATTCGTTTCCATCTTCCCTTGAAAAATACGGCGCCGTGCCAGCAGCTCATTCAGCTCGGGATAGCTGCATTCCATAAACACTGTCAGCAGCTTGCACTCCTGCTTGCGGCTTAGGCCTGCAATAATGTCATGCAGCGGAATTTCCGGCTGTTTGGCGTCTCCCGGCAGCATCGGATACAAAAAATCATGGATCGGATCGATATCCTCCCGCGCGCAGACGGTGACGAAAATATCATTTTTGTCGTCACCGGCTCCCAGCTCTCCGAAGATGCGCTGCTCCAGCTCGCGGTTCATCTTCTCCTGATAATCGACGACCCCGTTGAACATGCTGGTCATGAGCTGCTTTAATATTTTTCGCTGCTCCAAATCCTCCATCCGGCTAAGCCGATCCTGTATGATATCCTTCATTCCGTTCTCCCTCCCTGCTGGCTGCTGTGCTTTGCTTTGGCTTAGCTATTGCAGCTAGCCCGTTGTATTCGCCTGCTCCGTTGCTTCCAGATCTGACGGCACCGAAGTAGGCGTTGGCGTTGCCGCCGGGGTAGTTGCCACCGTACCGCCGCTCGTTCCCGCTCCGCTTCCGGCTGACGAACCCGCATCGGCAGTGCTATTCGCGGTGCCGCCTGCACCGCTAGCATCTGCGCCGCTGCCGCTTGCTCCGCTATTGTTGCCCGCGCTGCTGCTCGCATTGCCGCTGCCCGAGCTGCTTCCGCCAGCGTCACTATTCACTTCGCTGCCGCTTCCCGTTCCGGCACTGCCCGCTCCGCCACCATCCCCCGTGCCGGCATCGCCGCCCGCTGCCGGGCTAGGCATCGGGTTCAGCTTATCCTCCGCCTTGCCGATGCTGCGCTCCAGCTTGAGCACCGGCTCCAGCACCGCGATTTCCTGATAAATCGCCTGTGCCTGCGTATAAGCGTCAATCGCCGCCTCATAATTGCCAGCGGCAAAGCTGCGGTCGCCGCGCTTCTCCAAATTCTCGGCCTTCAGCAGCTTCTGCTCCTTCACAAGCTCGGCAATTTTCGCCTCGGCTTCATCCAGCTTCGTCTTGATTTCCTTCTCGCCTTCCACAAACCCCACATTAAGCGCAGCCTTGCGCGCCTGCTTGTAGAGCAGCACCGCTGCCGAATAATCCTGCCCCTCGGCCTTCAAATCCGCCTCCTGCACAATCGCGGCGATGCGGACATATTCATCGATCTGGCTTATTTTCTGATCCAGCTCCTGCTGGTCATAGAGCCCGTCGTTTTTCGTCTCTTCCTTCGCCTTCTTGTATTGCGTCAGCGCCTTCTCGTAATCGCCCTCCTTCAGAAACCCGTCTCCGGCGACGATTAGATCGACCTTCTTGTATTTCACGCCATACAAGGCGATATGTACTTTATCCTTAAGCTTCTTCGCTTCGGCACGGGCTTCGCTGTACGATTTCAGCGCCTGCGCATAATTGCGCTCCTCGACGTAGGTGTCGCCCGTCTGCTCATATTCCAGCATATTGGCAAGGCTTTCCGCCATCCGCGCCGCAGTCCGGCTTTTATAATAAATAGCGAAGCCGGCCGCAATGATGACCGGAATCATCACCAGCGCAATCCGCTTCACCCATTTGCTCCATTTTTTCTTGTCTTCCTTGTACACTTTATCTACGTAGACAGCGGCCGCCGTATAATTGCCAATGACTGGCTGCTGCTTGCTGAGCAGCACTTCCTCAAGCGTATCGACGAGCGCGGTCGGGTCCTCGGTATCCTCCAGCGAATCCAGCATTTCAGGAACGTCCACGCTTTCCCACATGCCGGGCGTAACGAGCAGCAGCACATCGCCGTCATTTAGCGCCGTCTTTTTCGAAATAAACGGCTCTAAGCCCTCCGGCTTGCCGACGTATTGCAGCAAATTGTGGCGCTCCTCGTGACGATCCACCTTATAGGCGGAAATGCTTTCGCGATCGGCCATCGCCTGTGCTAAAGACAAATCCTTGCTTTGCCCAAGCAGCCGTCCCCCGCGAAAATGATAAAGCCGCGCATTGCCCGCTACCGCCCATACGATGCGGGTATAATCCGTAACGACCATAATTAAGCTCACCTTCAGCCGTACGCGCCGGCTTTCGAGGCGAAGCCAATCCTGCGCTTCCTGCAAATAAGACTCCAGCTTGCGCTTTGACATTGTCGGCCTATGCGTGAAATTTTCAAGCAGGCATTGCACTGCCATTTCGGCGCTGCGGACCTCGACATCGTTATCGCAGCCATCCGCGACAATCCAGCAGGCTCTGTCATCCAGCTCGACGTAAGCAAAATAATCCCGATTTTCCATAAACGTCCCTGCCTCCGACAGGAAATCCGTTTTGAAGCTGCTGTTTTCCTTTCTCATCTGTACCTCCGCATCCTTGTCGCTTGCCGCCGATCACCAGACCTCCAGCACAATGACGGTGGCATTATCCTGATTGACCAAACGTTTTTTCTCGATCGCTTCAATCATGTATTCGGCTGCTTCATGGGGGCTCTGGCTTTTTTTCAGCGCCTCCTCCATTTCCACCTCCGACAAGGTATTGTATAGACCGTCGCTGCACAGCAGCACTTTATCGCCCTGCCGCAGCTCGAAAGGCTTCTCGCCGATTTCCATCTCCTGATAGCCCTCATAGCCTAAATAGTTAATGAGCTGCTTGCGCTGAGGATTCGCCAGTGCTTCTTCCTTGGAAATCTCGCCGGACAAATAACGTTCCTCCAGCAGCGTTGCATACGTATGCTTCTGGTTAACCGGGATGAAGTCGCCATTTCGGTAGATGAGCAAAATGCTGTCGCCCACTGCGCCCCAATACAGCTTCAGGCCGCGCATTACCGCAACGACAAGAGTCGTCCCGCCGCTTGCACCGCCCAGCTGCCGCAAAATCTCACTATTGGCAAGCTTAGCTGCCTTGGAAATAAAAGGGACGATCTCCTTCTCAGCGGAGACATTCATAAATTGCCGCATAAAAGTTGTGACCGCCACCGTACTTGCCATCCGGCCGTTGGAAAGGCCGCTTATCCCATCGGCCAACACCGCTACAACCCCTTGCGGCGTCTCGGCACTGGCAAAATAATCATCCTGTTCATTTCTTGCGCCAATCGTCTGGCCGTTGCCAATTGGCAGCTCCTGTACGGAATGCGCGGGCTCCGCTTCCGCCGGGCTGTTTACAAGCAGGCGCCGCCGAATGAGCAGCAGCGCTGCTATAACAGCCAGAAAAGCCAGCAATATAATGACCGGAGGAATATCCATCAGCCTCATCATAATCATCGGCTTAACCTGAACTGTCTTCCCATTCAAAATGGGCGCCGCACAGCGGAATGAAAATAAATTTGCTATGGCCAAGCTGGATGACATCGTAGGAGGTCAGCTCGACAGGGGAATAAACCGCTTCATTGTTGTGGTAGGCAAGACCGGAAGCATCGCCCGGAAGCAAATAAAAATTGCGTTTTTTCGGGTCGTAGACGATAACGGCATGATTGCGGCGGGAGACGGTGTTATCCCCAATAATGCGAATATGCATCTCTTCCGAGCGGCCGATAAAATTTTTCTCCGCCATAATGCGGTAATCTTGGCCAAGCTGCGGACCTTCGATGCAGACAAGCCAGCCCGTTACTGGATGAATTCCCTTCGTCTCGCCCAAATAAGGCATCGTCTTATCATCCGTCTCCGGCTGCTGTGCCGCTTTGCGGTCGCCACCCTTGGCTGCCGCAGGCTCGACGCTAATACTGCAATAAGGGCATAAATTGCCATGCTTTCTGGTGCTGAACATGTGGCCGTTCGGGCATCTTGTCAAACTCATCTAAGCTCTTCCCCCGTCTATTTAATCGTAAACGCACGCCGCTGCCACTGCTTCCACAGCTGCTTGCACGCGCGTCTCGCGGTATGTTCTTCGTTATGTACAGCTGCCTCTCGTTATTTAACGAGCAGCCTCGTATTCGCAATGACAATCAGATCGCCGCTATCTATGCGGTATGATTGTTCATTGTCAATTCTCGTAATGACGCTATTGTTGTACTTGCGCAATCCCACGCCGTTTGTCGAATCCAAATCCTCCAAATACCAAATGCCTTTAGAGTGGTTCAGCACCGCATGCTGCAGGCTGATAATCGACGCATATTCGGCATCAGAGAGGTCTACATCCACATCGCTACGGCTTGAGCTTTTGCCGATTAATAGCGAGGTTTCTCCATCTATGTACCATTCCTTCAAACGCTCGCCCTCCTCGTCTATCATGACGAGCCGGGTAATCACTGCTGCTTTGCTTGCACTTTTCCATTGCGGCCTCCATTTGAACGCCAGCCATATAACGATTAAAATTCCTGCGATTACGCCGGTTGCCCCTTGCAGCATTTTGTCTTCATTGATGAAGAAGGCATAATATAAAGCTTCAATAGCCAGAATGGCGATAATGATATCCAGGGCTATAATGCCTGCCGATCTGCCGCTCGGGTTACGACCTGAAACAGCCGTCGCCTTCACCGTCATTCCTCCGTTCTCCCGCTTCCTTGAACACTTGGCACCGCTTTATTTTTTGCCGAAAAAGCGATTGAATAAATCCGTCGTATCCAGCGGATTGCTTGGTTTGCCGCCAGGCTTCTCCGTCATGCCTTCCTTGCCCTGCGGCTTAAAGCCGAAAAACTGCTCGAATTGCTTCGACAGCGGTGTTCCATCGCCGCCCACGCCTGCCATACCTGCCATGCCTGCTGCTCCGCCAGCCGATTTCCTTCCAGCATTCGTGCCCATGCCCGCAGCATTGCCTTTCGCTCCGCCTGCATGCCCTCTGCCGGAAAGCGACTCATCGTAGCTGCTCCGTTTATCCGGATCACCCAGTGTTTCGTAGGCTTTCTGAATTTCTTTGAATTTGCGCTCCGCATCCAAGCTGCCGCCATTCGTATCAGGATGATAGCGCTTGGCGAGCTTGCGATAAGCCTGCTTGATCGCTGCTGCGTCTGCCTCTTTCGGGACGCCTAAAACGTCATAATAGTTGTTCATTCGGCTCCCTCATCACTTTTCAAAATATGGGAAATACCCCTTTAATCAAATTCAAGAGGCATATATGCCTCTTGAATTTGCTAGCCTGCTCTATAGGAAACGGGTCCCGCGAGCGGGCACTGCCGAATTCAGGCCTTATAGCGGGTAACCGCCGTCGATAGCTGTAAATTCGGTTTTGTCTTTCTTTTGCTTGATGTACAGTTCGAAAGTGCCGACACCTTCTGTGTCGCCAAATCTTTCTGTGTAATCAACAACGAATGCGTTCGGGAAGTGGATTTTGCGAACCACTTGGTCAGCAGAAATAACTTCCAGTGTTACTTTACGGTAGCTGTCTGCTTTTTCAGCAGGAACAAGCGACCAGTTAGCAAGTTTGAGCGTGTCGTCAAAAGCGTCGCCGTCTGTTGCTGTAATGATTTTGCCGCTGATGCGAAGCGTTGCGCCTACATCAGTGGAGCGTGCATTGGAATCATCCGGTGTATCTGTGTCATACTTTACGGTTTGGATGTTGTCCAAGCCCAGCTCGATTTTTTCTGCGCCTTCAATCGTCAACTTAAATCCCATATTAAAATTCCTCCTTGAAATGGTGTACCCGCAGGTGCTAGCGCCTGACGAGTTCTATATATGTTGAAAGGGGAGCGCCCGAAGGCGTTCTCCTTTAACACCCGATTGGGGACTTGCTTTAAGCGGAATCGTTACGCCTTAACTGGCGTTGTTCCTTTTGTAATCATCACTTCAAGGTTCTTCACATTGCCGTTGAACACAAGATCAATGTGGCAAAGATTGCTCTTCTCATCAATGATGAAGCTCATATCATCGCCATCGTGAATAATCGAGTTCGTATAGCCGCGCGAACCAAGCCATTTGCTTTTTTGGCTGCTTGGATTGTTGCTGAAGAACTTCACGATATTTTCATGCTTGAAGTCGCCCGTCTGGAAGCGGAGAATACGCTCAACATAAGTACTGACAAGCGTCTTATAGATGGAGTCGAATCCGTCCTCCGAGGTGGCAAGGCTTCTCGCTTTGTATACCGTAATGCGTCTGATGTCCTTCGCTTGCAGCTGCGCGTTCTCCGAGGAGAAAATAAAGCCGAAGTTTTTGCGATTAATCGCATCCTTGATATTGTTGGTGAAGCCGGAAATTTCCTTCGCCATCGTCGTCGGAACGCGAAGCGCATTGTCGCCTGCTTCAATGTCGAAGCGGACGCCTGGATATTCGCGGCTGACCGTTTTGTATTGGTCGCGCAAATATTCCGGACACTGATAAGCGGAAACAAGGCCGGCGGCAACATAAGCTGCGCCTACATAAACGCCCTCAATCCACAGGCGCAAAATGTCTTCCTTCTCCTGCGACAGTTGGACGCCATATTCGGTTTGCAGCATGCGGCTGTCAATGACAACGCCTGACTTGTCCTTCGGAATAATGGTGAAGTTCGGTACGGTAGGAATAGCGAATTCGCTGTAGGATTTGCGGGTCAGCACGCTGCATTTGTCCAAATACTTGTCGATGCCCGCAGTGGCAATGTTGCTGAAGGTCGTCTCTTCGCCTGTCTCAAAGCTGAAAAAGACTTGAATTTTATATTCACCCAACACTTGAAGCAAGGAAGATAACGACTCCATGCTGTTGCCGTCCTGCTTCACTACTTGCTCGTTGCCTTTGAAGCGCTCACGCGATACTTTTACTTTTCCGGCTGTTTCCAGCTCGACGGAAGGCACGATGCCGAACCAAATCGTATCGGAAAAATCATTTTTCGCATTCACGGTGTTCAGGTACGTTTCCAGCCTTGTAATGCTGCTGCTTTTCACCGTCATGTCGAGCTTATTGTTCGTAATAAGCAGGGACGGCGCCATACCTTTGTTTTTGCTTGTGTATTGGTCGAAAAACATTTTCACGCCCAAAATTTTCTCCACAAGCGGCTTAACCGTTTTGACGAAATCATCCTTCGCCGTTTTGTAAAATTCCAGGTACGTGTTGTAGTTTCTCACTTCTGTCGCTGTATCCACATCTGCTTGAACAGCTGGCAGCGGCGAGAACGTACGCACAACCAAATCCTTTACATAGGCCGACGGCGAATCCGTCACCGAACCGTAATCATCCGCGAACACTTCGGAGAGTGCGCTGCCGCTGCTCTCATCAAGCAGCATCAGCTCCTGGCTGTCGCTTTTCGGTGCTTCAATGATCTTCAGCTCGCCGCTTTCGCCGATCGTAAGCAAACCGATTTGCACCGCTTCGCTTGCATTTTCTTCCTGCGAGCCGCCAAGGAGCAGCCGCGTCTTAATATCCTCGATTGCGAGTGGAAGCATCGCCATAACATTGTTATAGTTCTTGCTTGCTTCCTCGAAGAGCACATTGAGCTTGTCGCCCATATCCAGCTGCTTCGGATCGCCATCGTCGAGCTTCTCGTACTGGCTGTACAAGTAATGGATTTCTTTACGCACTTGGCGAATATCGTCCATTACCTTCTTCGGGGAAATCATGTCGAGCAAATGCTCGAATTTGAAATCTACGTTGGAGATGCCTTGGCTGCGCTTCGCATCAATGAGCGTAAACAGCATTTTCAGAAAATCGTTGTGCTGGTCGATCTTGATTTCTGAAATTTGATCCTCGGCAAGCCCCTCCGGCTTCTTCAAGGAATAAACGACCTTCTGGTTCGCTGCGTTGAAAAAGGAATAGACGCTAGGCGAGAACTTGTCCAGAAACTCATCGAAGCTGCGAACGAGCAGGTTCGTATTCAGTTCCCTTACCTTGTCGTCGCTTAGGCTATCAATGCCTTTCACGTCGCCTACCAGCGTTATCAAGTCCAGTTTTTCGGGATTAATTTCCTCAAAAAGAATAGTTCGGTTCGTCTGATTAATAATGTCCATTAGGCATGGCGCTTAAGTTTAGGCTGAAACAAGCAAATGCTTGTATTTCTAGCAAAATCGGTGAAGATTCTACCTTTTTCAGCAAAAATAGCGCCCCTCCTTCCTGCAATAGGCTCGATCTTCATACAAATTATTACAAAGTTAGACTTTACACCAATAATACTAAACACTCCAATCCTTGTTTGTCAATAAATACAATTTAGGACTTTTATACTTATTTACAATAATAAATAGAACTAAAGTCTCTATTTTTCGAAATCTATTACTAATTTTTAGATGGATTCCGATAACATTCTTAGGGTAATGCCCAAACAATGTAAATCACTTCGTTTTTCCCATAAGCCGCCCGCCCTATAAGCGCCTCCGCGCCGCCCTGTTCTTCCATATTCGATCAATTATTCAACCCATAAATAACTAGAAAGAAAGGGATTATACATACAATTATGATAAAAAAACCATTTATACGTTCTTTGTTATTTTTATGCATAGGCAGCTTATTGCTAAGTCTCTCTGTTTCCCTCCCACCTTCCGCCGCCGCGGAAGCTGCTCCACCTGCCAACCAATTTGATGCGATGTTTGTTCTTGATACAAGCTACTCGATGACGGAAACCGATCCTGGCAATACGTCTGCGGAAGTTATCCATATGCTGATGGATATGAGCGAGGCCGAGCGTACACGCATCGGATACGTCGCCTACAACCATTCGATTGTGGACAGCCAGCCGCTGACGGATATGTCGGTCAAGGAGAAGCGCACCCGTTTGAAAAGCTCGATCGAGTCGCTGAAGCGCAAAGGCTATACCGATATCGGACTTGGCCTGCTCAAGGGGACGAATATGCTCGCCGAGCAGCGCAAGGAAGACAGCCAAGCCTATGTTGTGCTTTTGTCAGACGGGGCTACAGATCTTGGCATCTACTCCAGCAATCGCACGGTGCAGGATTCAGGGGAGGATGTAACCGCAGCAATCAATCTTGCGAAAAAAAATGGCTTCCCGATTTATACGATTGGGCTTAATCATGACGGCACGGTCAATAAAGCGGAGCTTGCCCGCATTGCGAAAGAAACGGGCGGCAAATCGTTTATGACGAGCAGCGCCGAGGATTTGCCGGAAATTTTCAACCAAATTTATGCCGATCAGGTGCAGTCGATTTTGCTCCCCGTTGCCGCTCTAACAGCGAAAGGCAGCTTGCAGGAGGTTCCGGTCACGATAGCGAACGGGAGCATGAGCGAGGCCAACATTATTCTCATTTCGGAGAAACCGATTAATGAGACGCAGCTCTTTTATCAATCGAGCAATATTCGGATGTACAATTCGAGCAAATATACGATTTTGAAAATTACGTCGCCGCTCAAAGGCACCTTTAACTTGAAATTCCGCGGAGTCTCGGGCGACTTGGTTAAAATTTATGTTTTGGCCAACTATGAGCTGAATGGTGAGGCAAAGCTGTCTTCTGATAAAGATATTGTGAAGGGCCAGCCTACACCGTTCGAAACACAGCTATTCCATCCAGACGGCTCGCCGCTGGCAGATGCCGATTTTTATGCAACGGTCAAAGCGGTGCTTACGATTACTAACAAAGATACGAAAAAATCAGAGGAAATTCCGATGACTTTGACAGAGGATAAGCTGGAGGCTGGCTATAGCTTTCCGATCTCGGGCAATTACAGCTGGCGCGTGCGAATGGAAGGGCCGGATTTTTACCGCGTTATGCCGGGCGGTCCGTTAACCGTTACTAATTTGCCTCCTGTGGAAGCAGGCGATGGCCGCATCAAGCTCAGCAAGGAAGATGGCGGCTCTGACATTGCGCTAAGCACATTGTTCACGGATCCGAACAATGATCCCTTAACCTTCAAGCTTGCGTCTACTGCTGCTTCTAACCGCTATGATGCTGCTATTACAGCCGATGGCATTTTGCAGCTGGAGCCGCTCAAAACCGGAACGTCCGACTTGGTTATTGAAGCGGCAGATACGGAAGGCGGAACGCTGACGCGGACGATTAAAGTGGAAGTTACGTCCGTCTGGACGCTGTACCTTCAAATTGCAGTTAGTGTGCTGATACTCGCGATTATTGGAACGGTGCTTTATTTCGTCTTGCGTCCGAAGCCGCCTTTTGCCGGCAGACTGGAAGGCTTCTTCCTGAACACCGCGAGCGGCAATGAAATTCCGGTGACGTATTGGCCGTTGACTTCATTCCCGCAGCATTCCATTACGCTGCAGCAGCTGTTCCATTCGCTTGATATTAATGAGCCGCTGCCTGAAGCAGCAGCAATTACCTTTTATGCAGGGAAAAAAGGAACGTTGTTCGTGAAGCATACGTCACGCTGCACGCTCGTACGCGGCAAAACCGCGCTGCGCAAAGACCGCAAAGAGCCGCTGCAATATGGCGACAAGCTGTATATTACGTTCGAGGACGGCATTACGGAGATTGAGCTGCGCTACAAGCCGATTAAGGCGAATACGAATATTTTTACAAGGCCGGATTGAGCTAGAGAATGAGGATTTACCAATTGATTTTTATAATGAAGCTTATATAACAAGTTCCAAATGAAAAAGCGCCTAAGACAATTCGTTGTCGTAGACGCTTTTTCATGCTGCTGCTTTGCTAATTATAATAGAAGAAACGATGCTATTTTTGCCCGCTAAAGCTGCCTGTCCCGCTTCTTGCCAGCTGTTAACAGGCTTTCCCAGCGGAGTGCCATGGCGAACCAGCCGAGAGAGCGGCATCTTTTTTCCGGCGACATCGCAAGTCCCCAGTGGATCAGCTTATCGAAGGGAGCGCTAATGCGGCGATGGTTATACGATCTTACCGCAGCAAGGTTATCCTCGAACAGGCGCTGCCTGACATCCAGCGGCGCTTTCCCTGCAAAAATATAATAAAGCGTAGCCGCTAAACTATATATATCGGATACCGGCTCCTGCCGCGACGTTTCCGAATAAAACTCCAATGGCGAATAGCCGCTTGAAGTAAAAATAAGCTGCTTTCCAGGATGCCCATAAGGAATCGCCGAGCCAAAATCAATCAGCTTCACCCCGCCACCTTCGTCAATCATAATATTGCCCGGCTTTACATCGCGGTGAATGATGCCCTGATCATGCACATATTTCAGCGCGCCTACTACTCCACCAGCAATCGACAGCAGCTCTGGCTGCGCTCGGGTGACGTCCTCCTGCTGCAAATAATGCTCCAGCGTGAGGCCGCGGCAAAACTCCGTAACTAAATACGCCGTGCCATTTGCTTCTATATAATCCGTGTAGCCTACTATTTGCGGATGGCTCAGCTTCTTCAAAATAATCGCTTCCTGCGCAAAGACGCAAAGCAGCTCGCGAAATTTCTCGGCAAAGGCCGGACCGCAGCCTACCGTTATATGATCCGCCTTTCGCCTCGCCAGCTGCTGGGGGAAAAACTCTTTAATGAGCTTCAGCTCGCCCGTCTCCGTCTGCCGCGCTTTATAGACAATGGAAAGCTCGCTTTGATGAATGGCCTGCTTCACCTGATAAACGTTGCCAATTCGCGTATTGCGAATTAACGCTTCCGTCGTTTTTTCCTGCTCCATAACCTCGTCCCCATCTTACAAAAGTTTTATTTCGCCTCTTATATATGTTATCGGCTGCGCATACAGTTATTGTCACAAGGAGAAGGAAATTTTCTATAAAAAAGAGCAGCCGATTAGCTGCTCCCTGTTTATCGCCTATAAGATGGCTTACTTCATTATTAATGAAGCTTTATTTCATTCATGATTTAAAAAATGGTTTAGCACTCGCCAGCTTCAGCAGGCTTGCCCGCGTCGGTCGCTGTGCGGAAGCTGCTTCCACAGCCGCATGTAGCGCTCGCATTCGGATTTTCGATCGTAAACCCTCCGCCCATAGCAGATTCCTTCCAATCGATCTCCAGGCCGTTCAGATAGCGCAGGCTGCTTTGGTCAACGACGACTCTCAGACCCGTCATATCCATTTCCTGATCGTCCGCGGACTGTTCATCATCAAAACCCATGCTGTAGGAAAAGCCGCTGCAGCCGCCTTCCTTCACACCGATGCGCAGGAACATTTCCGGAGTTCCCTCCGATTCCAGCATTTCTTTTATTTTATCAGTTGCCGATTCACTGATTGTAATCATCATTCATTACCTCCCTGCAAAATACGATTCTAATGCATGCTTATACGTCTAGTATACTCCTCTTCACGAAACAGCTCAAGAGTCCTTTGCCCGCTTTCATATATGGCAAAGCTATGACTTAATAGTTGCCGCTGCAACAATAGAGGTTTATAATAATGTCATCTCAAGCGTAAACGACTGATGCTATACTTAACCAGTAAAGCTTCGTTGCGCGTAGAAATATAAGCCTGACATAAACGAATCACTTATACCAGTCTTATATTTTTAACAAAATCGGATCAGCAAGTTATTTTTTTCACAATTAGCCCAATCAGTACCGACAGTGATGTCCTTATCTGAGGTTGACCCGATTGTGGCTGACGATCGCATTCGCCGGCCTTTATGTCTTTTTAATAGCAATACCACTTGGAAAAAATGAAGGAGGATGCCGATATGTTTATCGCGGTACCTACAGAACAGAAGCGCATGCAGGAAATTATTGACAAAGTTCGAAATGGGCAACGGCTGACGCTGGAGGATGGCGTATTTCTCTATGAGTCAGACGATTTGCTGACGATTGGCCAACTCGCGAACGAAGCGAATTTGCGCAAAAATGGCAATAAGGTTTATTTTATTGAAAATATGAGCCTTTATTTCACGAATGTATGTGAAGCGCATTGCGCATTTTGCAACTTCCGCAAAGATGAAGGCGAGCCTGGCTCCTACACGCTGACTGGGGAGCAAATGATTGAATACGTCGAGCAGCATATTCACCCGGGCGTACGCGAATTCCACATTGTTGGCGGTCATAACCAGCATGTGCCTTTTCAATATTATGTCGATTCTCTAAAAGCTTTGCATAAGAAATATCCAGATGTCACGCTGAAAGCTTATACAGCGGCGGAAATTGATTTTTTCTCGCGGATTAGCGGCTTGACGTATAAAGAAGTGCTGCAGGAATTGATGAATGCAGGACTGAAATCCCTGACAGGCGGCGGTGCCGAAATTTTATCTGACCAATACCGCAAAAAAATGCGCGTAACGAAAGCCGACGTGTCGCAGTATCTTGATGTTCACCGCACGGCGCACAACCTAGGGTTAAAAACACATACAACGATGCTGTACGGCTCCATTGAGAGCAAAGAGGACCGCGTAAGGCATATGATTCAAATCCGCGAGCTGCAGGATGAAACAAATGGCTTCTTGGTATTCATTCCTTTGTCCATGCAGCCGATAAATCCTAAAGCGGGCATTAGACGCCGCAACTCCGCTTTCGAGGATTTAAAGACGATCGCGATTAGCCGTCTCATGCTCGATAACTTCCAGCATATCAAAGCTTATTTTATAAATATTGGCACACAGCTGACGCAAGTCGCACTGACGATGGGCGCTTCCGATGCTCACGGTACAATTGTGAAGGAGCGCATTAGCCACGCCGCAGGCGCACTTACGCCAGAAGGCATTACTCGTGAGGATTTGATTTGGCTGATTAAAGGTGCAGGACGCGTTCCGGTTGAACGCGATACCTTCTACAACGAAGTTAAGGTTTATGAGTAATCATCTGACCAATCACATATATTAAGGCGTGTATGCATAGCGCAGGACTGGCTTCCGGTTTACATGCACACCCTTGCAGCATCCATGACTGATCAGATTAATAATAATGCGGGGTTGAGGCGTAAATGAGAAAATTAGTTATTTTAGGAGGCGGCTACGGCGGCCTCGCCATTGTTGAAGAACTGATCGAGAAGCATATTCCACTGGATGTGTCTATCGTTCTTATTGACCGCATGCCGTTTCAAGGCCTGAAGACAGAATATTATGCTCTAGCTGCCGGTACCGTGTCCGACCTTGAGCTGCGCGTCAAGTTCCCGGTGGACTCGCGAGTCAGTACCGTATATGGCGAAGTTGACAATCTTGATCTTGAAAATAAGCTGGTCTATCTGGAGCAGCAAGACCCGATCTCTTACGATTGGCTCGTCATTGGCCTTGGCTGTACGGACAAATACCATGGCATTGAAGGAGCAGAGACGTTCTCTACGAGCATTCAAACGTTTTCTGCGGCACGCAAAACGTATCAGCAGCTTAATGACGTCAAGCCTTATGGACAGGTGTCAATCGTAGGCGGCGGACTCAGCGGCGTTGAAGTAGCTGCCGAGCTGCGCGAGAGCCGTCCCGATTTGAACATTCGCATTATTGACCGCGGTGCAGGCGTCATGTCCGCTTTTCCAGGCAAGCTGCAATTGTTCGTCGCGGAATGGTTTAAAGGCCATGAAGTGGAAATGCTCGGCAATGTTTCCCTTTCCAAGCTTGAGCAGGGCGTCCTGCACGATCATAATTCCAGCAAGCCGCTGCTGAGCGATGTAACGGTATGGACGGCAGGCATACAGCCGGTGCCGATCGTACAGCGTCTGGATTTGCCGAAGGATAATCAAGGACGGCTAATTATTGATGAGCATCATCAGCTTCCTTCCCACAGCGGCGTATTCATTGTCGGAGATTGTGCTGCACTGCCCTTCTCCCCAAGCGGACAGGCGGCTGGCGCGCAAGGCAAACAAATTGCTGAAGTGATGCAGGCCATTTGGCATGACAAAACGCCCCGGCTTGGCAAAATCAAGCTCAAGGGCGTTCTCGGTTCGCTCGGCAAAAAGAGCGGCTTCGGCATTATGGGCGGCACACCGCTTATGGGCCGTGTACCACGCCTCGTAAAAAGCGGCATTTTATGGCGGTCCAAGCGGCACTTCGGTTAAAGATCGTCCAGCAGCTTGTCTAGTGCGTCACGATCGGTCTCTTGGCGAATAATAGCTTCATGAATTTTGCCATATAATTCATCAATGGTATCGGCGGCGACAATTTCCCCCTCGACGAGGGCAAACGGCTTTAAGTAGCATTCGCCGCAGTTGCCGAGACAGCCATATTCTGTAATTTCGTAGAGATCTTCTTGCTCAAATTTCTGCATAATGTCCACGGTTCCATGGTGGGCATTGCTTGTACAATATTCAATCATTGTCTTAAACATAAGCTTTACACCTTACCTTGCTGTAGGTATCCATTTTCAATTGCACGACTTTGTACTATAATAAGACAGAAAGGAGATGATTGCAATGAGTGAACAAGCACAAAGCACAATGTACGATGAAGTATTGGACGTACTGGATAAATTGCGTCCGTTCCTGCAGCGCGATGGAGGAGACGTTGAGCTCGTAGACGTTGAGGACGGCATCATTAAGCTTCGCCTGATGGGTGCATGCGGCAGCTGCCCAAGCTCCACCATCACGCTGAAAGCTGGTATTGAGCGCGCACTGCTTGAAGAGGTTGAGGGCGTAGTCGAAGTCGTTCAAGTATTCTAAGCGTACACTAAAGCAAAGCTATAGCGAAAGCCCGGTGTCCTCAGAGGACAACCGGGCTTTCGTTCTTTGCATGTACTATTCATGTTCTATTCAGCTGCGGGCAAGCACTTGCATCTATTTTATTCACAGTCCTTTAATATTAGGTCGAATCGGATCAAATCCGCCCGTCACATTAATAATATTCCCCGTTAAAAAATCCGACCGCCGTTCGCATAGAAAGGTGATCACCCGTGCAACATCTTCCCCTGTTCCGGGTCTGCCAAGCGGCGATTCCTCATCCTCCTGGCCTTCGACCTCTGCAATCGTCCGTTCCTTGTTCGCTCCGCGAATATCGCCAGGCCCAATCATGTTGACGGTAATGCCATGAGCAGCTTCTTCAACGGCAAGCGATTTCGTAAAGGAGACGAGTCCGGTTTTGGCTGCCGCATATACTGCTCGGTGGGGCCATGACCGTGCTTCACCCGCGTGTCCAAAGCCGAAATGAATGATCCTTCCCCAGCCACGGCTGCGCATGCCTGAAAGCAGCTTATGATCGAGCAGCATAACGCTGAGCAAATTGCTGTTAAGCATGTCCGATATAGCGGCAAAATCATAATCGGCAAACAGCCGCCGCTCCCTAACAAACGGTCCCGCATTGTTGACCAAAATATCAATGCCGCCTCTCCAGCTTGCCGCTTCATCGGCCAGCTTCGTCGCGCCTTCCGGCGTTGAAAGATCCGCCTGCACAATGGTAGCGCTTACGCCGAGTTGTTCGATCTCTTTTTTCGTTTGCTGGGCTTCCTGTTCGCTCTTAAAATAATTAATGACGATATGACTTCCCTGCTGCGCAAGCTGCAATGCGGTTCTTTTGCCAAGCCCTTTGGCGCTTCCTGTGACAAGCGCCGTTTTCCCGTTCAACTCCAATTGTGCTTCCTCCTTGCGATTACGAATCGACTATCTTTTTCGTATATAACCGCAAGCGTACTGGAACGTAAGATATAATGTGTCGGTCACCATTGCTACTCCAGCCGCCAGGTCCTGTGACTGCGCCATGATGTTTTCAAGCTTTACTTCGAGTCCATAGCCTTTATGGCTTTGAACAAGATCATCGAGCATTTCAGAATTCATATAATGGATTTCGGCATTGCGCCGTTTCCTCAGGCGGGCCATTGGCTCCTGCGTTAAGCCTTTGACCTCATCAAGTCCACCTGTCAGCGTCCGATGGACACCGCGATCCCGCATATTCCGCAGCACCGTAAAATAGGAAAAATGCGGTTTAATCCGCTCTGTCTTCATGGCGAGCAAATCGTTGAGCAAAATGCCTATTTTATCGAGCAAAGCAAATACGCGAATGAAAGCATTTTTGTCAAAATAAACATAACGCTGATACATAAGGTACTCATCAGATTGCATTTGGCTGACTGAGCTGGATTTGATTTTCTGCTTGAAGCGAATGGTTGCATAATGGCTTTGCTCCAGCTCATTCAAGGAAGAAATCAAACCGCGCGTCCATATCTCATACGTCCGAAGCTTATGATCCACATCCTTGCCCGCCTCTACCTTGCCCTGAAGCTGCGATATAAACTGCTCCATTAAACGCACCGTCTCACCGTGTCGTCCCTCTAATGCCCGCTCTGGCTCGTCAAACAGAAATCGCAACATCGTGTGCCTCCGTCCCTTCCCCTGGCTATCTAGCGCCTTCCCGCAGCCTCCAAGAACGCACCAACATATCCATTATAACGCCGAATAGTGCACTAACAATGAGATTATGCAATAAATTTGTAAAAACAAACCAGTTTGAATTTGTAATCGTCAATGTGAGCAGAGCCCCGCTTAACACTTGCGTCAGCACGAGAATGAGCGCAAGCTTAGCCATTGGTGCAAGTCCCTTATTTGCTCCGCTTTTCCTGCGAATGTGCACGAATACGCCAGCAATTGCAAGAGACAATATAACTGCACCTATCCGATGGATGAATACGATCGTCTCGGCACCTTCAAAATCAGGAATGACTTTCCCGTTGCAAAGCGGCCAGTCCAGACAGCCGCCACCGGAATCCGTATGACGAATATAAGCGCCTAAATAAATAACTACGTAAATGTATACCGCTAGCCCCAAGAGCCGTGGAAAAAACGATCTTGGCACAGAAAACTCCACTGCTTGTCCATCACGATTGCGATATGCCCAAAAGACGAGCAGCAGCGTCGAGGCGAATGCCATAAGCGATATGCCAAAATGAATGGCCATTACCCACGGCGATTGCGGCCATTTGACAGCAGCAGCGCCCATCAAAGCTTGCAGGATGGTGAAAAACAAGGAGCTGCTTGCGAAAACGAGCGGCTGCTTGAAGGCGATTTTGTCGCGTTTAAACAAAAGAAACGATGCAATAAACATGCCCACGACCAAAATTCCTTCAATACCCGTTGTAAGCCTGTGCGTGTATTCGATAAGCGATTCTAATGTATAAGCAGGTATAAATTTCCCATGGCATAAGGGCCAGTCATCTCCACAGCCTCTGCCAGCCTCCATGTTCGTCACCAGTGCACCGTTCAGCAGTATGATAAGCATGCCTACAGATGTTGCAACTGAAAATTTGCGAAAACGGCTTGAAACCATTCGTACAATCACCTTTTTTCGTTTGAATTACCACTCATTATAGCCATAAAATATGCCAAAAGCCATGTTGAAAATGTGACACTTGTCCATCAAAGCTCTAATTATGATGCTTCTGTGACCATAAAAAAATCCGTGCGACGGCGCCGCACGGACTTTGCAAATTGTGCTTATTGGTTTTCCGCCAAAGCATCGCTTACTTGCAAGGCGCGATCGACAAACTGTTCGATCTCCTCACGCGACTTCCGAAGCTTATTGACGAACCGCACAACTTCCTGGCCTTTGCGAAAAGCAAGGAAGCTTGGAATGCCGAGAATGTTCAGCTCGGAGGACAGATCCGGCAAATCATCGCGGTCGATTTCATAAAAAACAGCTTTGCCCGCATATTGCTGTTCAAGCTCCGGCATAAACGGCTCAATGTAATGGCAGTCTTTGCACCAAGTTGTTTTGAATACGATAACCGTCAATTCATCGGCCTGTACAGCTTCCCGAAAGGAAGCATCAGTCGTTAATTTAATCATTTGTTCCTTCCTCCTTCTTATCCAACTTCACGTTCAATGACTAAATATTTCTCTGTATCATAATAAGATTCCCATTTCAAAGATGCGCCAAGCGACTTTGCAAGGTTGCGGGCAGGAACATAAACCGCACCTCTTACCGTAGTTGCCGGATACGACCATTTCACCGACTTGCCATTCACAATGGCGGTATCGCTGCCATTTTTCACTGTAATCGTCGTATCAGTCGCCTTGTCAAATAGCGTCAGCTGCTTCGTCTTCTTGTTGTAAGAAATCGTAGCTCCAAGCTGCTCCGCCACATCGCGCAAAGGCACAAGCGTAATATTCGTAGGGGTTATGATCGGCGGATTGCCATAATCCTGTGTATATAATGTAGCCGTCTGGACACCTACATGGAACGTATTTTTGAGCAGATCATAAGCATATGAGCTTTTATCAAACCATTGCAGTGTTTCATAGCCGTTCAGGTCGTACATATCATCCAAATTAATGGCATTTTCGCTCACGACTGGAGCTTCCGCCTTCACCGCTTCGTTCACATTCCATTTTTGGCTTTCGGAGCGAATGACGATGCTCATTTGCGTCTCAGGCTCGGTATCGCCAAGCGTAATGGTTGCCTCGACTACTTGCTTGCGAATGTCCAGCTTGCTGTCCACATAAACATCTGTCTTGAGCGATGTATTCTTGTTGAAGAAAGATTCCAGGAAATAGCCGTCCTCCTCTTCCTCCAACGCTTGCAGCTCCTCCTGCAAGTATGCAAGCTCTTCTGCAAGGCTGTCTGCCATTTCTTTAATCGTATCCTCTTGTGTAGGGCCATCAAGCACAACCGGTTGGTCAAAAGGATTTACTTCTCCGATCGCTTCCCATACTTCTGGATGACTGGAAAGCACTTCAACGAAGCCTTTAACCATATTGTCCAGTCCCGCACGATCGTTTACGAGAACATCGACATATTTTTTAATCCAAGTCCAAATAGCCGGACCATCCAGCTCCGTATGAACTTTCATCAAGGATACCGATTGGCCATTAATCGATTCCTGCACCGCATTTACAGAAATTTGATCGGGATTAGGCAAATTATTAATAAAATAGCCGCTTATGGCATCGATCACTTCTTTGCCCAGCTCTACGAGCGAAGCGTCTGCCGGACCACCCGTTACGGACTGTCCAATCGCGCCGGAAACGCCCATTAACGAAGGCAAGCCGGCTTCACTCATATCCAGAGCAAAGGGCTGCTTCGCCCCTTCAATTTCTACGACCGCCGTTGTATCGGACATTTTGAGTGAAAAGCCAATGGAAATCGTGTCAGCCAGCAGAAGCTTACCGCTGTAAGATACATGTGTGTCGTCCTGTACCTTGATGTTTGTAAGCTCAAGCTTTGCGCTGTTGATCAATTTCATAATCGCCAATTCATCTTCGTCCATGTATTCAAGGTCTTCCTCGCTCAAATTCAATTGCAGAGACAACGTCTGCTCGCCCTCATAAGAAGTAACCTTAAGCGAGTTCGTAATCGCCTTATTTAGATCGACACCGCTAATAGCCTGACAGCCTGCGACAAACACAAGCACCAATGCCAGCAGCAGGGCGCCCCCTTTTTTTATGCTCCCCAGCTTTTTCAATGTACGTGACCCCTCTCGCCAACAAAATAAAAATGAATAAATTCCTCTTCATTGTACAGGAGCCTAGGACCCATGTAAATGTATGGAAACTTACGTTTTACACCGCAGCGCGGCCAGTCAGCCTGAACAGCTTGGCAAACAGCTTGCGAAGCGGTCCTGGGAATGTTTTCACATCTTCCGCTGTCACGACGCGCAGCAAGATAAGCAGACCCAAATACAAACCGCCAATTACGACGCCCGCCACAATGAGAGAAATCAGATAGGCCAGCCTAGCCGGCAGCTCAGAGCCTTCTAACAGCCATCTGAGTCCTTTGTCCACTCCCCAGCCTGCTGCCATGGAAAGGAGTACGGCAGCGATATAAGGCATCCAGCGGCGACCGAGCACGTTGAATTGCACATAGGTGCGAATCGATTGCAAATTAAACCAAGTAATAAAAATAAAACAAAGCGTTGATGCAGCAATAAGCCCGTAAATACCGAATATCGGAGCCAATACGAAGCTGGCCACCAGCTTGAGTCCAATGCCAATTAAGGTGTTATACATCGCTAACCGCGGCCTGCCAAGCCCCGACAATACCGAGTTGCTAATCATCATCGTCGCCTGGAAGATCGTACCCGCTGTCAATGCCGCCACAATGCCGCTGCCTTGCGGTCCTGTGAACAGCAGCCCTGTAACTGAATAGGCCAGAACCGCAAGCGTCAGCGCTGCTGGAATGCCGGTAAACAGCACAATACGCATAACGAGCGACGTTTGGCGATTCACCTCTGACATATTTCGCACGGAAAAGGCAGAAGATATAACCGGAATAATCGAAGTGCTTAGCGCTATCGCCAAAATCGGTGGAATGCCGGCAATGGATTGCGCTTTTCCCCCAAAATCCGCCAATATCTCGATTGCCTGATCATAGCTGTAAACTCCCGCTCTCAATTTCATGAGCAGGTAATTATCAACCATATAAATGAGTTGTACCGTTATAGCGGTAACGACAATCGGGATTGAAATTGAAAATATTTCCCGGTAAATGGCGCGAAAAGGAATACGGGACGCTTCCGCTTTTTGTAAAGCGATCGTTTTTGCAGCTTCGCTCTCCGCTGGCCATGTATCCATTTCCAGCTTGTCGGTCCGGCGCAGCTTGACTGCGTACCACACCATGACCAGAATAGCACCTATCGCTCCAAAAAAGTTGCCGAAGGACGCTGCTGCTGCTGCCAGCTGATCTCCCCAGCCCCAGGCGAGTACGAGAATCGCCAGGCCGACGCCGACCACAACGCGCATAATTTGCTCCATAATTTGCGAGAGCCCGCCCGCCATCATCAGCTGGCGGCCTTGAAAATAACCGCGCATCATGGCGATTAGAGGAAATAGGAGCAGCGTTGGCGCTATCGCCCGAATAGCAAATACCGCATCAGGCAAATCTTGAGAAACGGCCAGCTGCTCTGCAAAAACATACAACAACGTAGACAAGATGAGTCCTGTTACCAAACCGAACAAAAGCGCCGCCTTATAAATGCGCTGCGCTTCCTGCTGGCGGCCGAGCGCGTAACGCTCGGATACCATTTTGCTAATGGCACTTGGGATACCGCCTGTTGCTACAATAAGTAAAGTTAAATATAAATTGTTGGAGACGGTAAAGCTCGCCAAGCCTTCTTTGCTCAGCATATGCTCCAGCGGCACACGCTGGAAAATACCGAGCATACGGGCAACCAGCGCAGCCATGGCTAAAATCAGCGTTCCTTTAATAAGTGAATCTTTCTTCATAGCGGGTATGTCTCTCTTTCTTTCGAATGCAGGATTATGGTTTCACGATCGGTTCAAGCGGCTGGTGATTGCCACGGAATGGTACACCGGCGTTTGAGGGCTTCGCCCAATGAACCGCATTTTTGATCACTTGGAGCACTTGTTCATTGTAATATGTCGGATGCGTTTCATGACCGGGACGGAAGTAAAAAATCTTTCCTTGGCCGCGATAGAAGGTGCAGCCGCTGCGGAACACCTCGCCGCCCTCGAACCAGCTCAAGAAGATGAGCTCATCCGGTGCGGGAATATCGAAATGCTCGCCGTACATTTCCTCATGCTCGATGGTAATGTACTCAGGCAATCCAGCGGCAATCGGATGGGCTGGACTCACGGTCCAGATACGTTCTTTCTCGCCTGCTTCGCGCCATTTCAGATCACAGGTAGTGCCCATCAATTTTTTGAAAATTTTCGAAAAATGGCCGGAATGCAAAACAATGAGCCCCATGCCTTGCATGACCCGCCCATGCACACGTTCAACAATCGCATCATCGACTTGATCATGGCCCATATGTCCCCACCAGATCAGGACATCTGTGTTGTTCAGGCGTTCTTCGGTCAGCCCGTGTTCTGGCTGATCGAGTGTAGCCGTAGCGATTTCAAATGAATCGGTGGCGATGCCGGTTGCCAGAGCATTATGTATCCCATCCGGATAAATGCGCTGCACCTCTTCGTGCACCTTCTCATGCAAAAACTCATTCCAGACCGTCACCTTAATCATTGATTGTCAGCTCCCCCAATTATAATAAAACGATTTCAAAACGTTGTTGGACATGTTTATCTTAATAGTTTATGGTTTTGTCTTTTGTACGATCTTTTAAAGTTTTTGATTTTCCCCTTAAAACAGCGACGGATTGTCCGAGCTGTTTTGAGTGAAGGTTGTTGATGAAAAGGGCGGAGCGGAGTAAAAGGTTTGGATTTGAGAAGCGGAGCGTTCGCCTTTGCCCCAGAAATTATACCGCTGAGCGGATATATTCAAAATTTCTGGGGCAACAGCGATCGAAAACCAAATCTTTTACGCAGCGCAGCACTATTTTCATCAATCGCCCTTTAAACAACCAGCCAAACAATAAAGAGCACAATCATGATGGATTGCAAAATAACCTTCACCACAACGCTCGACAGCAGCCCGACCAGCGAGCCGATGCCGACCTTCGTTACATGCTTCCATTCCTGAACGACGAACAGCTCGCCGATAACCGCGCCCACGAACGGACCGATAATTAGACCGAATGCTGGAATAACGAATGGTCCCAAAATAAGGCCGATGGTGCTGCCGATTATAGAGGCTTTGGAGCCGCCATATCGCTTGACGCCCCAGGCGCTGACCGCATAATCCGCTACGAACAAGGCAACGACGATGAGCGTCTGCAGCGTCCAAAAGACCCAGCCGAACGGCTCAAACGTAATGCACAGCCCGTACGCAAAAAAAGCGGCGTAAATGGCAAGCGCCCCCGGCAAAATCGGATAAACCGTACCCGCCATGCCGACAATAAATAAAATAATAACGAGCGACCAGCCTAAGATGTCCAAGCTGTTTTCATCCCTTCAATACGTATTTCTTAATAATTTCGGCAACGCCATGCTCATTATTCGACAACGTAATGACGTCAGCTGCTTCCTTAACTGCATCTTGGGCATTGCCCATTGCCACGCCAAGACCAGCATCGCGAATAGCTGCGATGTCGTTCAAGCTGTCGCCAACCGCAACGACCTGTGACATTTCGATGCCCATAACTTCACAAAGCTCGCTCAGCGCGCTTGCTTTCGTAATGCCTTTCGGATTCATCTCCCAGTTGCTCGTGGAGGAGTTCGTAATTTCAAGCGCATCCCACTCGCTGACTTCCTCGTAAATCTTCTTAAGCACGACATCATCTTCGGTGTAGTAACCGAATTTGAGCCAATGATGAGCTTCATAATCATCCGCTGGCGTAATCCATTTTTCCAAATTATAAATGTCCTTCGTGCTGTACGCCCAAAACCAGGTGCCTGCGTGCTTTTGGGCAATTTTATGCAGCCTTTGCACATAATCTGGATCAAGCAGCGCTCTGCGGTGCAGCACATGCGGCTTCTTCCAGATCTCTCCACCATTTACCGTAATCATCGGCGTTTCAAGCTGTAATTGCTCAGCAAACGGCAAGGCGCTGCGGAAGCCGCGTCCCGTCGAGAAGCTGACCGTTATACCCGCATCAAGCGCCTTTCTAATCCACAAAGCATTTTCATCGCTAATTTCACTCAGTTCATTCAGCAGCGTCCCATCCATATCGAGTGCTACTAATTTATAATCTGCCATCGTTACCTCCTGCATTTGCTGCATAACATCATATCTTGATGCAATACAGCCATTTTATCATATTTTAAGCGTAAGCCAAACGATCCTGCTCCACTTCAAAAAAATAAAGGCCAACCGCAAAATTCCGGTTGACCTTCATCCCCGCTGCGTTTTTAAACGCAGCTTCAGAAAAGTTCGCATATCGCGTACTACTGTGCTAATCGGCGCAAACGCCATTTTTTCCAAATGACGCCGTGGCTAGGCGAGAACAGCAGTGCCAAGATGAACAGCACACCGGCAGCACTAACGATACAGCCTGCAATCGAGGCATCGAGCACAGTCGCCACGCCATATCCAATGAACGTGCTGGCAATGCCCACACCTGCGCTCATGGCGATCATGACGCTCAGCCGTTCCGTTAATAAATAAGCGGTCGCAGCAGGAATAACCAGCAGCCCGACAACGAGGATAGCCCCTACGCTCTCGAAGGAGCTGACCGTCGCCATCGACACGAGTCCCATCAATAAATAATGGAACAAGGCAACGGGAATGCCGCAAGCTGCCGCAAGCGCAGGATCAAAGGCGCATAATTTGAACTGCTTATAGAACAGCCCAATGACGACTAAAATGACCGTTAACGTAATGCCAAGCAGCCATACTGCTATCGGCCCCATACTGACGCCGTTCAGCGTCCACGTATTCCAATGCACATAGGCAATTTCACCATATAAAATCGCATCCTGATCGAGATGCACCTGGCGGGCATACAAGCTCACCAGCAGCACCCCGGTAGCAAACATCGCGGTAAATACAACACCAATGGAAGCATCCGATTGAATGCCGCTTTGCTGAAACAGCTGAATAAGGAACACAGCGAGCAAGCCGCAGGCCATAGCAGCCAGCATCATGACGAGCGAATCCCGTGAGCCGCTGATCAGAAAAGCAATAACGATACCCGGCATAACCGAGTGGCTAATCGCATCGCCGATCATCGCCATTTTTCGCAAAACGAGAAAAGCCCCCAATATGCCGCAGCAGCTGGCGACAAGCGAGCCCGTTAGCAGTATCCAAAAATCGCTCATAGCGTCGCTCCCCCTTCTAGCTGCCGCTCCTTATGTCCCTGCTCCTCATGGATGCTCCGTGCAACCTTGAGCCGCAGCATCCGTTTCGCGAGCAATCCTCTACGAGGGCCAAACAAAATCGAAATAAGAAATAATGCCGTTGCCGCAAGCACCGTCAGCGGGCCCGTTGGCAAATTCGAGCCAAGCGAGCTAATAATCGTGCCGATTCCGCCGCTTAAAGCGCCGAACACGCCAGAGATGACAACCATGAAGCCAAGCTTATCCGTCCAATAACGAGCCGACACCGCCGGTGTAATAATCAGCGCGGCCACTAGCACAACACCGACCGCTTGAATGCCCACTACTACAGCCACGACCATCAAAAACATAAGCAATTGCTCGATTAAAGCAACCGGATAGCCAAGTCCGCGCGCAAAGCCGGGATCGAATGATACAAGCTTGAATTGCTTGAAAAATAACGTACAGACCGCGATGAGCGATAAGCTCACAATCGACATCGTAAGTACATCGGAGCCAACCATCGCGGCCGCCTGACCAAATAAAAACTTATCCAGTCCTGATTGATTGCCATATTCGCCATGCTGAATAATCGTTAATAATACGATACCGAAGCCGAAAAAGCTGGATAGCACAATCCCCATTGCCGCATCATGCTTAATCCGCGAATTTCGCGTAATCCAGCCGATGCCGAACGTCGCGACAAGGCCAGCTGCCCCTGCTCCAAGCAGAAAAAACAGCAGTGATTTTGTGCCTGTCAGCATAAAAGCAATACAAATGCCGGGCAGTGCCGCATGGGCAAGCGTATCGCCCATCAAGCTTTGCTTGCGCAAATAAGAGAAGCAGCCGATGACGCCACTGCTTAAGCCAAGCAGCGTACAGCTTAGAAAAATCCACTGCATATTCGGATCTTGAATCAGTCTCCACAACGTTTCCATCTCAGCCTCACCCTTTCGTGACAGCAAGCCGGGCATTTCCGCCACGCTCAAGAAAGGCAAGCCGCCCGCCATAGGTTTGCTGGAGCATTTGCTGTGTAAATACTTGCTCGGTTTTGCCGTATGCCTGAAGCTCTACATTAAGCAGCAGCACGGAGTCAAAATATTCCTCGACCGTCGCCAAATCATGATGAACGACGATAACGGTCTTGCCCTGCCGTTTCAGCTCTTGGAGCAAAGTAATAATCGCTTTCTCGGTTGCAGCATCGACGCCTGCAAATGGCTCATCCATGAAATACAGCTTGGCGTCCTGCACAAGCGCCCGCGCCAGAAATACCCGCTGCTGCTGGCCGCCGGACAGCTGGCTGATTTGCCTTGTGGCGAAATCCGCCATGCCGACCTTCGCCAAACATTCCATCGCAAGCCTGCGCTCCTTCACTCCAGGGCGGCCGAACAGGCCCAGATGGCCGTAACGGCCCATCATGACCACATCCAGCGCATTCGTCGGGAAATCCCAATCGACCGACTCGCGCTGCGGCACATATCCGATCAGCCTACGCTGCTGGCGGTACGGCTTGCCATAGATCAGTACTTCCCCGCTGAGGCGAGGAATGAGGCCGAGCGCCGCTTTCATGAGCGTGGACTTGCCCGCTCCGTTCGGCCCGATTACGCCAATCAGCTCTCCTTCCTCTATGGAGAAAGATACGCCGCGCAGCACCGGTTTTTTCTGGTAAGCTACGCTTAAGCCTTCAATGGTCAAAGGAGCTGCCGTTTTCAAATGATTTTTCATAGTAGCCATCGCCTCTCACTGCGTCTTGTTATTTGAGTGCATTTACAATTGTATCTACGTTATGTTTGACCATACCGATATAAGTACCTTCTTCCGTTCCCGGATCGCCCATGGCGTCGGAGAACAATTCGCCGCCAATCGTCACTTCATGTCCCAATTGACGAGCACCCTCGATAACGGAATCGATGGATTTGCGCGGAACGCTGGATTCGATGAAGACCGCTTTGATTTGTTTCTCAACGAGAAAATCCCTCAGCTCGCTCACATCTTTCGACCCATACTCAGACATCGTATTCATTCCCTGTAGGCCTGTGACCTCTAGGCCATAAGCTGCGCCGAAATATCCGAAGGCGTCATGCGCCGTTACGAGAATTCTTCCCTTTTCAGGAATCGTTGCGATTTGCTCACGGGCATATTGGTCAAGCTCCTCAAGCTTCGCCAGGTAAGCCTCCGCCCGTTCCTTGTAGGCCGCCTCGTTCGCTGGGTCCTTCTCCACTAGCGTATCGCGCATAACCTCGGTTGCAGACATCCACAGCTTTACATTAAACCAGATATGCGGATCATGCGATGTCGAATCGCCGCTTGGATTGCCATGCAGCTCCGACTCTGGAATTTGCGAGGATACCGCAACCGTTGGCTTTTGCTTCTCCAGCTTCTCGAACATCTCTCCCATTTTCCCCTCCAAGTGCAAGCCGTTATAAAAAATAATATCCGCTTCATCCAGCTTCTTCACATCGCCTTGGGATGCTTTGTATAAATGCGGGTCAATGCCTGACCCCATAAGTCCTGTTACAACTACGTCGTCTCCTCCAACCTCTGCCGCCACATTAGCGATCATTCCGGTCGTCGCCGTGATTTTTAATTTCCCATCTCCACTTGCCGTCTCGCTGCCACCGCCGCTTGCGCACCCTGCCAGTACAACTGCCGATAAAGCCAAAAACATTAACGTCATAATTAACCTCTTTAATGCCGAATTCATTTTACGCTGCTTCTTCATGCTTTCAATCTCCTATCCATCTAATTGTTTTAATTGATTTGATTTTATTTTGCCTATGCGAATGTAAGTTAGCTAAGCGCCTCTTTGTTTATATTATACAAAAAAGTTTCTCTAGTGCAACATTTTTTTTTAAAAAAAGACCTTTTCCCCAGCAGCGCTGTTGAAAAAGTCTTTTAAAATAAGCTATTAATCTCGATTATTGCACCGTTGTTTCCGTTCCGGCAGCATCTGTCTCGGTCGAAGCCGCGACATCCTTTGCCTTTCCAGGAGTGCCGTTCAGACCAACTTCATAATCATAGGCATCAAAAATTTTACGGGCAACCGGCGCTGCCGCCCAGCCGCCAAAACCACCGTCCGGCATAATGACTGCAACCGCGAGCTTAGGATTGTTAGCAGGAGCATACGCGATAAACACACCGTTATCCGCGGTTCTGCCTTTAACGGACGATTGTGCCGTCCCTGTTTTACGATTAAAGGTGTAGCTTACACCATCGAAGCCTTGCACGCCAACTTTCCCCATGCCTGTCTCGATTTCTTTCCAATACGCATCAGGAAGGTCTACTGTATTAAGCACCACTGGCTCAAAAGCCTGCACAACATTGCCCGAGGAATCCTTGATTTCATTCACGAATTGAGGCTTCATGCGCTTTCCATGATTAGCCAGCATTGAAACATATTGTACCAATTGCAAGGCGGTATAACGAGCCTGTTGACCGAATGAGGCACGAATAAGTGCGGATTGCGCACTTGCTGTCTCAAATTCGTGATAGTAATCGACGCTGCCTTTTTTCTCCATGCGAAGTCCGCTTTCTGTAGAAACGCCTAAGCCGAATTGCTTCATGTATTTATCCCATACATCAATCCCTTCGACACCGGGATATTTTTGGTTCAGCCTGCTGCCGACCATTGAAGCCATAAAAGGGTTGGATGATTTCTCAATCGCTCTTGCCGGATCAAGCGCCCCATAGACGTGACCGCCAGCATTTCGGATTGGAACCTCATGACCTGCTTTACCAAATGTAAACAAGCCTGTATCGTTGTAAATCGAATCTGTACTAAACAAACCTTCGTTTAAGCCAATCAAAACGGAAAGCGGCTTGAGCGTCGATCCAGGTGGAACGAGGGAAGAAGGATGGCTTTTGCGTTCCTCGTCCGAATCGTATTTAGGATATACCTCCGTAATCGTTCCATTGTTTACTACATTTTCAATATTGTCATAATCCTTCTGGCTAATGCTGCCTCCAGCCCAAATGTTCGGATCATAGTCCGGCATGCTAGCCATTGCGACTACTTTGCCTGTCTCCACTTCCATCGCTACTGCAAAGCCGATTTTCGCATAAGGCGCACGTTCAGCAGATAATGATGAAGTACTGATTTTCTTAATCTGATCCATAATGGCCTGCTCTGTAGTTTGCTGCACGCCCCGATTAATCGTCAGGTAAAGGTCATCGCCTTTTTCCGGATTCGTTATTTGTACAGGACCAACGATAACCTCCTGGTTGTTGACCGGATAGCTCTTCAGCCCATTTTTGCCACGCAATATATCCTGGTACAATAACTCAAGCCCGTCAAACCCAACCTCTTCATCCTCCAAGTATTGGAGCTGAGGGTCTTTTTCCTGAGCTTTTTCCCCATAAAAATCCAAGTTTTCTCTTACACCTTTATATTTTTTCAAGTAACCGACCAGTTGAACCGCAGTCGTATCCTGACTATAGTGACGTACGCTTTCCTCCATAATATCTAGACCGACAAAGCTGCTTTTATTGCCGAGAAAATAAGCAATTTCATCATTCGTCAGCCCCGTTTTAATCCGTCTCGGCGTTGAAATCGTATTGAGCCTAAACCCTAAATCCATCTGCATAATGACATCTTCCACTGTCATTTTCAATTCTGAATCTCCGTATTTATCAAACACCTCTACGAGCCTGGTCGCTTCCTCAGTAGCAAGCTTCTTAAGCTCTGCCGTTTTATAATTCGGCGGAATGCTGAAATAAAGCGACTGCGTCGAAGTCGAATACGCAATGGCTTTCCCTTCCGAGTCATAAATATTGCCGCGAATCGGCGCGATTTTCACATTGCGTGTGCTTTTCTTGCTGCCCGCCGCACTAAGCGTCGGTCCTTCAACAAACTGCAAAATAGCCAATTGAATAATCAATACGCTGAACAAACCGAAGACAATAAAGAAAAATAAGTTCAGGCGAAAGGAGAAATGGCGTTTATTATTAATTTCCCTTTTCTGTGGATCATCCGTCAACATGCTCACCTCAATTATGAATTAAATACTCAGCTGCTTATCCCGAATATGCGTCTGGTCAAAATCCGGCGAATTAAACCAATCGCCCGAAGAAGCCCAAGTGGCATCCAGCGGCAGCCATTTCCCGTTGATTAATACTTCATTCCATGCATGGGGGCCGAAGCCGCCCTTCCCATCTGCGCCAAGCCCCGTTACGACCCGTACCTCGACGTCTACCGCTCGCGCCATCATGTCATACAATCTCGCAACATCGATGCAAACACCTTTTCTCGTATCAAATGTGTTTTGCGGAGACTGCTCCTGCCAAATGCCCTGCTCTTCGTAATTGCGGGCCTTGTCCCAATCATAAGCAATTCGCGTACCTAGCCACGCATACAGCGCTCTTGCCTTCTCCTCATCGGTCGTTGCATCCTTGACGACCTGTACCGCCGCCTGCTCAATGTCTGCAGGAATGGCATAATCGATCACTTCGTATTTTCGCTGTAAAATATTTTGGAACTCCGCCTGCATCGCCTCGGCCAAAACAGGCCCGCGTCCAGCGAGCATATCGCCCGCCACCGGCTCAAGCAGCACTGCTGCCTGCATATACAGAGGCGATTGCTTAATCGTCTGTGCGCCAACGCCATTAGGCAGCAAGGACACATACACGAACAGAACGCCAATGATTATGAAGGCTCGGCCTGCGCCATGGATGCCTCCTAACACAGCTCCAAAAACGCGGCTTGCCGCCCGCTGCCTTGGAAGCATCATCCGTCGCTCCTGTCGTCCATCCTCGCCTGCTTGAGCCCTTCGCCTAAATATGAGCTCAAACAACGGGTTCAGCCCGGAGGCAGCTACTCGCAGCAGCAAATAAATGAACAAAAACAGCACGACAAAACGCAGCAGCGCAAAATCCCTTATACTCGTTATCAACGTGTACCAAACCTGCTCAATGGACCCCAGCGCTCTGCCCGGGACGATGACATGCTTCCTCAGCATGTCGGCTGCGACTGGAGAAAGCTTTCCCGCCCAATGCGACGCGAGGACAAGACAAGCCACAATGACGATGCTTTCCCACACAAAAAATAAAAGACGCCTCGCCGATCCCGATGCGCCTCTAATCAAACCCTGAATGAGCGAGACGAGGAGCACCAGGAGCACGACAGCTGTGACAGGCTCCAACATGCTTTGGCCGCCTGTCTGAATCCATTCCGTCATTCCGATAATCCCCCTCATTCATTGCTCAAAAACTTTATTTATAGTAAAAGTGCTTATTGTTTGTTTTGTTTGGCTTGATCAATAATCGATTGAATCGTCTCGTCAATTTGCAGTTTAAACAAGTCATTACCGCGGTAAGATACGGAAACCTCATTCGTTCCCGGCACGCCAGTCAGTGCTACGCTATCTGTAGCGACCGTATAGGAGCCGTCTTCATTTGTCGTAAACTTGGCGTTCTTCGCTTCGCCGATCATAGCCGAAATCGCTTCCTGCTTAAGGCTTCCCGTTGTTTCCTCCAGCTTTGTGCCAAATGCCTTCAAATCCTCCATCGTATACCCGCTGTAGACGATAACGCCAAACACAATGACGGCGACTAAAGCCCATTTCACAACGGTTTTGACGATACGGATAACAAGCAGCAGCACAACAAGGGCAATAGCAAGCACAAACCAATGGTCCTTCAGAAAATCGCTCCAAGTATTCCAATCATAACTTGAAAAATCCAAAAACTCCAACCTGACCCCTCCTATTATAACGTGCGGACACTGCTATTATCAAACATTATACCCCAGCTGCAATCCAGCGTAAACGCTAGACGCCTTGCTTTATGCAGACATATCCTGTCCGACCTTGGCGTACAAGTAAATTATATGGCTCAGGGGCATGGCCTATGAATGGAACGAGCGTGACCGTCATCGATGCACTCCCTGCTAAGCTGATAACAATCTGGAGGTGAAGCCTGATGAAAACCGCCATCTGGCTCTATTTTTTTCTGTTCGTCGCCTTTTTTGATTTGCATGCTCAATATCCGATTTTGACGCCCTTCGCCATCTCGCTTGGCGCAGCGCCTTCGTTCATTGGGCTGATGATGGGCATGTATTCCATTACGCATCTGCCTGGCAATCTCATTGCCGGCTATGGCGTGGACCGCTTTGGCAGCAGGCTGTTTATCGTCTTCAGCTTGCTTGGAGCCGGCGTCATCCTCTTGTTTCAAGCCCAAGTGACGAATCCTTGGCAGCTGCTTGTCCTTCGGTCCATTAGCGGCTTCGTGCTCGCCTTCCTTTCGCCAGCATGCCTTGCCCTGCTCGCCCGCATGACTAGCAATCGCACCGAGCAGGGCAAGCTCATGGCCGGCAACGGGCTCGTGCATACGCTGGCAACCGTCGTTTCCCCAGCAGCAGGCGCTTATATGGTGGCCAAAATCGGCTTCGCCACCGCATTTTATATGCTGGGCTGGATATTAATCGTTACTGCGATATGCGCGCTGTTTTTCATTCGCGACATCCCGGCTGCTGCCGTTCCTGTCACTTCTGCCGGAGCACAGCATCAGAAGCTGCCGTCCCCAGCGGCCGCCGATTCAAAGTCGGTTTCTTGGCTGATTTATGTATTGCCGGTTGGCATCAGCTGCGCGCAGGGCATCCTGTCCTTTGAGCTGCCGCTCATGGCGACAACGACCGCTGGCATGATGACAACAGGCTTGCTTTTTTCCGTGGTCAGCATCGGCGCATTGATTACGCTCAGCATGCTGTTTCTCAACCGTCTCTCCGCCTATCGCCGTACTTTATGGGGGGCGCTCGCACTGGCTTTAATTTATTTCACAATAGCCGCTGATTCGCCGCTGCCCTTCGCCATTATGCTGCTGCTGGTTGGCATGGCTAAAGGGATTGTCATTCCCGCCATTTCAATATTGCTTATTGAGCTAAGTGGAGGCGCACGCTACGGCCGCACCTTCTCCGCTCTGTCCATTGCCTATTCGATTGGAGCCTTTCTCGGTCCAATGCTTGCTGGTCAGCTGCGCAACTATATGTCGCCGTACTATATCGCATTTCTAGTCCTGATGCTCGCTGTGTCGATTCTCCCTTTCCACCGCCGCAGCCCGCTCGTCACACGAACCCATTTTTCATCATGACCGCTGCAAGCTTTTCCCCTTGTAATTTGATACACTGGATGCAAGGTGAAACGGCTGTTGCCGTCTTTTGGCGGCGCGGCGCGTTTCAGTCCGAGAAATATAAGCCTAATTATAAAGGGGAAACTTATAAATTCTTATATTTCAAGCGTAAACGGCTGAAGCCGTCCTTTAGCGGTAAAGCTGCCGTTTCGCGTTGAAATATAAGCCCATTTATAGTGTGAAGCTTATAAATTGTTATATTTTAAAAAAACAAGGTGATCAGCATGATAGACATTGCGATTATTGTGGAAGGCAAAAATGATAAAAGCCGCGTCAGGCGCGTGCTTGACGAAAGCATTCCGATCTATTGTACCTACGGCACCCCGGGAACGGAGCAGCTTGAGAAGCTGCGCAAGCAAATCGCTGAGCGTCACGTTTATATTTTCACAGACAATGATTCCTCAGGAAAACGCATTCGGGGCATGCTGCGCGATGTGTTCCCTGATGCCGAACATATGTATACGCGGCGCGGCTATTCAGGCGTTGAGCATACACCCGAGGAATACGTTATCGCCCAATTGGAAAAAGCGGGATTAGAGGAACATATTCTGTATCCTCCTCCCGCTCCTGCCCCGCAAGACTAAATATGAAGTATAAAAATAACGAATGATACTGTCACAATACTGAACACCGTTGACAAAAATACCGCCTGTGAAGCAAATTCCGGCTCATTGTCGAATTCCACCGCCAGCAGCACGCTGCTCAGCGAGGTCGGCACCGAGGCCGAAACGATTAGCGCCGCTGTCGTCAGCCTGTCGAATACGAACAGTCCTGTGGCGCTGATCAACCAAATAGCAAGAGCTGCCAGCAGCGGGCCTCCTATTAGCCGAAGCCCGTTCGACAGCAGCACATTGCCAAGCAGGCGCTTGTCAAACCGCCACTTCATGCTGCCCAGCTGGACGCCGAGCGTAATGAGCGCTGTTCCAATAAAACCGTTTGCCAAATATTCAATCGGCGTTTGCAGCGGCTGCGGCATCTCTACGTCCAGCCCTTTTAATAAAAATGCGAGCGGAATGACATAAATAATCGGCATCGAAAAAATCGTCTTCAGCGTATCGCGCCATGACAGCTTATGAGCATTCACGCTGTAAATGCCGAACGTATTCGGCAAAAAGGACTGCGTCGTCATGACCAATATTTGCACCGCCAGCGTCACCGGGTTCCCCGCAAACGCCAGCTGATTGAGCGGTATGCCGTAATTGGCACTATTGTAGAACAGTACGCTGTTGCGCATGGAGCCGCGCATGCCACCTTGCAGCCCTCGCATTTTCACAACGACCTCTACCGCTAAAGCCTGCAGCAGCATGAAAATAACGACAAACAGCAGCACCTTCCATATTAGACTCATTTCTAGCTCCGTCGTACGCAGCAGCTGAAAAATGACCGCCGGCGAAAAAACATAAAAATTCAGCTTGGATAAGGTTTTGATGTCCAAAGAAAAAAGCCGCTGCATTGAGAAGCCAATAGCTATCATCAATGTAAGCGGCGCAACATTACTCCATAAAATATGATAAAAGATAGCCATCGCTATTCCTTCGCAAGCCGCTTCATATCCGCAACGATGCTTTCCGGCGTCAAATCCTCATTGCTTCCAGCAATCCATTTGCGAATTTGGCCTGTTTTGTCCACCAGAGTAATGACATTCATATGCGTAAAGCCGGTTCCTTCTTTGTCCTTAATGGCACTGGCGCCAAAATCCTGGGCGAGCTTGATGGCCGCCTGCGGATCATCCCCACGCAAAAACGTCCAGCCTTCATTGAGCTTGGCATAATTGCGCTCCGCGAACGCCTTAATAACCTCCGTTGTATCACGCTCGGGATCGAACGTAATCGAGATCATTTCGGCATCTGTGCCAAGTATGCCCTCCTTCTCCAAACCTTCCTGCACCTGTGACAACAGAAACGTCGTTGGCGGACATACATCCGGGCAATTGGCAAAATAAAAATAAACCAATCTCGCTTTGCCATTCGTCGATTCCTTCGACACGATGTTGCCGTCCAAATCCGTAAGCTCAAAGGCCGGCGCTTCTTGCAGAACCGGCATCGGCGCTTCCGGCTTAAATACATTGGTCATTAATAAATAAATGCCCATCCCCAGGCAAAGTGCCAGCACAGCGATTTTGAAGCTATGCTTTTTCAAAAAATCCATGATCCCCATCCTCCCATGAAGCTTGTCCAGAAATGATGCGCTATTTCACCGTATTAACAATCATGACGATGAAAATAACCATTAGATAATTAACCGAAATGAGAAAATTCGTTTTCGCCCATTTCTCCGTATCCTTCGCCTTCAAGCCGCGAATCGTATGTACGGCCCACAGTACACTGCCTGCAATGGACAGGATTAGAAAGACATATCCAGTGTATCCATAATAAAACATGAGAAAGCAAGTAGGTATAAGCAGTGCCACATAAGGAATCATCTGCAGCTTTGTCCGTCTAATCCCTTTCACAACCGGCAGCAGCGGGAAGCCAGCTGTGCGGTATTCCTCCACCCGTCTAATGCCAAGCGACCAGAAATGAGCGGGCTGCCATAAAAATAATAAAGCGAACATGAGCCAAGCTCCTGCATCTACTTCATTCGTTACTGCGCAATAACCGATAACTGGAGGCATCGCACCGGAAATTCCGCCAACCGACGTGCTCCATGTGGAGCTGCGCTTCAACCAAATCGTATAAATCACGATATATACGAACCATCCTAAAAGTCCAAGCCAGCCTGTAAGCGGATTGACCGCTATAAACAGCACCAATTCCCCTATGATGCCAAGCACAAGGCCATAACCAAGCACAAACATCGGGCTCATTCTGCCTGTTGGCAAGGCGCGTCCTTTCGTTCTTTCCATCTTCTGATCCAGCTCACGATCCCAATAATTATTAATGACGCATGCAGACGCCATTGTGAGCGTGGAGCCAATCAGCATCCAAAGCAGATCAAACCAGGCAATATGCCATTTGGAAGCTACCCAAAAGCCGCCAACAGCTGCAAACATATTGAGCCGGAGCAACCCTGGTTTTGTCAATGCTATCAAGTCTTTAAACACGAAGCGAGCCTCCCAGGTATGTGACACGGCGCACGTTGCGCCCATACATTCATTGGTCAATCGTTCTTAATCATACAGAAAAAACCACGTTATGACAACGCTCAAGCTTATAATTCATCAATTTGCCACTCAAAATGTGACAATAATTTTGGAACCCTTTCTCTGGGCTCACAATACACTAAGTATGTAGTTTAACGCCCATGATCATTCGCCTATCGATCGGCGGAGCGTCATTGAGGGTTGAAAGGAGCCTGCCTGTGGCAGTCATCAAGACAAATGCAGAGGATACGAAAATGCTGGCTAGGCTGATGCGCGCAGAAGCGGAAGGGGAAGGCGAGCTTGGCATGCTGATGGTAGGCAACGTTGGCGTCAACCGCGTTCTGGGCAACTGTCTCGACTTTAGAAATATTCGTTCCATTCCGCAGATGGTGTTTCAAAGCCCCGGAGGCTTTGAAGCTACACAGAAGGGATATTTCTATCAAAAAGCGCGCGATCGCGACATCCGGCTCGCCGAGCGCGTCATTGGCGGGGAACGGCAGCATCCGGCGTCGAATGCGCTGTGGTTTTTTAGGCCGGCCGCAGGCTGTCCTGGCACCTGGTACAATCAATCGAACAGCGGCCGCTTCAAAGCCCACTGCTTCTTCGTACCTACAGCAGCTGATTGTCCAAGTGTGTATTAGCATCATCGCAAATGCAGCAACTGATTTTTTATTTGGAGAGCGAGGAATTTCACATGACGAATGGTTATGGTTACAAAACAGCGGTTAGTCCGGCAAACACAGGGGGCTACGGCTACCCTTATCAGATGGGCGCGCAGCCGATGCCAATGCCAACGCCGATGCCAACACCGATGCCGGCAATGATGGGTGGCCAAATGCCTGCCATGCAGCAGGTAGCGGGCATGCAGGCGATGCAGCCAATGCCGGTTAACGTTCCTAGCGGTTCCTTCGTAACACCATCCGGAGGCAATGTGGTTACTGTTCCGATCGTAGAGGAATCATACGTAGAAAATATTTTACGGCTTAACCGCGGCAAAATGGCTACCTTCTATATGACATATGAGAACAACCGCGAGTGGAACGCCAAAACGTTCCGCGGCATTATAGAGGCAGCTGGCCGTGACCATATTATTATTAGCGATCCAACAACAGGCATGCGTTATCTGCTGCTTTCCATTAATCTTGATTATGTCACCTTTGATGGCCCAATCAATTATGAATATCCATTCCAAGGCGGCAAAATTACAAACACTACACCGCTGAGCACCAGCCGCGAATAAGGCTAACAAGCCGCCGCTAATGGCAGTCATCTATTATCACGCTTCTTTTATTGCGGCGCAGCGACTGGCTTAAACGTCCACACATGCACCTTCGCTGCGCCTCCCGGCACCCAATCGGCCATCTGGCCCCAAGAAGAACGCTCATTCAGGCGTTCTTTTTTTATTTGCTCCGCCTCCTCTGCGCTTTCTGCCTGCCATACCTCAACGAATAAATCAGGCTGATCTGTTCCTTCATAAACACGGAGTTCGGCATTTGCTGCTTTCATTTGCTCTATATAATGTAAATACTCGATTTTGTTTTCGGATTTTATGCGATATTCCGCAAAGCAAATATACATCGTTACGTCCCCTTTTCATTTCCTAAACTCTCCTTCATAAATCAGCTTTCAGCCGTCGATACTACCGTATACGGACGCTTGAATGAAGATACAGGAGGTTGCTACCGTGGATACAGGAACACATCTAGTTATAGGCATTGGCCTTGCGGGCCTTGCCACCATTGACCCCGTTATTGCAGCTGATCAAACGCTGCATACGGCAGTCTTGATTGGAACGGTTGTTGGGTCGCAAGCACCTGACTCCGATACGCTGCTGCGGCTGAAGGGCAATGCCAGCTATATCCGCAATCATCGCGGCCTTTCCCACTCGATTCCAGCCATAGCCATTTGGACTGTCGTTATTACCGGATTATTGGAGCTATTTTATCGTGGCAGCCTGCCATGGCTCCATGTAGGAGGCTGGGTACTGCTTGCCGTATGCGTCCATGTGCTAAGCGATCTATTTAATGCATATGGCACACAAGCGATGCGGCCATTCACGGAAAAATGGATTTCATGGAACATTATACACATTTTTGACCCCGTAATCTTCATTACCCACATCATTGCTATTTTATTATGGGCAATCGGGGCCTTCAGCCCAACCATCATTTTTCCGATTCTTTATTTATTTACGGCCGCTTATTTTGTATGGCGGACGCTTGCCCAGCGGACAATCATGCGGAAGCTGCCTACGCTGGATAAAGAAAATCTTTCGGCAGACGGATATTTGCTCATTCCGACCGTATCGCTCAGCATATGGAATGTGGTCAAGCTGATGAAGGATGGCAGCTTCGCAGTTGGCGATTTGCGTAATAGCTCGCTCCGCTGGGTCGATCGGGTCAAATGCTCGGATCATCCCGCAGCTGCCAGGTCCAAAAGCGATCCCGCCATTCGCTCCTTCCTTTATTTAACCAAGTTTGCCTGTGCCGATGTTACTGAGCATGAGTGGGGCTATGAGGTGCGCTGGTCCGATGTCCGCTACAGGCATCGCAAGCAATACCCTTTTCTCGGCGTCTTATTAATGGACAAGGAGTACAAAACCTTAGGCTCTTACGTTGGCTGGCTAAGCGACGAACGGCTAATGAAGCGGCTGCGAATGAATACTTATTAACAGCCCAGTCTTTATGGGTTGACGGCGGAAAGCTCCTTCCTTCACAATAGAAGGAAAGAGCTTTCCTTTTTTTTGCGGCCGCATGTCAAATGGACAAAGAAGAAGCCCAGGGTTTCCCCTGAGCTCCTGTTTGTATTGCTTTGTGTATAGAAAAAACGATTAACGGTAACCGCCAGACAATTGTTGTTCGGCAATTTGAACTAGTTTTTTCGTAATATATCCACCCAACGAACCTGCATCGCGAGTAGAAATATTGCCGTAGTAACCGTCTGCCGGAAGTTGTACACCAAGCTCTTGAGCTGCTTCTAGTTTCAATTGATTCAGAGCTTGCGTTGCTTGTGGTACCACCAATGTGTTACTTGACATGAGGAATTTCTCCTTTCAGTATGGGCACTGTGATATGTTGCAAGCTTGCAAGCTTATTATGTGCACGAGTCAAGAAACTATTCGGATTTTCAAAAAAATATTATCGGGCGGTTACTGCCCTAGAGGAGACCCTCATTATGTCCAAGCCTTTATCGCTGCTTTTTGCCGTCGTTGCTGTACTTTTGATGAGCGCTACCGCCATTTCCATGAGCTATAATGCTTGGCTAGCCCTGCTATTTGCTGTCCTTACGTTATTTTCAATCGGCGCAGGCTTCATTGTGAAAGCGAGACTTAGACGGCTCAAGCAGCAAAACAACTAGCGCTTCGGCGCTAGGAAGCCCATTCTTTCTTTTACATCGGCTAGTGTACGATCTGCAATTTCCGCTGCTCGTTCAGCACCCTGCTTCAAAATATCATGGATTTCGCCCGAAGCGCGAATTTCTTGGTATCTCGTTTGCAGCGGCTCCAGCACGGAGACAACTTGCTCGGCCAACGCTTTTTTGAACGGTCCATAGCCTTGCCCTTCGTAACGCGCCTCAACCTCTTCAATCGTCAAGCCTGCACAATTGGCATAGATGCTCATGAGATTGCTGATTTCAGGCTTGCTGGCTACATCATATTTCACTTCTCGGCCAGAATCCGTTGTCGCACGGCTGATTTTTTTGCGAACGACATCTGGCGGATCAAGCAGGGCAATGAAGCTTCCGGCATTCGGATTGCTCTTGCTCATTTTTTTGCTGCCGTCGTCCAGTGACATAATGCGCGAGCCATGCTTCGGCATGTAAGGCTCTGGAATGGTGAAATATTCGCCGAAACGGTTATTGAATCTGCCCGCAAGATCGCGCGTCAGCTCCAAATGCTGCTTCTGATCGTCACCTACTGGAACTAGATCAGCGTTATACAGCAAAATATCCGCAGCCATCAAGGATGGGTATACGAACAGCCCTGCCGGAATCGACTCCTTGCCTTGGGACTTATCTTTAAACTGCGTCATGCGCTCCAGCTCGCCCATATAAGAAAGCGTTGTGAAAATCCATCCCAGCTCAGCATGTGACCGCACATGCGACTGGACGAAGATGCTCGCTTTCGCCGGATCGATGCCGGCAGCAATATAACAAGCGGCTACCGCTTCTGTCTGCTCGCGCAGCGCGGCTGGATCTGGCAGCTGCGTAGCAGCATGCAGGTCAACAATCATGAAGAAACATTGCTCGGAATGCTGCAATTTGACGAAGTTTTTCATCGCGCCAATGTAATTGCCTAGTGTCAGCTGACCGCTTGGCTGAATGCCTGATAATACTTTTTTCATCTTCAATCTTCCTCTCCAATTTAAAAATCAACGCAAAAAATCCCCCGCCGCAAGGGACGAGGGACCGTGGTGCCACCCTAATTCGCTATCCGCAGCCGCCATTATAGGGCGACTTAACAATCGGACTAGCCTTCAATATTCCATAACGGGGAATTTCCGGAGAAGCATCGGCAGCGCGAGTCGCTACGTTCCGCTTTCGGCTCGGGGGCCCATTCGGCTTCAGGCTTGCACCGGTTCACACCAACCACCGGCTCTCTGGACGCAATTTACCTGCACGTACTTGTTCCCGTCATCGCATTTACAATGATTATACAGCCCTAACAGCCAATGTCAAGCTGCAGGGCATCCGCTTTTGGCTCATAAAGTTGTCCTATTCTGCTTTTCGGGCGCATAAACTGTGATATAATCGTAATTATTACTATAAGAAAAGCGGGTGTGGTTTTTTTATGCCGATTATTAGATTTCGCTACATAACCGTGCTATTGGCGCTTGGCTGTGCCGGAATATTCGCCGTCCTTGCTTTTAATCGCCCATCAGCTTTCACCTTTCTCGATTATGCCCATGCCCAGTCGTTCAAAATTACATTTCTGAGCATTATTTTAGAGGCGATACCATTTATTCTGCTTGGCGTGCTGTTCTCCGGTCTGCTTCAAGTATTCGTGACAGATGAGATGATTCGTAAATTTACGCCTAAAAATCCCATTGCCGGTGTGCTGTTCGGCGGCTTGCTCGGGCTTGCTTTTCCGCTGTGCGAATGCGGCATGATTCCCGTCGTCAGGCGGCTTATCCGCAAAGGCATGCCCGCTTACATTGGCATTGTTTATTTGCTTGCCGGACCCGTCGTCAACCCGATTGTGTTCACGGCTACCTTTACCGCTTTTCGCTCAGCTCCGGAAATGGCCTATGCCCGCCTTATTCTTGCGTTTGCGGTAGCAGTCATTATTGGGCTGATTATGCATTTATTTATGCGCAAAAGCCCTCTTCGCGACGAACACACGCCGCAGCTTGCTGTACATTCCAGTCATGGAGATCATCACGGGCATCACACACATAAGCATGATCACAGCCACTCTCACGAACATCATCATCAGGAGCAACGAGGCAGTCTCGGCAGCCGATTGTCCGCCATGCTTGGACATGCTTCGGATGAATTTTTTGAGATGGGAAAATATTTAATTTTCGGCGCTCTGATTACTGCGGCAATTCAAACCATTATGGACAGAAGCGTACTTGCTTCTGTAGCTGATCAGCCTATGCTTTCTTATATAGCTATGATGGCCTTTGCCTTTATTTTATCAATTTGCTCTACATCGGATGCCTTTATCGCCGCTTCCTTCGGCAATGTGTTTACAAGCGGCCCGCTGCTTGCCTTTCTCGTATTTGGCCCGATGATTGATTTCAAAAATATGCTCATGCTGCTATCCGCTTTTCGGCTCAAAATTGTACTGGCGCTCGCCCTTCTCTGCTTCATTTTAATTGGGCTTGGCTCCTGGATTATGGAGGTATCGTTATGAAGCATCACCTGCTTAGAGCTTTCATTTTGACTGCATTTGCTCTACTTATCGTTTATTTATCCCGTTCCAATCAGCTCTCCTTGTATATTGCGCCAAGGATGGAGCTCTATGTAAAGCTGTCTGCTCTCGGATTGTATGCTGCAGCCATCCATCAGCTGTTTCTAGCCTTGAAAATACGGCGCCAGCAGCATCAGCATACGGCTGAATGCGGCTGTGTGCACGCTCCATCGCCATCCGTATTCAAAAACACGGTCATCTACAGCCTTTTTATTTTTCCGCTAGCGCTCGGCTTCCTCTCTCCTGCTGGTGCTTTGGGCAGTACGGCCGCATCGAAAAAGGGCGTAAGCTTTGCCGCTTCTACTACGGTTCAGCCGCTCGGCACCGAGCCTAGTCAGCTCGCCGTCTCCTTGCCTGAACCGCCTTCTTCCCTTGCACCGAAGCCGCTGACTTTGGAGGAGCGTTTCCCTTACGATGAATACACGAAGGCTCACGCCGAATACGGCATGAAGCTGTATCAGAAGCAGAAAATTGCCGTCCCGGAAACGACCTACATCGAGACGCTGACAACACTCGATTTGTATCGCGATAATTTTATGGACAAAACAATTGACATTAGCGGGTTTATTTACAAAGAGGATGACATGGGAGAACAGCGTTTTGCCGTTAGCCGTTTCGCCATGACCTGCTGCTCGGCGGATGCCGTGCCGTATGGATTAATGGTTCAAGTCAGCCATGCAGACGATTATAAGGATTTTGCCGCGGATGATTGGGTAAGCGTCTCGGGCAAGCTGATGACCTCCATGTATAACGGCAACGAAATATTGACCTTAAAGCTGAACACGATTAAACGTATTGAAGCGCCCGAGTCGCCTTATGTCTATGCGAATTTTGATTTTTAGCCATCCAGCATGCGAATAATATCAAAAGAAGCCTCCGGCTCATTCCGCTACACGAACAGCGGTTCCGGAGGCTTCTTCAAGCTATCGCCATCAGCTGCTTCAATTTCAGCGCTACACCCTGCTTTATTCGGCACCTGGGTACAGCTCGCGCAAATTCGATTGGCGCGGCTGCTTGTAGCGGTAGCTCCAGTTCGACGTATTGTAATTTGACTCATAGCAGACGCTTGCCGACCATGATCCCGCCCCTTGCTTTACGGCAAAATCGTACATAATCTCGCCATGCGTCCAATTGCGTCTATATTTAAGGCCTTCGATCGCCATCTTTCTGAAATCCTGCACCTGCTTAGCGGTCATGCCTGAGTTCAACTTTTCAAATTGGCCGTTTCTCGTCTCTAGAGGATTATGCCTCATGCCAAATTTCCCAACCGCATTGTTGCGGATATGTATACATACCGTTCCTGCAATCGCATTCATTAATTCCTCTTCCAATTGCCGAAATACAAAATCAACTTGTCTTGCTAGTGACATTGATTCCAATTCCATACCCATACTCCTCCTGGTTGTAAAATAGTCATTATATATAAGCGTTTCCCTAAATATCTCTATATGTGTAGTTCTTGGGACTCATTATAGTTCAAAAATCATGAAGTTACAATAAGAAAATTCGCAATTTTCAGTTAATTAAATTTAACCAAAAAGATCATTGCGGGCCCTTTATGAAAGGGCAGCAATGATCCTTCAAAATCAAATTGTTCGATTCAGCTTTGCCCGATGCTCCATGCGGCGCTGAACCCGCTCCGTCTCGCTGCTGCGCGGACACGTATAGCAATAACGGCCGCCTTCAACTTTATAATAGTGGCAGCAGGCATATTTAATGCGCATCTGTTTCTCTGGGTCATCAATAGCTTCCGTATATTGGAATTTAACATCCAAAGGATTTCTTTTGCGATGAAAAATCGCAGGATCAAGCGCCTTCGCCGTTTTATACAGCGAGTCAATGGATTCCTTCACCGCTTCGCTTTCCGAGGAAGCCATGATGACGCCATACTCATATTCCAGCGAAGTGGGCAGCTGCCCCCATAACAAGCTTGCTTTGGCCGATCCAGCACGCTCTATGCTATGAAAAAACGGAGCGATCGTCTCATGAAAAAACGTTTCAAGCTGTGCACGCACCCATTCGCCAGCCGCCTCCTCCGTAGACGGAGATTGGAGCAGCTCAGCCTTATTTAACCTGAAATACACATTATAATAACCGTCCGCTTTGCACACATAAAGCGTCAAATTATCCAGCGACATATTTGGTGCCATACGGTATTTCGCCAGCATATAAATGAGGGCCAGCATCGGCCTGCGAAACCAGGAGGCTGCATAAACTTCAGCCACTATCTGCTCCTTCCCCATCACAAGCGGCTGGTATACGGCAAGCAGCTCCTCCATCACAGGCTGTTCAAGCAAGGCAGCAGCAGCACTTGTGTAAACCACTTCATCAGGCTCAACTACGCAAAGATTAAACCGCTCCTTTAACAGCCGATATATGTCTTCAGCCATTTGTTGAACCCGGAACGAAGAAATTCATAATTTGATCATGCAGTCCTGGCAAACCCTCGTGGCCAAAATCCGGATAAATTTCCACCCGCTTCGGTGACTGAATTTTATTATAGACCGCAAACTGGGTCGAAGGCGGGCAAATCGAATCACTGAGGCCTACGCCAAGCAGCACTTCTCCGCGAATCCGCTCCGCAAGAAATTGAATATCAATATAACCGAGCTTTGTAAAAATCTCTTCCTCGCGCTTATGCTGCGGATCGAAATGGCGGAAATACGTACGCAGTTCAGCATAGGCATCAATCGCCAAGTCCATCTCATACACGCGGCGATAGTCGCTGAGGAATGGATAAACAGGAGCAAGCTTCTTCACGCGCGGCTCCAGTGCGGCGCAAGCAATCGTGAGCGCACCGCCTTGCGACCAGCCCGTTGCATATACCTCATTTGCATCCACCTCTGGCAAATCCATGGCGATACGAGCGAGCTGTGCCGTGTCCAGAAAAATATGACGGAACAGCATATTATCCGCTTCGCCATCAAGCCCGCGAACAATATGCCCATTATGCGTCGTTCCTTTGACGCCGCCTGTATCCTCCGAGTAGCCGCCTTGTCCACGTACGTCCATCGCCAGCACCGAGTAGCCAAGCGATACGAAGCTCAGCTTATCTGCCCAGTCTCCTGAAGAACCCGAGTAGCCGTGGAACATAACGACTGCTGGGTGAGGCTGCTGAGAGCCTTGTCTAGGGCGAAGATATTTGGCATGAATTCTCGCGCCGCGCACCCCTGTAAAATACAGGTCAAAGCATTCCGCTGAAGCTGGCTGGAAAGCGCTCGGGACCATTTCAACATTCGCATCTGTTGCATTGAGCTCGGCAAGCGCGCGATCCCAATAAGCCTCGAAATCCGCTGGCTTTGGACTTCTGCCTTGATATTTATGTAATTCATGAACAGGCATATCTAATAGCGGCATTATTTCATCCTCCATCTTATCTTCTTATCCCGTTAATTTTAAGCCTGTGCCCTTCACTTGTAAAGCGGATGAAAGGCGTTATTTAGGGGAAAATAACGTTTATTCCGGCTGTTTGCCAGACCGAATGGAGGACGTCATGTAATGCTCCAACGCCTGAACAAATTGTTGATTTTGCTGCTGGTTATCGCCACCTTCCTGACATCTGCGGAAGAGCTGAACGCCAGCTCCAAGGCAAGCGTACAGACGGCGGCCATAACAGACAGCAGCGGCAGCCTTAGTCAGGCGGATAAAGCCAAAACAGGCAAAAAACGCCGCTCTGACAGCGTGTCATGGGTTAAGCTGCAGCAGCGCTATCCCGGCGCCTATTTTCTCAATGGGCCGCGGCATAAAAAAGAGGTCGCGTTAACCTTTGATGATGCTCCTGATCCGCGCTTTACCCCAGCAATACTGGATATATTGGCGAAGCATCACGTACAGGCAACTTTTTTTCTTGTAGGCACGCGAGCGGATAAACATCCCGAAATCGTAAAAAGAATTCATCGCGAAGGCCATATCATCGGCAACCACTCTTATAATCATGAGGTGATGTCGAAGCTTTCACCGAATGATTTTCACCGTCAAGTGTGGCGTACCGATACGATCATTAGTCGAATCATCCCGTATCATCCGCACTTTTTCCGGCCCCCCTATGGCGAGATGCAGCCTAGTCAAGTCGCTTGGGCCAAAAACAACGGCTATATTGTTGTGAATTGGGATGTTGATTCAGCGGATTGGAAAAACAATCCGACCAGCACGGCCATTTTACGGAATATGCATAAAACGCTGCGCTCAGGCTCCATCATCTTGCAGCATGCCGGCGGCGGCGTCAAGCAAAGCCTCTCTGGCACTATCGAGGCGCTTCCACAGCTCATTGCCTCCCTCCAGCAGAAGGGCTATCGCATCGTCACGCTGCCAGAGCTGCTCGAACAAAGTGCGGAGAGACACATCCGTTAGCCCTGTGTTGTAATTGCAATACAAACAAGCCCAGCGCTCCTCGGGTGCGAGGAACACTGGGCTTGTACATAGGGTTATTGGAGTCAGCGTTAAACTAAATAACGCAACAGACCTATTTCAAAATAACGCTCTACTTTACCATATATACTTTAACGTCTTGAATGCCGAAGCTTTGAGCAGTGGCTGTGCTGCCAGGTACAAAAATATCGATGCGATTGCCTTTGATCGCTCCACCCATGTCGTTTGCTACAGCAATCATGCCGCCATCAGGCAATCCATCATAATCGTAGCCTGTCACATAAAGCTTCGTTCCAAGCGGAATAACCGAGGAATCTACCGCCACTGTTCCTACTTTAAGCGGATTGCCAAAATAATCGACGGCGCCCCATTTTCCATTTTCCGACGCTGCCGCTGTGTAAGCGGTCGCTTTTACATTCAGCTGCTTGCTGAACGTATAGCTGTTGCCGTTGCTTGCAATAATGCTTTTTGCAGATAGGCTTTCAGCCTTAATCGTTGCTGCTGCTTTTGGCTGCGCCTGAGCGCTTGCTTTAGCTGCATTGTCGGCATTTTCCGCTGCCTTGGCATTCGTTTTCACCGCTGCTGCTGCAACTGGAACATTTAATTTCATGCCTACCATTATGTTCAGCGGATTAATTTTGGAATTAGCTGCAAGCAGTTCATCTAAATCGACCTTATACTGCTGGGAGAGCTTCCAGAACGTATCGCCTTCTGCCGCTTTATGTGTTTGGGTTGCCGCGTTAGCGGGAACTGCTGCCAGCGCGCAGGAAAGCACGAGAGCAGCAGCTGAAATACTTAGTTTTTTCATCACAAATATCCTCCAAAATCGATTAAGTCCATAGTTTACTAAGCCGCGCGGGCAAGGAGCTGCGCGGCGTGAAAGATTTAGCTAACGATCGCCTGTTTCTGTTCACTTCTAGTTCGTAAATTCTTGTACCCATTGGCCGTTGTAGTAGCCAACACCGATTTTGCCGAAGTTTTTGCTCAAAATATTTTCACGGTGACCTGTGCTGTTCATCCATGCTGTCATTACTTCAGACGGGTTGCGTTGTCCGGCAGCAATGTTCTCGCCAGCGTAAGAGTAGCTAACACCGAAGCTCTTCATCATATCAAACGGCGATCCATAAGTTGGGGACGTATGGCTGAAATATTTGTTGTCCGCCATATCCTTCGCTTTGGCTACCGCGACTTTTGTCAGCAGCGCATCGACCGTCAAAGCTGGAAGACCAGCGCTTGCACGCTCTTGGTTTACGATTTTGACGACTTCGCTTTGATAAGCGCTTTGATCGACAGTTGTACCGCTGCCCGAATTCGAAGAACCAGAGCCTGTTCCTGTCGTTGGCTTCGTGCTGCCAGTGGAACCAGAGCCTGTGCTTGGCTTAGTCGTGCCTGTGCTTGGCTTCGTTGTGCCTGTGCTTGGCTTAGTCGTGCCTGTGCTTGGTTTGCTTGTACCAGTACCCGTTGGCGTTCCGTTAGGGAAGCTGATTGTAATGCCGTTAAAATTAATTTTGCTCAAATCAATTCCGTATTGCTCCGCAATTTGCTTCAACAAGTCTTGGTCAATGCTATAAGCCGTAATCTTGGAGTTCGCCTTCACTGCTGGTGCTGCTCCCACCGTCGATGGTGCTGCTACGCCTGCTCCGATTAATGCGGCTGCGGCTACGGCAGCGACACCTACTTTAAATGGTTGCTTCTTCATTATGAAATCTCCTCCTCGAAGTTGTGTGTAATTTGTGTGTGCCGGTCATCCCGACGCAAACTATCGTAACATGGCATTTGGGCGGTTACACGGCTCAAAAAATGGTAAAACAAGCGTTTTTCACGCGAAATAAACCGTTTTCAGACGTTTATGAGAATCATCTCACTTTGGAAATCCGGGTGAAAGAATAGCCGCAACTGCCTTTTTTCACTCTTCGCCAGCTTGTCATCCAAATGAATGCTCCGCCATATTAGAATCCGCTCATAAACCCCTCATTTTCCAAGCGCAAACCGTTTAAAAAACAGAAAAAAGCCCCGCTGCGCTTGGCTTTGCGGGACTTTCAGCTTGCTGCTTATTTTGCACACGCTATTTGAGCGTAATATTGCCCGAGCTTGTTTTCAAATCAATTGAAAGGTCCGATCCAGTCCCAATTGTGCCAGCAAAGGAACGATCATCCTCTTTTTCCGTTTGAACATTGTCCCATTCGACCTTCTGGCTGCCGGATGTTGTTTTCAGCTTAATTTCGGCAGACTGTGGCGGCCGCTTAGCTTCAACGACGATATTGCCAGAGGTAACGTCAAGCTTCATGCTATGAGTAATGGTTTCCGATTCAACTCTTATTTTCCCACTGCTCGCTTGGCCATTCAGCTCTCCCGTACCATTAATAAAGCTTGCATTGCCGCTTGTCGTGTTGAATTCGACCGTTTCTGCCTTATAGTCTTCTATCTTGATGCTGCCGGAGCTGACATCCAGCTTCATGCTCTCACCAGTTACGCCAAGCAGCTCAATTTTTCCGCTTGTCGTTTCAAAATCCATCTCGTCCGCAGACAAATCCTCCCCCTTCACACGTCCTGATGAGGTTAGCATCGCCAAGGTGCGGCTGTTCATATCGGAGGCGCTGACGTTGCCACTGTTCGCCTTCAGCGTCACCTCATCCCATTGGCGCTCCGGCAGCTCTACCGTCAGCTTAAATGAAGAATAGTTGATACCGATGGTAAAACCCGTATTAAAGCTGCTTTTAATGACTAACCTGTCGCCATCCTGCTCCGTCTCAAGCTTTAGCTTGTTTAAATATTTCGAGCTTGCCCGGCCTTCCAAGTGTACAACAATCTTATCCGAGCTCCCTGGCACCACTTCTATATCCATCGAGCCAGCTTCTACCGTCAAGCTGCTTACGCCAGCTGCATCAACTGTTTTCTCCTGCGATACAGGCTTCGTTCCGAAGGACAGCAGCTCATCCCAGCTAAAAGAATATATCGCTCCGGCCAAGCCGATTCCAATTAATATAAGCGCAACTGCAATTGCCTTTCTCATTGTTTTTTCCCCCTGATGATTTTCGTATTAAACTTCAAATATTTAATCGTTGCAGCGAAAAATCCTTTTGTCAGAGCATTAACGCCTATGCCCAGCAAAATGCTCAATCCAATGCAGACGAGCCCAATAGAGGCTGCTTGGGTTAGTGTAAACATGCCGCTCCACGTGCTCTCCAGCACCGTTGTGACGCCTGCCAATCCAAGCGCTAGAGTAGTCGCCCATAGGGCAATAAGCACGCCAACTGCAGCCGCATAAGGCCCCAGTACAAATACGATATTGAAAAATCCCAAGCTCACTGTTGCAAGCACCGCCTTAGACGTATTGCCGAAGCTTTTCTTCGCTTCAGCCCGTTGTACTTTATAACCAAGCAGCAGTTCGCTCGCAATCTGCCTTGGGTCGCCTAGCTCCAATGCAGCCTCATGCTCGCTCTGCCCATTTTCTTCTGCCTGCTGAAAATGACTGTAATAATCGAACAGCCACTCGCGGCGCTGCTTATCCGGCACTTTCGCGAGCAGCCTCTCCAGCTCGCTCATATAATTGTGTTTCGTCATCATCATGGACGGATTCCTTCCTCAATAATTTCATTTACGGCTGTCGAGAAGCTCGACCATTCATGAATGAGCCCTCGCATATGCTGCCAGCCCGCCTCCGTCAGTTGATAATATTTCCGCGGAGGTCCTTCATTCGATTCTTTAAGGTAAGTCGAGAAGTAGCCTTCCAGCGTTAGGCGATTGAGCAGCGGGTATACACTCCCAACGGCCACCTCGAATTTGGACGATATTTTCACTGCCAGTTCATATCCGTAACGGTCTCCCTCAGACGTCAAGACGAGAACGCATAGCTCCAGCACACCTTTCTTGAACTGCACATTCATACACGACGCTCCCTGCTTTGCTTAAAATGCAAAAGCCTCAGCTATTCGATATTATCGAATAGTGAATTAAACTTCCTTGCTGTTAAGCTAAATTTACCACATGCTATTCTATAATGCTATATACTAAGCTAAAAACAATACCAGCGCCCGAGTGTCTCTCCTCCTTAAGACGGAGAGACGTGAAATAGGATGGTGAAATAGGAGCTGCGCTGTTGCGTGAAAGGCTTGGCCTAACATCGTCATTGCCTTTGCATTTCTTGAATTAAACCTCTCTGAGGTTGAAATGAAAAGGCAAAAACGAACGCTATCGCTTCTCCAGCTCAAACCTTTCTCTCCACCACTTGCCACTTTTCACCTGCAAATTTAAAAGCCTCCACCATTTAACTCGGCGAAGGCAGTTTTTTGAGGGATAACGCGCTTGGCTCGTTATCCCTACCATATAGTGAGTAAAATCATGTAACACATACTTAATTAAAACCCTTATATAGATGGAGATTAGTTGATGTCGATGAATTTGCCTGTTGCTTGGGATTCGAAGGCGCTCAAAATGACTTTAAGCGATTTGCGGCCCTCTTCGCCTGTTACAGGTGGAGTCGTGTCATTGACGATGGAGTCAATGAATTTATCGATAACAAAGCTCGACAGCTGCTTCTCATTTGTGGAGATTTCGCCTGTTTTGTAGCGCTCTACTGTACCGTCGCGCAGTTCAATGATGACTTGATCTTCCGGGTGCGTACCGATTTTCATAACGCCTTTGGAGCCCCACAAAATCGTGCTGTTGTCTTCGCCTTTGTAATAAGTCCAGCTCGCTACAAGCGAACCCATCGCGCCGCTCTTCATACGAAGCACGCAGTTTGCATTGTCGTCTACATCGCTGTCTTTATCTACTGTGCCAACGAAGCCAGCAATTTGCGCCACTTCATCGTCAAGCAGCCAGCGGATCAAGTCGGATTTGTGCACGCCAAGGTCGCCCATTGCGCCCATGATTGCTTCCGGCTTGCGGAAAAACCAGCTTTCCGCGCCATCAATGCTCCATGCATCCGGGCCCGGGTGGCCGAACGACGTACGGAATGTCAAAACTTTGCCGATAATGCCCGTTTTCAGCAAATCTTTCGCTTTTACATGCGGCGGCATGAAGCGTTGGTTATGTCCAACCATCAGCTTAACGCCGTTTTTCGCTGCCGCTTCAATCATTGCTGCCGCTTCTTCATCCGTAGCTGCCATTGGCTTCTCAACCAATACATGTGCGCCAGCGTTTGCTGCTGCAATCGCTACTGGTGCATGAAGCGCGTTCGGTGTACATACGCTAACGGCATCGGGTTTAATTTCAGCCAGCATCGTCTTATAATCTGCAAAAGCTTTGCCGCCATGCTTCTCGGCATATCCTTCTGCACGCTCAATAATCGGGTCAACGAATGCGACTAATTCTACATTTGCATTGTCTGCATACTCCGGAATGTGACGATATTTCGAAATGGAACCGCAACCTACTACTGCTACTCTAATTTTGCTCATTATTAATGTATCCCTGCCTTTTCAATAAATAATGGATAAGGTCATTCCCTATTTGCGAATTAAGCGTTCAGAAAATTGTTTTTCAGCCAGTCCATGCTTTCCGCTACTGCTTCAAGCGGAGGATTTGCGCAAGTGTCCTGCTCAACGATCAACCATTCTGCACCCGCTTCAACCGCACTATTAATGATAGGAAGCAGCGGAAGATCGCCACGGCCAAGTTCTACCGTATCAATTGGCAATTGGCCATTGTTGTCGCGGTAGTCCTTCAAATGAAGCAAAGGCAGACGTCCTGCATATTTCGCAATGTAAGCGAGTGGATCTTTGCCGGAAAATTGTACCCAGCCGATATCCATTTCCACTTTCAGCAGCTCAGGGCTGATTCGCTCATAAAGCGCATCAAATACTTCTTTGCCGTCGATCTCCACTTTAAATTCAAAATCGTGGTTATGGTAGGCAAAATCAATACCCGCTTCGCGGAAACGTTTACCATACTCCTCAAAAGCTACAAAATGCTTCGCCCAAGCTTCAGCACTGCGCTGATCATCCAGCAAATAAGGACAGATCGCATATTTTGCGCCGATCGTTTTCAAGTAAGCGATTTCTTCATCCAGTTGGCTTTCCAGCAAATGCAGGCCGATATGGCTTCCGATTGCTTTAAGTCCAAGCTCTTGGAGCAAGTCACGCATTTTTTCCGCTTCAATACCGCCGTAGCCTGCAAACTCCACGCCTTCATATCCCATTGCCGCAACCTTGCGCAGCGTGCCCTCGAAGTCTTCCGCTGTTGCGTCACGGAGCGTATACAATTGTAAACCAATTCCGATTTGTCCCACTTTGGCCGCACTCCTTTATATTGTGAATTTAGTTTCTCAAGTCTTGTACCTTACATTTCAAATTATATAGAAGGAGCGCTGCAAAAAACAGCTGTCTTATTAGTCTTTTTATATGTTATTTTGTTGAATGCTGTCTTTTACTCTAAGAAAAAAACGCCCTGCGACGGCTGTTGATGCGGTCGTCACAAGGCGTTGGTCTGTTTTTAAAAGCACATCCGGCATTATGCCGTTTGTTTCTTTCAATATTTATTTCAGTTTTTATTTCAATTACTTCAGCGTAATCGTAAATGCTGTTTCTTTCGCACCAGCAGCAATTGATACCGTGCCGTCTTGAAGCGAAGCAGCGCCATCCACTTTAGCAATTTCGCCAATACCGTGTAGAGCCAGGCTGAGCGCTTTACCGCTGCCTTGTACCTTAACGGCTACTTCCTTGCCTTCGCGCTTCATAGTAACGAGCAGCTCGGCAGCGCCTTTAATGTCGCGAACGGTGGATGATGCAGATGCTCCATCAGCGAGGCTGTAAGCCGTCAGCTTCACGCCGTCAGCAAAGTCATAATCCGGCTTCGTATCATTCGCACCGATTGCGATGATTGAATTCGGACGAACAAACAATGGAAGCGAGAGGAAGTCATGCGTTTCCTTAAGCCATTTTCCGCCTTCTACGATTTCGCCAGTCAGAAGATGCGTCCAGCTGCCTTCCGGCAAATAATATTGTACAAAGCCATTTTCGTCGAATACAGGGGCAACCATGATGGAATCACCCAGCATGTACTGGCGATCAAGGAACTCGGAAGTTGGATCTTCCGGAAATTCCAGCACCATCGCACGCATCGACGGCAAACCTTGCTCCACCGCTTGCGCAGCTGTATTAAACAGGTAAGGCATCAGGCTGCATTTGAGCTTCGTGAAGAAGCGGGTAACATCAACCGCCTCTGTATCATACGCCCAAGGCACCCGGTACGATCTGCTGCCATGCAGGCGGCTGTGGCTGGAAAGCAAGCCAAACGCAAGCCAGCGTTTGAAGACATGGGCTGGAGCTGTACTCTCAAAGCCGCCGATATCGTGGCTCCAGAAGCCAAAGCCGGACAAGCCCAGCGACAGGCCGCCGCGCAGCGATTCAGCCATTGACTCGTAATCCGCGTAGCAATCGCCGCCCCAGTGAACGGGGAACTTTTGACCGCCAACGGTAGCGGAACGCGCGAACAGCGCAGCTTCATTTTTGCCCAGCTTCTCTTCCAATACCTCAAATACAACCTTGTTATATTGGTACGTGTAGAAATTGTGCATTTTCTCAGGGTCAGAGCCGTCATGGTACACCACATCGGTCGGAATGCGCTCGCCGAAGTCCGTTTTGAAGCTGTCAACGCCCATATCTACAAGCTCACGCAGATAGCCTTTGTACCATTCGCATGCCGCAGGATTCGTGAAGTCCACGATAGCCATGCCCGGCTGCCACATATCCCATTGCCATACGTCGCCATTTGGCTTTTTGATCAAATAGCCATTGTCTCTGCCCTCTTCAAACAGACGGGAGCGCTGCGCGATGTAAGGGTTAATCCATACGCAGATTTTAAGCCCCTTCTCTTTCAGGCGTTTGAGCATGCCGACAGGGTCCGGGAATATCCGCTCATCCCATTTGAAATCCGTCCAATGGAAATCGCGCATCCAGAAACAGTCGAAGTGGAATACATGCAGCGGCAAACCGCGCTCTTCCATGCCATCGACGAAGGAATTAACCGTTGCTTCATCATAATTTGTTGTAAAAGAGGTCGACAGCCACAGGCCGAACGTCCATGCCGGCGGCAAAGAAGGCTTGCCTGTCAGTGCGGTATATTTTCCAAGCACCTCTTTAATCGTTGGACCATCAATGACGAAATATTCAAGGGATTCGCCAGGCACATGGAATTGAACCTTCTTCACTTTCTCCGAAGCAATTTCGAAGGAAACGAGATCCGGCTGGTTGACGAATACGCCATAACCTTTGTTCGTTACATAGAACGGAATATTTTTGTACGCTTGCTCGGAGCTTGTGCCACCGTCCTGGTTCCAAATATCGACGACCTGGCCGTTGCGCACGAAAGGCGTAAAACGCTCGCCGAGGCCATAAACCCATTCGCCTACACCAAGATCCAGTTCTTCACGCATATAGGCTTGCTCTTTGCCTTCCGTAATATACGCCATCGACTTCTGCCTGCTTCCGGTAATGCGCTCGGAGCCGCGGTAGAAATCCACTGACCACTCGGGACCTTTACGAATATGAACGCTCAGGCTGCCGCTTGTCAGGATCGCTGCTTCTTCTGTTTCTTCTATAGTAACGAAAGTTCCCGTTTCCTTCGTCAGCTCGAATACAGGACCGCGCTCACGCACGCCCATGTGATGAATCAGCTTAACGCCGACAACGCCCGGCATCGGAGAATGAAACCGAACCGTAAGCAGCATCGTATCTAACATATTGGAACGTGACAAAATAGGACGCGGAGACGCATATGCCGTAAGCACGCCATCCTTTTGCTCGAAATCATGGGCTTGTACCGCGCCCAGAAGGTCATACTGTTTACGCAGCATCCAGTTGCCGTCAGTAAATTTCATAATAGAACCGACCTTTCTGCTTTTATATCGATTATTTGACTTTAAAATCGTTCTATTTTGCATTATACTGATAAGCAAAGCAACAAACTAACAGAATTATGCCCGTTTATAACACCATTCTGATTTCTTCATCACCGGAGGTTGACTGCAATGGATTTGACGCTGCGTCATTCGCTCAGGGAAGACCGCATGCATGGCGATGTTACCTTTCCTCTTGCTGCTTACTGGATGGAATATGCACCTGGCGAGGTAAATGTAGATTGTCACTGGCATGACGAGGCTGAGTTTCTAGTTGTGCTGGAGGGCGAGATGCTCTTCCAGATTGACACCGAGTATTTTCCCGTTCGCGCTGGCGAAGCCGTCTTCATCGACAGCGGAGATATTCATGCCGGACACTCTTTAAATGGCTCCTCCTGCACCTATTGCGCCATCGTATTTGACGTTCGCTGGCTGGATAGCACTAGCTACGATGCTGTACAGGAAACCTGCGTTCGTCCGTTCCAGGAGAAGAAAAAGACGTTTCCGAGACATATATCACCGGACAGTGGTTGGAAGCGGCAGCTGCTCTTCCTGCTCCGTTCTATGATTAACTGCTGCAGAGCACCCTATGCCGGATTCGAGGCTGCGGTGAAAGGGTATTTCTACTTAATGCTGCATGAGATCGCTATTGAGAACCGGGCATGCAATCGCAGCGAAGCAAGAACAGACGACAGAACCCGAATAGAGCGGCTTAAGAAAAGCATACTCTATATCCAGCTGCATTATCGCAGACCAATACGCATAGGCGAGCTGGCGGAGCAAATTCCGATGAGCGAAGGACAGTTTTTCCGTTTTTTCAAATCAATGACGAGGCAGACGCCGGTTGAATATTTGAACGCCTATCGGGTAAACCAGGCGGCCGAGCTGCTGCTGCACACGGAACGCAAAATTTCAGACATCGCGCTGGAGGTCGGTTTCGACCATATCAGCTATTTTGTTAAAGTGTTTCGCAAGACGTTGAACTGCACCCCGTCCGATTTTCGCAAGCAAAAGCGGAATCCGGTCCAAAATGGCGCATTACAAGGTGAAACGGCTGTCGCTGCTCTTTGGCGGCAAGGCGCGTTTCAGTCCGAGAAATAGAAGCCTATTATAGGTGCAAACTTATACATTCTTATGTTTTTAGAAAAAATTACGATTTTGTAACCTTTTCATAACTTTTTTTTAAGATTCGCTTAAGATTCATCAAGTAAAGTAAAATTAAAATTAACCAATGAGCGGAGGAATTCCTTTATGAAAACAATGCTGTTGTTTCAAAATAAAACGATTCCCGTCTATATAACGGATACGAATAAAAAAGCTGTCGAGAAACTTACCGATGTACTGAACCGCAAGCTGAACACTGGCAAAAATGCGCTCAAGCTCTGTATCAAGTCGCTGATCAGCGTCGAAATCGTCGGCAGCGAAGCTACGCTGCATTCGTATCATGAGAAGGATACGTTAACGATTTCCCTTTACTAAGCTAGAGTATGCTGCTGCAAGCTGAGTCCTTGCTGCTCCAGCAATTGGACAAGCTGTGATTTTAGGTTTTGATTGTGTACGGTTCAGGCAGGCGATCTGGCATCGCCTGCTTTGCTGCGTTTAGACGACTACTAGGCCATTGCTGAAATTTCGATACATGTTATACTAGATTCAATGACTACATGGAGGCTGTTAAATGAGCGAACAAATTAACCGTATTGAACAGTTATTGATCCAATTTGCGCAGCAAACGAACGAACGGCTTGATCAGTTTGATAAGCGTCTTGACCAAATGGACAAGCGTTTTGACCATGTAGATAGTCGCCTTGACCAAATGGACAAGCGTTTTGACCATGTGGATAATCGCCTTGACCAAACAGACACGCGTCTTGATCAAATTCAAATCCAGCTGGGGCGCATGGAACAATCGCAAAATGACGATGTCATTAGCATACTTCGTCATACGCATGACAAAGTTTCGCATTTGAATCAAAATGTTACCAGCCTTAAACAAGATGTGGAATACATCGTTAAGGAGCAATCCATTATTAAGCTCGAAATTGAACGTTTAAAACATAAACAACCGCTATTTTCCAGTCAATATAAAAATGTGCTCGATGATCACTAATTCATCCCATACCAAAAAGCAGCCTTCAAATTGCCCGCGACGCGAGCTTGAAGACTGCTTTTTTTCATGTAAATCATAGATTCTATTCACGGTTAAAATTACGGCGTCGTCACAGTCGCCTTATGAAGCTGCTGCTGCTCCGAGATGAGCAAGCTAACCTTCCACTTCTCATAGAGCTCCCATGCCACCCCATTGTCGATCAAGTCCTTGCACGTGTACAAGCCCTCTTCAATGGAATCGACTCGCTCTGCCAAATGAAGCCGGACCGCAGCGTTAAGCAGCACCTGATTCATAAAAGCGAGATGCCCGCCTCCATTAAGCACGGCCTCCGTCACAGCCATTTGCTCCGCGGGCGTCCAGTCCACGTCGGGTACAGGCAGCTCCAGTCCATAGGCATCTGGGTCAATCATTTGCAGGCTGGCTTCGCCATTTTCTACCTGATACGTTCTAGTTGGCCGCTCGATGAACAAATCCTCCGAGCCCTCCGTCCCTTGCACAATGAGCGCCTTCTTATAATTCAAATTCGTCAATAGCTTCGACATGCGGTCAAATACCGTATTGTGATAAACGCCGAATGCGAGATAAGGCGAATGTCCATAATCCACAAGCTTCTCAGCTGTGTTCAATACCGTTCGCATGCCCAATTCCTCGCGCAGCCCGTGCAGTCGCTTAAGCGGCGGGCACCACTCTTCTGCGGGAACGAACAGAATGCCCGTCTCCCTTGCAGCTTCAAGCGATGCCTCCTGCGAAAGCAGCTTCGGATTTATGCCCATTTCGAGCAGCAGATCCTGCAGCGTAATGCCCCATTTTGGAGGAAGGGAAGCTGTACCGTGCAGCGTGACCGGCAATCCGGCAGCCGCTAAGACGAAGGAGGTGGCGAATGTGGCGTAAAATGATTTTTTCCTACCGTCGTATGGCCCTGCGCAGTCAATTCCCTCCTGCACATGCTCGCGGCGGGCCTGGCTCCGGCACACGTTGACGAAAGCTTCAAGCTCCTCAACGCTTTCCATCTTAATTCGCTCCGCCATAAAAAAAGCACCGATCTGCGCCTGAGTCGCCTCCAGATTCACAATCCATTCGGCTGCTTGCACCGCTTCATCATAGGTCAAATCACGCGCGCCCCTCTTCCCGCGCCCGACTTCCTTCAATAGATTGGTAATCATCGGTACTCCCCCTTATTTCTGCTCCTGCAGCAGCTGATATACCTTTACAATGGACGTCGCTACATCCACAAGGCGTTTGCGCTCATTCATAGCCTGCTTGCGCAGCAAATCATAAGCCTCCGCTTCGGAAACTTTTTTAATGTCACATAAAATGCCCTTCGCCATATCAATCCATTTTCGTTCTTCCAGACGGCCCTCCAGCTGCTGGCGTTCCAAATGCCACTGTTGCCGCTCACTGCATTGCTTGGCTCCAAAATGGAATGCCCAATGCAGCTCCTGCTCGCTCATAAGCGGCGTTATGATGCCATCCACCGGAAGATCATCCTCGCAAAAAGCATTCGAAAGCGTCGCGGTTTCGGCACTGCACCACCAAAGCATCGGAATTTTTTTCCAGCCCAGCAGTTTAGTGCCCCAGTACTTTACCTCGTTTAATGGGAGATTCAATACAACTGCATCCGATTGGGCGATATGCTTGCGCGCAAGCTCCTCGCTGCCGCCATGCAATACAAAATAACCGCCGGACTCCAATATAACTTCGGGCAAAAGCCTGCTTAAATCGCGGTCTGCCTGGTTTTTCGGTCTTACAGGCTCCCAATCGGCAGCTTTATGTTCAATAAGTAATAAAGAACGCATTCAGGAGCGCCCCCTCCTATTTGACTGTTGTGAATATTTATAACACAAACTCCTTTAATTTGTCGACACTTCAATTTATGCAACAATTTACGTAAGGTATATTGACATGATATAAAAATCCAGTGTATAGTAGCACTATCAACTATAACGTTTTTCACGAGTACAATGGCGTATTCGATTGAACCGGCAATGGAGCCTGGTTTCGTTCTACCAAGGAAGCACAACTGTGTCCTTGGGAGCGAAATCAGGCTTTTTATATTTATCCAGACAGAGCTGCCCTATTTGAGAGGAGAGAACCATGATGACAATCCCTAAAAAATTAGTACTTATCGGCAACGGCATGGCAGGCGTTCGTGCAATCGAGCATTTGCTCAAGCTGGCCCCAGACACTTATGAGATTACGATTTTCGGTGCGGAGCCGCACCCTAACTATAATCGTATTATGCTGTCCACCGTCTTGGCAGGCAGCACCGAGCTTAAAGATATCATTATTAATGATTGGGATTGGTACAAGGACAACCACATTACGCTTCATACGAATCAAGCGATCAAAAAAATTGATACGCAGCGCAAAGTCGTCATTTCCGAAAGCGGCATGGAGGCCCCTTATGATGAAGTCGTTATCGCAACAGGCTCCAAGCCGTTTATGCTCCCTATTCCCGGCGCAGATAAAGAAGGCGTCATTGCCTTCCGCGATATTCAAGATTGCGAGAAAATGTTCAGCGCAGCCAAATCGTATAAAAAAGCAGCCGTTATCGGCGCAGGCCTGCTCGGCTTAGAAGCTGCCCGCGGCTTGCTCAATCTCGGTATGGAAGTCACCGTCATTCATAAGCATCCTTATATTATGGAACGCCAGCTCGATGAGGCAGCCTCGCTCATGCTGAGAAAGGAACTTGAAGCTCAAGGCATGAAATTTCTGCTCAGCAAGCACTCCGCTTCAATTACAGGCCGCGGCAGAGTCAAGGAGCTGCAATTTACCGATGGCAGCCATTTGGCTACCGACCTGATCGTGATGGCCGTCGGCATACGCCCGAATGTGGATTTGGCGAAAAGCTCCGGTATTGACTATAACAACGGCATACTCGTCGATGATTTTATGAATACGAATATGGCCCATGTATCGGCACTTGGCGAATGTGTAGAGCATAGGGGCGTTGCTTACGGCCTTGTGGCTCCCTTGTATGAGCAAGGCGCGGTGCTCGCTAAACGTCTTGCAGGCGTCGAAACGACTGGTTATGCCGGATCGGTCACTTCCACCAAACTAAAAGTATCTGGCGTCGATGTCTTTTCAGCGGGGCGCTTTATTGAGACGGAAGGCTCGCGGGCGCTGCGGATTCAAGATGATATGGCGGGCACTTATAAAAAAATCGTTATCCGGGGCGGCAAGCTGATTGGTGCGGTATTGTTCGGCGATACAGCGGACGGCGCCTCGTTGTTTGCTTCCATAAAAAGCGGTGAATCGATTGAAGGCCGCGAGAAGGAGCTGCTGCTCGGCATTTCGAACGATTTGCTTGGCAAATCAGGCGGCAGTGCTAGCCGGCTGGAAAACATGCCCGACGATGAAATCGTCTGCGGCTGCAACGGCGTCACTAAAGGTGCCATCGGCGATGCAGTCCTTAACAAAGGCTGCCATACATTCGGTGAGCTGAAAGCCTGCACGAAAGCATCCGCATCCTGCGGCGGCTGCAAGGCCGATATCGAAGGATTGCTGCACTTGTTCGCAGGTGACGCAGTAGGCGAATCCGCGAAGGAAGGCATTTGCGGCTGCACATCGCTTAGCCGTGACGAAATCGTAGAACAAATCCAAAGCATGCGCCTGATGACGATCAAAGAAGTGATGCATGTGCTCGACTGGAATAACAAAGAAGGCTGCTCGAAGTGCCGCCCTTCCCTCAACTACTACCTGGGCATGCTGTTCCCAGAAGATTATGTGGATGAGAAGGAATCCCGCTTCACGAATGAGCGTTATCACGCCAACATTCAGAAGGACGGTACTTATTCCGTCGTCCCACGTATTTATGGCGGAGTCACAACTCCAGCAGACTTGATTAAAATCGCTTCGGTAGCCGAAAAATTCAATGTGCCGCTAGTGAAATTTACAGGCGGCCAGCGCCTAGACCTGTTCGGTGTTAAAAAAGAGGATTTGCCCAAAATGTGGGAGGAGCTCGAGATGGCTTCGGGCCACGCCTACGGCAAAACGCTCCGGACCGTAAAAACATGCGTCGGCAATACGTTCTGCCGCTTCGGTACACAGGATGCCATGGCCATGGGCATTAAGATGGAAAAGGCTTTCGAGCGTCTGAACGCTCCGGCAAAATTCAAGCTGGCGGTCTCCGGCTGTCCCCGCAACTGTGCGGAAGCAACGATTAAAGATTTGGGTGTTGTAGCGATTGACGGGGCATGGGAAATTCATGTTGGCGGCAATGCTGGTGTGAAGGTAAGGGCCTGCGACTTGCTGACAACGGTGAAAACAGAAGACGAGGTAATGGAATGGACGGGTGCTTACCTGCAATACTACCGCGAAACAGCCCAGTGGAATGAGCGTACCGCCCACTGGATCGACCGTGTTGGCCTTGATACGGTCAAAAAAGCGTTGGAGAAGCAAGAAGACCGCCTCGCGCTCGTTGAACGTGTACAGAAAACGCTCAGCCTGACGACAGACCCTTGGAAAGAAATTGTGGATAACGATGAATTGCGTAAAAACTTCGAACCGATTGCCGGCCCACTGCCGGTTTAACATCAGGAGGGATTAAATATGAGCAAACTGCTGATTGGCAAATTATCTGATATTGATGTTCGCGGCTCGCGCACCGTGCGCGTGAAGGAGACGGAAATTGCTTTATTCCGTCTTGAGGACGGCAGCGTACTCGCTATTGAAAATCGTTGTCCGCATAAAGGCGGACTTTTATCCGAAGGCATGGTATGCGGTACGGTTGTCCATTGTCCGCTGCATGATTGGAAGGTTGACCTCCATAGCGGTTTGGTGAAGGACCCGGATGACGGCTGCGTAACGACTTTTGCTACTGAAATTGATCCAGATAACGGCGCCATTTACGTGGTTATATAATTTATATCTTTTATAAATATTACTTATTTCCAATTCTCATCGCTTTACTTCTATAATAAAGAGCATGTTAGGCGATTCCTAATCTTAAGGAGACATCATTATGTCCTATATCAAACCCGCAGAAGTAATAAATACAATGATTGATACTGGGACTGCGAAAGCTAATGCGAGCACGCTGCAAATGGTCATCCGCGGTTTTCTCGGAGGCGCAATTTTGGCCTTTGCCACAACGCTTGCGTTTACGGCTGCCAGCCAAACCTCGCTTGGCCTTGCAGGCGCTCTCGTATTTCCCGCTGGGTTCGTGATCATCGTCCTCCTTGGATTGGAGCTTGTGACTGGCAGCTTTGCACTAAGCCCTCTATCTGTCGTTGCCCGCAAGACGACCGCAGCCCGCAAGACGACCGCAGCCCGCATGCTGTCCAATTATTTCTGGGTCATTGTCGGTCATTTAATTGGCTGCGCTGCATATGCGCTGCTGTACGGCTTAGTCATAACAAAAATGTTCACCGATACGAGCAATCCGCTCATTCAAATGATTATTCAGCTTAGCGAAACGAAAACACTCGGCTACAAGCATATGGGGTCTGAAGGCATGATGCTTGTTGTCATTAAAGCGATTTTGTGCAACTGGATGGTGACACTCGGCGTCGTAATGGCAATGACGTCCAAATCAACGGGCGGCAAAATCATTGCGATGTGGCTGCCCATCGTTATTTTCTTCGCCCAAGGCTTTGAGCATGCGGTCGTCAATATGTTCGTCATTCCCGCAGGCATGCTGCTTGGCGCTGATGTCAGCTTTGCTGATTGGTGGGTATGGAATCAAATTCCGGTACTCATTGGCAACTTTATTGGCGGTGCAGTATTTACGGGGATGCTGCTGTATTTGTCCCATCATTCGCCGACAAGCCAAGCTTTGAACGCTAAAGCAACGATAAAATCCGAACCGGCAGCAGCTGGAGCAGTAACCTCCAAAGGAGGTGGACTATGATGAAGCAGTCAGCAGGCACGGTTTACATTGTCGGAGCAGGTCCGGGCGATCCCGAGCTCATTACCGTTAAAGCAATGCGGCGCATCCAGTCGGCTGATGTTATTTTGTATGACAGGCTCGCTACCACTGAGCTGCTCGATTATGCCAGCAAAAACGTCGAGCTCATCTATTGCGGCAAAGCACCAAACGCCCACGCCATGCCACAGGATAAAATTAATCAACTGCTTATACAATACGCTAGCCAAGGAAAAAATGTCGTTCGCCTGAAAGGCGGCGACCCCTTCGTCTTCGGACGCGGCGGCGAGGAGACGCTGGAGCTTGCCAAGCATGGCATTCCTTATGAGGTGATACCCGGCATTACGTCGGCGATCGGAGCTGCGGCAGCGGCGAATATTCCGCTGACTCACCGCGAGCATGCTTCATCCTTCGCCTGCGTCACAGGCACCCGCTGCCATGGCGATAAAGCGCCTGTACGCTGGGATCTGCTGGCACATAGCGTGGATACATTAGCCATCTATATGGGAGTCAGCCAGCTTGGCGCCATCCGCGAAGAACTGCTGAAGCATGGAAAAGCCGCTTCGACGCCCGTTGCACTTATTGAGCGAGGCACCACCTCGAGGCAGCGTACCTTTACTGGCACACTTGAGCATATTCATCATCTGGCCGCTTCCGTACAGCTCAGCAACCCTGCGTTAATTATTATCGGTGAGGTTGTCAAAGTGCGAGAGCAGCTGCTTATGGCAGAGCAGCAAGCAGAGCAATTGATTGGCTGACAGAAAAGTTTAAATGATTGAGGCCTCGGGGAGCATTGCTCTCCGGGGCCTCATGTGCATTTAGAGCAGCGCCTGCTGCCACTTACTAGGTTGGTATTGCAAACGATAATCGGAGTTTCAGAAACTTGGCGGACACAGCATCCGCTATTTCAACAGGATAACGGTTATGAAGAATCCTGCGGACTCAGGAGCCGCTAATGCGCCAGCAATCGCCATTTTGACACAATTATGAGGGCAATAGCGGATCTCCTGTCCGCGTGCAGGCTGAAATCGGAAAAAAAGCGGAAATAGCGGAACCTCTGTCCTTCAAAAATGAGAGAGGGTACCTGTCTGCGTGGTCAACGAAATGTGCTTGGGGATGCATACAGATGCTAAATAACAAATTTAGCGTTATGCAAAATATTGATTAAAAATCTTTTCGGCCGTTCGTGTGGCCAGCGCTTGTGTGGTAAGGGTCGGATTCGGACCGCCGATTCCGTTGAAATGCACGCTGTTATCAGCGATGAATAATCGTTTGACTTGCATCGCCTCGCAGTTCGTATCCGTAACGTATCCCATTCGCATGGTGCTTTCAATATGGAGCATAAAGCTGAAGGGCGTATCCGAGCGAATAATCGTTTTGGCTCCTGCTTGCTTTAGCGTCTCGGAAGCATATCTGGCCAATTTGTCACGTCTTTGCAGCGTTTTTTTGCTCGGAGTATAATAAACAACAGGAATTGGGCCGTTCTCGTCCTTCAGCAGCGGATCCACCTCAACCCTGTTGTGGTAAAGCGTTTCGTCATCCGTGAGAAGCAGCATCGTCATCGTTCGAGTATAGTTCATCATCAGCTCTTTCAATTGAGGACCAACGACCCGGCCGTGAATATCCCAAGGCGCTCCCGGCTCGGGAGGGTTAAGGGCATTATAGCCTGCCTCGCTGAAGCCATAAGTCAAAAAAGACATTAAACCCGGGCTCAAACAGGACACTTGGAAAATCCCTGTTCCCGGAATATCAACTCTGGCTCCCGAAGTGTGCCCCACATACGGATAAACGGCAGGCATGCCCAGTATGTTCATTAGTTCCTTTTCATCAAAAACGCCTGAAACCCAGTCAAAACAATGATTGGTCAAGCCTCTTCCTACCCAAGCATTATGGGGCAGTCCAGAATTTAGCCACAGACGTGGAGATTCGATGCAGCCTGCAGCCATGACGACCGTTTTTGCATGAAGCTCTCCGATTTCTCCTGTCCACGTATCTCGAAATTGCACACCTGTTGCACGAAGCCCTTCTTTCGGGTCCTGCTCGGTTAAAATTTTAATCGCGAAGGAATTGGGACGAATGGCAACGTTGCCGGTTTTGAGAGCGAGAGGAATGTAGCTGACAAGGGTGCTTCTCTTGGCGATTTTATCGACGGACGGTCCGACCGAGCAGCCGTTGACACAGTTCCCCTTCAAGGTGCACCCTTCCATGTGGGATAATTGCTCCAATGAATAATTGGGGTCCATCAGATGCTCATTTGTCGGGAGTATAGCGTTTGGATTCGGGCGATAACCTGGCGTCGTCACATTGAGCGTAGGTATGAGCTGCCAGCCCGCTTTTTTAGCCCCGTAGTAAAAAAGCTCTTCTTTCGGAGTCGTCGGTGCAAACTGGACAGGCAATGTGGCTTCAGCTTTCTCGTAATAAGGAATCAGCTCCTTATAGCTAATGGGCCATATCCCATCAACTGCAATCGGAAAAGCCCGCGGCGACTGCGTCCAATAATGCTGGGTCGTTCCTCCAACTCCTGAAAGCTGCCAGATGTCTCCCTTCTGGCGCATAACCCTATGCCAAGGTGTACGCCGGCGGTCTGCCGGACCGAAGCGGAACATGCCGGACACCACATCATTCATGTTGTTCTCATACCCATTGTACAGCTTCTTATAGAGAGCTACATCCAGATCATTGTAGCTGGAGCTCCATTCCCCTCCACGCTCGCTGTTCGGGTTTTGCCAGTTTTTATTTCCATACCATGGGCCAGCTTCCAGCACCAATACTTGCAGTCCAGCCTCTGCGAGCTCCTTGGCAGCAACGGCACCTCCGCCGCCGGATCCGATTACGATTACATCCGCATCATACAATGGTAGATTCCCCTCCCTCACGAACGATGGTCAACTTATAACCGAGCAGCGCCCGGTAACCCGGAACGACGCCTGGGTAACCGACCTGCTTCCAGCTGATCGGGAAATATTCCAATCTTCGCTCGGTAGGCGTAGCGAGCCGAGTCGTACCATACGCGGACCACTCCGAGTAATTGCCAAACATCGTCTGCCTGTTGAGAAAGTCAACCATAAAGCGGACAATGCCTCCATCATACTGGTACGGAGGGGGCAAGCTCCAAAGATCAACATCAAGCTGCTCAAGCATTGCTAGAACCCGAATCCTATCGATAGGAGAAAGTGCGGCATAGGGGCTGCTTTCCCAAACCGCATGATTTGGAGCATGCTGCGCACGCCCAGAGGTGACGAGTTGAACCGCACCCGCATTGAGCATTTGGGCCGTTGGGGCAGCTAACGGAACGACCGTAAGATGTGTGCCTAAAAAAAGCGAAAGACTATGATCCAATTCCCATATCATATACTCATGAATGTGCAAATCTACTGCTCCAGCCGTTTGCTCCGCTCCGTAAACGGCAAGCGCAGGTGTGTTTGGCACAATGGCTTCGACCAGCGCCCGAAACGTTGCAACCGTAGAAAGATCAATGGAATTAATATATGATTTTGTTCGATGCATGTCGGATTCCACCCTTTGCAAGCAGAGATGTTAGCATTTGGACTCAATATAACAAAATCTATTCCATTAGTTTGTCTATTATTCTTTCACAAGCAAAAAGGAAAGAGCAGCCATTAGGGCCGCTCTTTCCTTTTTGCGATTTCAATATCGTTATGAAGCTGCTGCCTCGGAGGCGTCAGCAGCTGTATCCGAGCCTTGGCCCGCCGTACCGCCACCGCTGCCTTGGCCGCCGGGACGGCCGCCGCCCATTCCTCCACCCATCATGCCGCCGATTTGAATCGTTGCCGCATCCTGGGTGCCGTCGGTTAACGTGTAAGTGACAATGTCATCGGCTTTCAAGTCGGCAAGCGTCTTGGCCGTCTCCACACGCTGGTCGTTTTCGAAAGAAATGGCTGTAATCGTTGTCGCATCGGTCACCGTCACTTCCACCGTCTCCTCGGTGAACATATTCTCCATATTCATCCGGCCACCGCCCTGACCCTCAGCAGCTTGTCCACCATCCTGAGCCGGCGGCTCCGGCTGTGTTCCATCTGGCGCCGCTCCCGCTTCACCTTGCTGTGCATCGCCTTGCGCTGGAGGCTCGCCGCCTCCTTGGCGGTCACCTGGCGTGAAGGAAGATTTGTAGAACGTAATGGTCTGCCCATCAATGGATTTGATCTTGCCCATTGTGCCTCCCATCATCATGCCGCCTTGGCCCGGACCGCGTTGCGCTTGTCCAGCACCAGCATCCGCTTGTGTGCCACTCTGCGCAGCGGCCGCTTCCGTGCCTGCAGCAGCAGTCGTATTCGTTGCTGTCTGATTGGCGCTGCATGCAGCCAAAGTGGCCGTTATCACAATCGTACTTAGTAGTGTTTTCCAATTCTTCATAGGGTTCGCTTCCTTTCAATAAGCCTTGCTTAATTGTACAAGCACAGCTTATCAAACCATTATGAACACCGTATGAATGCCGCCTTAACGTCCGCTGAATGTGCGGCGCGCACTTAGTGACAACAAAGCTTAGCGGAATGCGACCTGTATTGCTCCAAGCCTCAATTGCTTCAGCTGCTCGACAACAAGGCTGGCAACTTGCAGCGCTCCGCGCTCCTGAAAATGCGTATTGTCCTCTACGCCATTGGGAAAGTTCATAAACTCGCCGGGCGCCGCCCACATAAATACCGATTGGGTCGCTTCCGGCCCAAGCTCCTCGAACAGCTTGCGGCTTTCCTCTGCCAAATCGATTAACGGTACATTTTCCTCCTCGGCAAGCTCCCTCATCGCAATTAAATAATCGCCATGCGTATCGACGAGACTACCATCTGCTTCATAAAATCGCCGCTGTACGGACGTCACCAGCACGGGAATCGCCTCGCGATGCCGAGCCCCGTCTATGTACTGTTTTAAATATTCCTTATAAGTGGTAAAAGGCTCCGTCCGCCGCTCCTCATCCGGCTTCTGGTCATTATGTCCGAACTGGATCATCAGCACGTCCCGCGGCTTCATCCATTGTAAGATTTCATCAAGGCGGCCCTCTCCGATAAAGCTTTTGGAGCTCCGCCCGGAAACCGCCCTATTCTCAATAGCTACATCCTGCTTGAACCATTTGGGCAGCATTTGGCCCCAGCCAGCATAGGGATAGCCATCCTCGCGCTGATCCGTAACGGTTGAATCTCCGGCAAGAAAAAGGGTCGGCGTTTGGCTGGAAGGCAGCACCTCAAGCGCATTAATGCGCGGCGCCAATCCCGTAAAGGCCAGGCGGATTTGACCATCTCTTATGGACAAGGAAAAGCTGTAGCGAATAAACTCGCCTGCTACCGTCCTCACACGCTGTGCCATGAGCCGGCCACAGCCGGCTTTAATCGTCGTCTCCGTTGCGGTTATGGCATCGCCGATTAACAAATTCACGGTGTAGACACCATTTTCTACATCAAGCAAAAAGGACGTTTCCATCGGAATACAGAAGTCGCTGCCCATGCCCTCCGCTTCCACACGACTCTTCGCCGCTACCTTCGTGACCGAGCTGAATCCGTAGCCTTTGCCTGGCTCGTACAACGTTGAGTCCGTTACCTTCACATGCCCGTCCCTCGCAGCTCCAACACCAAAATCAAATCGAAAAACATCCGTCATCTTTGTTTTCCTCCCTCAAATGATCATCAGCCGTTTCCCATGCTGGTTGTAAGCGTTCTCTAAGTTGTATGCAAGGCAGCGTTTCTGCTGCCCCTTTACTCTCCTAGCGTAGTGCCGTTTGAAAGCCGCGTCCCCGCCCGCTTGCGGTTGCCGATTACAAACAGCAGCGTGCCGACCCAGCCAAAAATAGCAGCCCCGATAAGCAGCGTACTCAGCGGCACACTGTCCGAAAAGCCCGCGCTCAGCAATGGTCCAAGCGTGCCCCTCACGCCAAACAGCATCAGATGGATACCGAACACGACCGCCTCACGCCCAGGAGCAAGCCTGAAAATATAAGAAAGGATGCCAATATCCCAAATCGCTTCGCCAATCCCCTGAATCCCATTGCCGAGTATGACCGCCGGGTAGGTGCCTATCAGCCCATAAAGCATCGGAACGATAGCATATGCTGCAATCCCGCCCAATATCGTATAGCGGATATCAAAACGATCAATCATCCAGCCCGCTATAAAATAAGTGACCAGCAGTCCGATAAAATAAGCGACGCGCGCATAACCAATTTGCACATTGCTTAGTTCAAGCACCTGTACCTGAATAATCTGGTATAGCGGAATTGACAGCATATTGCCGAAGCCAGCAAGCGACGTTGCGGCCAGCAGCACAGCCAGCTTCTTGTTGCCCGACACGAGCTTCCACTGATCGCGCAGCGAGAAGCGGGTGACCGAAGCGCCGGGAGCCACCAGCTTTTTCAGCGGAATTTTCGGCAGACGCAGCGTCTGGAACAGCAATATAGACAATGTGCCTGCTGCTGCTGCACAGACGAGCGGCCAGGCCGTACCGGACGTATCGGCCCATTTTCCGACCAAATAGGCGAGCGGGATCATAATGGCTCCCATGGCCACTCGCACATACCCCATCAGCCTGCCTCTTACATCGGGCGGATACATGCGGGACACGAGTGCCGCATAAGCCGGAGCTTGAATACCCATCAAAATTTGAAAAACGAGCGCCGTTGCCACAAACACCGAAGGATGAGCAAACAACGCCGGAAGCAGCAGAAGCAGCCTGCCAATTAAGTTTGGAATGACCACAAATGGTTTTGGATTGTTGCTTTTCTCGATCCAGTTCGCCCACAGCGGCGAGAAAATAAGGCCAATTGCCGGGGCTGCCGACAATAGCCCTACCTGAAAGTTCGTCGCCCCCTGCTGTATTGCAAACGGCATGTAAAACTGATTAAGCACCACATTAAACAAGCTGAACAATAATGAAGCGCCCACATCAATTTTGGCGTTATACCAGACGCGAGGAGTCATTTGCATGCCAAATTTTTGCAATCGGGCTTTTGTTTCCATCTTCTGCTGCTTCCTTTCGAATCTCTTCCTTTTCCCGAAGAGTACTCATTCATTTACGTTACTTTCATTAGAGCAAAATTCAACCAGAAGCGCAACAGAAGATTTTTGCAAAAAAAAAGAGAAAGCTCCGGCCGCTGCTTGGCTTTGAGCCTTCCCTATTACCTTATAATGTTGCGGCGATGAGCACAAAGCAGACAACGGAAATGCCCGTGTACAGCCATGCGTTCGTTCTGCTGCAGGTTTTGCTGGTCCAAATTCGGTATAAATAAATGATGGTAACGATGACCGAGATAGCCGTAATGCCGTTTAGCAGCAAGCCCACCCAATCTGTTCCCGAGCCGGCCGCTTCGCCGTGATGCCTATGCATGCTGCTTTCCACTGCTATACTCCCTGTCAACAGCAGTGGAAGCAGCAAATGAATGCCGTGAATGACAAGGGGAAGCAGCATCCCTCCAATAGACAATAGCGAGCTTCGCGGCAGCTGTTGCTTCGTAATGGGCAGCCCTCTCCCTTCTGGCAAAATAGGTTCCTCCCTCATAATTACAACCGGGAAAACTGTTTTATGCCAAAAGAGCATTATTTTTCAACCTTTATTCTCGTGGTTAACAAAAATGGTTTCCAATGAAGTATGTTCAACCTCTATTCGAAATAGGTCTAAATGATAGCGAACCGCTCCATTGACTATATGAGGAATTACGCCTTCGTTTGCTATGTTTAATTCCACCCATTCATTGTTCCATGCTGCAATTTCTGCGAATTGGCTCATTTCATTCATCCATAGTTGAAATTCATTCTCGGTATTCGATTGATATTTAATTTTTAGTCGAACATGCTCATCATGAGACTGCTGCAGCTCCTTCATACTCCCTATTTTCTCAATTTTCCCTTTATGAAGTATAGCGATGCGACTGCACACTCTTTCCACCTCATCAAGGTTATGCGAGGTCATAAACACAGTGGTTCCTTGTGAGGCCCATTTTATAATTAAATCTCGAATTATAATAGATGACTCAATATCAAGCGTTGAGGTCGGTTCGTCAAGAAAGAGCAATTCAGGAGAGCCAATTAAGGCTTGAGCGATACCTAATTTCTTCTTCATTCCTAACGAGAATTTACCTACTTTCTTATTCGCATGCTCTCCTAAGCCAACTTCCTCTAACAATTCGAGCATCGCTTTCTTATTTGCCCCAAAGCCTTTAATGCGAGCGAAAAAAAACATATGCTGCAGGGCAGTCATGTCATTATAATAATTGCTGTTATCAGGCAGAACACCCATACGCGATTTAATTCGATTTAAATATTCGTAAGGTTGGTCAAAGATTTCTATACTTCCACGAGTAGGTTTTAAAATTCCTGTCAACATATTTATCGTAGTGCTCTTCCCGGCCCCATTCCTGCCTAGAAAGGCAAAAATCTCACCCTTATTTAGTGAAAAGCTAATTTCATCCACTACCTTATGATTTCTATATTCCTTGGTTAATCCGTCCACTTTTAGTATAGTCATCTGAACTAGAGTTCCTTTCTTTCAAAAACGATAATTGAGATTATTAACATAATAGCAATCTCAACAACTGTTAAAGCAATAAAACGATAATCATCCATTGCAATATAATAAGGCAGCGCATAATTTAAAACTTTGGCTATAACTGATTTGTTAAATAAACTCCATATCCCTATACCTGGAATTACAAGCCCGGCAATTAAACTGATAAGTACCGTATAGCTATGTTTCGTAATAATAGTGGACATCATTATCGCTACTCCAGAATGAAATGCTATGAAAACCCACAATAAAATTAATGGAGCAATATAAAAAGTTTGAGTACTGATAGAAATACAAACAAAGGTGATTAGAGTAACGCTTGCCCAAAAAGAAAATACTGATATAAACTTGCCAACTATTACGTTTTTCCGAGATGTTTTTGTAATGAGAAGTCTTATTCTTTGCAATTCAATATCCCGGTTTACAATATCATGGGATAATATATAGATAAACAATGCCCCGAACAAAATAAAAATAAAAGATAACCCCGCAAGCTCCGTTCCTTGAGAATCTCCGGATGCCTCTGTCAAAAATGTACTGCTTGAAGCATACTGAGCGGCCCAAATAGATACGGATGTTACAAATAGAATGACAAGAAAAGATTTCACACCTTTTATTAGCCCCAGATACTCTTTCAAAACAATACCAAACATAATGTCCTCCTATATTATATTTACTTCATCAAATCTATTTTAAACGTTTTCATTCATTTCCTCGGAAGTGATAATTTGATTTTGCAAAGCAAATACAGCAGCTCCTACCCGTGTGGCTACGTTAAACTTTCCAAGTATGGACGTAACATGATAATCGACCATTCGCTTTGAGATATACAAAATTGAGGCGATCTCTTTATTAGGCTTTTCCTTGCAAATGAGCAACAATATCTTCTTTTCCGTTGCGTTCAATTCCATGTTTAGCTAGTTTTCCTTTCTCTCAAAAATACTCTGCCTATGAAACCTAATAATGCCGCGCCTCCAAATAGGTATCTCATCGTCTCCGTCTCTTCATAAAAAAAGATTCGGCATAACAGATAGCCTAGTATCCCAACAAAACTTAGCACTTCAAAAATTCTTCTCATTTTTCCACTCCTTTCATAATTCAGACAATCAATACATAACTAATTAATACCATATTTTTATTTCAATTTCAATCTTTGAGTATTTATTACATTTCACAAAATTTTCACTTTCTATAAAAAATCCGGCGTTAATTTCTACGGAAACTTAACTTTTTTGGGTCTGGCGATAAATCCCACAAGTCAAAAACTTACTATATTACCCATATTAAAAATATAAATTACAGTCTAATAAATGTATATTTTTTAAATTTTTAACCAAATAATTGCGCATATGCGAAATTTACTAATTTGTAAAATAAGTATAATATTGTATTCAGGTGAAGTCAGAGGGGAAAATTAGAGGAGATGATTTAATTGATCGCAAAGATTATTGCTTATATTATTAAATATGGTTCAAAAGCTTGGGATGTAATCAAAGTGGCTATTGGGTCAGCATGGAGCAGCTTTAAAGCAGCATGGGATGCTGGCGTGTGGAAAGCCACCCAATGGCTGGTGGAAAGATCTGTATACGTTGAAATCATATATGAAGCATTAAAAGCTGTTTTCGGAGATAACTAAAAAAGCCCAGCGCCACGAACGCTGAGCAAAAAAGTGATGAGATAAGACCCAGAAAACTCCCTCTGGCTTACCTTTAATAAATCATTATAAGGATTGGTATAAAATATGTCAATGAATACAACATCCCCTCCTCCTCTTATTGATGTAAGAAATGTATCTAAAAGCTTTGGAAAAAAACTTGTATTAAACAAAATCAATTTTGCTATGCCAGCGCCCTCCATTTATGTACTAAAAGGAGCAAATGGTGTTGGAAAAAGTGTGTTCCTAAAATGCTTGCTTCATTATGAGCGAATTGACGCTGGAATTATAGAAATTGCCGGCAATCCTTTATCTGACCGTATAAGTCTAAGAACAAATACTTTTTTCATCTCATCAGACCATCAGCAATTTATCGAGCTGTTGACTCCAAACGAATTTTTTCAGTTTCTTAAAGAAATTTATATGATCCCTTTTGAACGAATAGAACAAGTGAGCCATCTTGCAGAAGATTTAAATGTCTTAACCGAACTGAATACCCTTTTCTCAAAACTTTCCTTTGGAACTAAAAAGAAAATCCAGTTCATAGCAGCAATGCTTATTTGTCCAAAGCTTCTCATCTGTGATGAGATTTATGAGGGCTTAGATACTGATGCAGTGCTTTTTATTCAACAAGCTTATCAGCATAGAAAATTACAAGGTATGGGAACACTTCTCACTACACATATTCGTGATTATGGTGAAGAGGTTGCCGATCTTATTTTCGAACTTTTCAATAATGGTATTCATGTTGTGAAAGAGGATATTACATGAATCTGTCTGCTTTTAGAAAACTTTTATCGATTGCTTATGACGATCGTATTTCAAATGTGACTAAACAAGCCATCATTGATTTTTGCAGCCTCGGCTTTTTAATGAGTCTTATCCTTTTAGGCATCAAAAATTTTGGCACAGCAATAACTATGGAATATTACATCGGTATCTATTTGGCTCTAAATTTAATTCTTTTATTTTTCACTGCTGCCGTTTTGAAAAGTATCCCTACGCTAAGCAAATTTGTTGGTTCTATGCCAATTAAGCCTACTGCTTATTTTTATAAGGTTTATTTAGTTAGTTCCTTAAAGTTTTTTATTTTATTAGAGTATCTTATTGCAGCTTTAATTTTACTTTGGAATGATACCAGTTTAAAAACTGTAATTATATTCGTTATATTGTTGGAAGCAATACGATTTTTACGACTTTATTTCGAGTTTTTATTTGGATTTTTAAAAAGTTTACCTGGTTTGAGCATTTGGTTTTCAATGTTGTTTTTTTCATGTTCCGCACTACTGTATGTACTAAACAAAAAGCAAATGCTTAGTCTATCTATTTTTCAATATTCACCTTCAGTTGCTGCTTATATTATTATAATTTTAACCATTTTAGGCTTACTCACAGGTCCGCTACTCGCTGCTCAACAAATGAATCAATTCAGCAGAAACGCAATGCTTTATTTCTATTTCACCAGTAAACTTATGAAACTCTCTACCCGTATTCTCTATTTAAATAAACATACAAAAGCAATGTTAACTACTCACATAACCCGCTTGCTTAGAAATTCTGACTATATGGGTAGAATTATTCGTATTTTTACTGTTGTAACTCTTTTATCATGTTTTAATGATGTAGTTCTAGCTCCTTTTTTTAATATGCCCAAGGCTGCATTTGTAGATATTCCTTACATGATATGTCTTGTTACTTTTCTAACGCTACAATTAGAATATCCTATATTTAAAAATTCTTATTTAGATGAGTTCCCCATCACAAACAGGAAAATAAATCTTATTATTGATTTAATCGATGCTTTTATTTTAGTTTTATTTTTAATATTTTTAATGCTTATCGAATTTGCCACAGGAAATAGTGCCATTCAAATGACAGGTGTTATTTTCTTATCTTTTTTCAGTTTTTACTTCATCAGCAGAAGTATATCCATCCCGCAAAAAAAATTATCTAACATAAATAAATTATTTTATTACTTTCAATTTTTCATCCTTTCTATTCCCTTAAAAATAGTTATGGATAATGTCCCTGCTTCAAAATGGCATGTACACTTGACTGTATTTTTCGCATGTTTATCCTTATATTGTATAAGGAAGAAAATATTTATTCGGAAGCGAAATTAAATAGACATGCTGCGATTAGATTAAAGATGTTACTCTTCTATACACATTTGTTGAATACCCGACAAATACGTTTGCAGCACAAGCTGCATCGATTCGTCCAACTGGTAGGGCAAGCCGAAGCCGCCTTTCTGCTCGATGGAGCTAAATCCATGCAGCAGGCTGCGCAAGCCGCGGACGATATGAATCGCTATCTCCTGCTTTAATTTGTAGCTATCCAGCAAATTAATAATGAGCCCCATCAGCTGCTCGCTAACCGCTTTAAATTCATCATTATCCTGTGATTGGGACGGAATTGTTGCCTCGTAAACACCCGGATTCGAGCGGGCAAAAGCAACATAGGCTTTGCCCGCCGCATAAACGGCGTCTTCCCCTGTCAGTCCTTCTACCGCTTTACTCATCTGCTCGTTCATTTCGCGCAAGCCATAAATCGCAAGCGCCAGCTTCACCCCACTCAAACCGTCTATATGGTTGTATAAAGAGGGAGAGCGAATACCCAGCTTCTGCGAAAGCGAAGCCATCGTCACTGCTTCCAGCCCTTGCGTATTGGCAATTTCTGCGGCTGTCCGAACTATCGTCGGTACATCCAAGCCTATTCTTGGCGACATGTCATCTTCTCCTTGCTGTTGTGAAATCCATACAGATTATATCAGCGTGCTTTTCCTTTAATGTGCCGCAGCAGCAGCGAGCTTGCGTTCAGCCGTTATGATGGCCTGCTCCATTGCGGCCACCGGGTCAACAAGCAGGTTGCCGTGTCCGACTGCCAGCAAGGACGGCTTCAGTGCAAGCAGGCGCCTCGCACTAATCAGCGACTGCTGCTTATTCCAGGTTGCCCATGCCGGAAATGGAAACAACGGCCGAACTTGTCCGCTTACCGCAACGCCTCCACGCAGTTGAAAAGCATCCCCGACAATCAGCTCGCCGCCTCTCGTATTGAGAAAGGCCATGGAACCGGGCGTATGTCCCGGTGCTGCAACCGCCAGCAGCGAGCCGATACGGTCGCCATCTTGAAGCAGCAGATCCGGCTTCGTTGCTACTTTTTTCGGCACACCGCCTCTGATTGGGGTAGCCGGCTCTCCCGGTTCCAAAGAGCGGTCTCCTCGCAGCAATCGCGCATCCCTCGCCGAGATTGCTACGACTGCATCCGGCAGCTGTGCTTTGAGCGCATCCAGCGCTCCGATATGATCATCATGCGCATGCGTCAGCACGATTCGTACAATCGGCTTGCCCAGCTTGCGTGCTGCCTGCATAATCGCTTCGGCATTATTCGGCAGTGCTGCATCGATCAGCGTCAAGCCGTCCTCTTCTTCGACCAAATAGCAATTAACAGGAAATACATGGGGCAAATAGGTCAACTGATAAATATGCTGATGTTTGGTCATTCTCACAATGCATCGCTCCTCGGTATTTTGCGCTTGCTGCGCAAAAACTAATATCATTAGTTTTATAATAACTAATGATATTAGTTTTTGCAATACGTTTATTCGTCTACATTCATCATCTACGTTCATCATGCACACATATGGACGGCTTATGCGGCATTAAAATCAAAAAAAAGCCTATCCTCGACGGATAAGCTTTTCACCCACTTTTATTTCGTCCAATCGAAATCCATTGCCTGCAAAAAAGCTCTCGCCAGCACCATATGGCCTGCCGCCGTCGGATGCACGCGATCCCACGCCAAAGTAGCGGAATAGAGATGGGCCAGCACTTTATTAAATGCCGCCTGTGTATCAATGAACAGACAGCCCGTCTCATCTGCTATTCGGCGTACAACTGCACCATATTCGTCCATCGTGCGGCGCATCGCATCCTGCTCATTGCTTTCCAGAAAGAAAGGCGTCATGAGCACGATACCGCTTCCGGCCACCGGCTTCGCCAGTGCGACCAGCTCGCGCAGCGTTTGCTCGTACTCCTCGATATAGACATGCCACTCCGTAATGAACGGCGTATCATATTGGCGCCATACGTCATTGATGCCGATCATGATCGAAAGCACATCCGGTTTTTTATCCGTCACATCTTCCTGCCATCTCGCTTTTAAATCACGGACCGTATGCCCGCCCGTTCCCATGTTCACTACGCGAATACCGAGCTCCGGATAAACCGCCTGCAGCAGCGCATCCACCTGCGCTACGTAACCTCTGCCAAGCGCGCCGAACAGCCCCTCGCCATTCTGCTTGTTCCGATCGCAATCCGTAATCGAGTCTCCAATAAACAGCAGCTTCTGCCCACGTTCCAGCTTCACCCGAATCATTCCCCCTATTTATACGATTAGCTTTGCGTCTCGCGCCGCTTGAACTGCTCTGGCGATACACCGACAAACTGCTTGAACATTCTGCTGAAATGGGCCAGATGCTTGAAGCCCAGACGATAGCATGCTTCTGTAACCGTGACGGACGGCTCCATCAAAAACATGATTTTCGCCTCATTGATTCGCCTTCTATACACATAGTGAAACACCGTTACACCCGTCACATCCTTAAACAGCCTGGCAATGTACGACTTGCTTAAATGCAGCCGTTCTTCCAGCTGCTCCATATGCAAATCGTCCGTATAGCTGTGCTCCAGCAAGGAAATGATGCGCTGCACCGTCTGCTCCTTATCCGAGGAAAATTCTTGCCGGTCCCTTAGCGGCTGCTCGCACAAGCCAAAAATAAAATACAATAAATCAACAAAGGCAAGCAGCAGACGGTTGCTGCCGATGGCATCGCCCCGCTGCTGATGCACATGCATTTGAGCCAAAAGCCGCTCCGCTTCTTCCTTATGCTCGCCTCTGAGCCGCAGGCGGTGATTGCGCAACTCCTCAAACGGCTCCATAACATTGAGCGCCTGCGGCAGCTCCAGCAGCGGGCGCAGCAGCGAAGGCTCAAAATGGACAATCGTCCGGACATAAGGAACGGAAGGATCGATTTTGGCACAATGCAGCGTCATGCCGAACAAAATCATCATATCACCCGGCTGCATATGGTAAATTTGATCGCCAATCAAATAGTTGCATTTTCCTTCATGAAAATAATAAACCTCGTAATTCGTATGGGAATGAAAAATCGCTTCAAGCGGCGTCTGAATTCGGTAGCCGAAATCGAGCATTTTAACCTTGCGACTGCAATCCGTTAATATAGCGGACAAAATGCCGCAGCATGTCTGGAGACTCCGCAAATTCTTTGCTGAAATCTTCAATGCCGAGATAGCCGTCATAGCCGACCGCTTGCAAATCCTCGATGATTTGCTTCCACGGCACTATCCCTTTAGCGAGTCCCGTCCAATCCGCCTTCCAGTTGATGCTGCCATCCGCCTCTTCCGGTCCAGCCTGCCAGCCCGCATTTTTCACATGCACATGGGCCAAATACGGACCTAGCAGCTCAAGTCCCATCCGGTAGTTTTCGAAGCCTTCGTAAACCATATTGCCGGGATCGTACAGCACGCCAATACAATCCGGGTCCAGCCCTTCGCAGAGCCGATAAGCTGCGGAAGCGCTTGCCGCAATCGTCTGATGATGGGTCTCGACTAAGCCTTTAACGCCATACTTTCGGCACAGCTCCTGCACTTGCTGCAAATACGTTCTTGCCAGCGTGAACAGCTCGCCGAACGGACGGCTGCGATCATAATTTGGAACACCAACCCGGATAAAGGAAGCCCCTACCCGCTTCGCCGCTTTCAGCACCTGCTCGGTCGCCTCCAAATCGCCAGCGGTGAGATATGGCGTCAGGCTGAGCGATGTCAGTCCATGATCAGCCGCAGCCTTGCCAAAGCGATCCAGCATTTCATCTCCGCCTGAGGGAAAAATCGTACAGCGGTTGTTGCCCCAGAAAGAAGGCTCCTGGCTCGCCACAGCTGCATCCGGTGCTTCCTTGTAACGCCATTCTACAGCATGAATTCCTGCCTCTTGCGCGGCGGCTGCCAGTTCCTCAGGCCCCAGCTCCGGTGTTGCTACCGTAAATACAGACAACTTCATCATCGATTCACGCTTCTCCCTTCCTCTATCCGTATTATATGTTTCGCTTCCTCTGCTCTTTCCCTACTCGACCCGTACAGCCTGCAATTGCGCCTGCAAGCACAGCTCTGCCGCTTTAAACGTATGCGCCTGCGGCATCGCAAGCTCCGTGCCATTCAAGCAATCAAGAATGAGCGCTCCAAAATAAGGGAAACCCACCTTGTCTTTCACATCTATTTTTTGCTCGCCGTCTCCATTCACGAGGAACAGATGGTCGCTGCCGCCTCTCGTCAAATCGACATATTTGCGCAGCTCGATATAGCCTTTTGTCCCGAGAATAATCGTCCGGCCATCGCCCCAAGTAGACAAGCCATCCGGCGTAAACCAGTCCACGCGAAAATAATGCGTAGCCCCGTTGTCGCCAATAAGCGTAGCGTCGCCAAAGTCCTCAAGCTCCGGGTATTGCTTGTTATTGTAATTGGCTATTTTGCTGGATTGCACCGTAGCATCTTTGCAGCCGGCGAAATAAAGAAACTGTTCAATTTGATGGCTGCCAATATCGCAAATGATGCCGCCGTACTGCTCCTTATTGAAAAACCAGTCTGGCCTAGCCGCTGCATTCAAACGATGCGGTCCCAATCCCATTACATTCAGCACGCGGCCGATAGCCCCGTCCTTCACGAGCTGCCCTGCGTATTCCGCGCATTCTACATGAAGGCGCTCGCTGTAATAGACCGCATAAATTTTGCCTGTAGCTGCCGTTACTTTACGCGCCTCAGCCAGCTGCTCAAGCGTCGTAAACGGCGCTTTGTCCGTAAAATAATGCTTGCCATGCTTCATGACCTCGACGCCAAGCGGGCCGCGCAAATTCGTTATCGCTGCTGCTGCAACGAGCACCACTTCCGCATCCTGCAAAATTTGCTGCTTCGATTCCGCTGGGCGAACCTCAGGATAAGTGCGCACAAATGCTTCTACCTTCTTCGGGTCTGGATCATAAACCCACTTGAGCGTGCCGCCCGCTTCCCGAAGACCGTTGCACATGCCATAAATATGCCCATGATCCAGCGACAAAGCAGCGAATACAAACTCTCCTTCTTTGACAACTGGTTTGGGCTTGCCTTTCGGGGCATAATTCATTCCATTTGCTGTTGACATAAATGTTGCCTCCCTCTCGCTTGCTCATCAGTGGTTATTGATTAGTGGGTACCTCTCACATCCAGCGTCTCATAACTGTTCGCATCCTTGTGCTTCTCCGAGCTGCGTATTCTCTCTTGCAGCTTCTCATAAAATAAATCCTCGTTAATCGGAAGATCGACCCATCCATCTGTCCATGTAGAGAGCAGCATCGCGTTGGACAGCTCCAGTCCCCTAATCCCCTCTTCGCCTGGAGCAAGCAATGGCGTGCCATGCAGAATCGCATTTACCCAGTCCTGAGTAATGCCCATGTGATTGCCGCCATCGCTGACCGGAATTTCGAATTTCCAGCATTCCGGCTGGCCGAAGCCGCCTTTAAAGCTCGCATTAAATTCGGTTTCAGATACGCGCAGCCGCCAAAACGTCATTTTGTCATTTTCAATGACGATTTTGCCGCGTTCACCCGAAATTTCAAAACGGTTCGTTCCCGGCGACTCAAAGGTCGAGGTGACAAACACACCCGTTGCTCCGTTTTCATATTCCACGTAAGCCGTCACATCGTTTTCCACTTCAATATCACGGTGTTTTCCAAAGGAGCAAAAAGCGCGCACGCGCTTCGGCATCATTCCTGTCGTCCACTGCCACAGGTCAAGCTGATGCGGGTCCTGATTCAGCAGTACGCCGCCGCCTTCGCCAGCCCACGTTGCACGCCAGCCGCCCGAATCGTAATAGCTCTGTGAGCGGTACCAGTTCGTAATAATCCAGTTCGTGCGGCGAACTTCCCCGAGCTCCCCGGATGTAATTAAATCGCGAAGCTTCGCGTACAGCGGATTCGTGCGTTGATTATACATAATGCCGAACACTTTATTGCTTTGAGCCGCCGCTTCATTCATCTCGCGAACCTGCTTCGTATAAACGCCAGCTGGCTTCTCAATCAATACATGCAGCCCGGCCTTCAACGCTGCGGCTGCCTGCTGCGGATGATCATAATGCGGGGTGCAGATGAGCACGCCGTCCACCTCGCCTGAGTAGAATAGTTCCTCAGCCGTCGAATACAGCTTTAGTTCTGTCCCCCATTCCTGCGCTGCCAGCTCCAAACGTTCGGAACGCACATCCGACACCGCAGCAAGCACGGCGCCCTCTACTCTTCCTTCAATCAAATAACGTGCGTGTCCTGTTCCCATATTCCCAAGGCCTAATATGCCGATTCTGACTTTATCCAATGATTAACATCCTCTCTAAACCTGTTATAAGAAGGATCACTATAGCTATATTGTAGCATAGATCATTATGTAAGCGTTTGATTCAAAAGGCCGAATATCCGCTTATCATTTGACTGTCATTGTACTCAAGTGTCCGCACCTAATCCCCTCTCTTATTGCATAAGAAAAGCGGCGGTTATGTCCCTCAGGGACACACCACCGCTTTTCCTCCCATACCGAGAGCTGCCTCTGGTACGGCTTTGTCGCTTATTTAATATTTTTCTCAGTTACATAAGCTTGCCATTGTTTCATGTACTCGGCTTGAATTTTCTCAAGTCCAGCTTGCTTCGCTTTGTCCATGAACGTTTTCAAGCCTTCTTCGATATTGTCCACGAGACCAGCTTGCAGCGGGAACAGGTACTGCTTCTCCACTTGCTCAAGCGCTGCTCTCTCGGCTTGGTAAGAGCTGTAGTCTTCGGCAAAGCCGTTGAATTTGTCTGGAACTTGGATTTTGTCCAGCTCGTCGAAGATCGCTTTTACGCCGTCATAGTTTTTGTCAAACAGCATGAACTCTGGATTTCTCCATGCCCAGCCATTCATGCCTTCACGAGCAAAGCCGTTGGAGCTTGCATCGCCGATCATTTGGTAGTAGCCATCTTTAACTTCATAGTTTTTGCCTTCCACACCGTACTCTGTCAACTGATTGTAACGTTTGTCCGTTACCATTTTCTCATAGAATGCCAGTGCGCGCTCTGCGTTTTTGCTGCTTGTTGGAATCGCAAAGCCGTTGTGAATCGCATGTACTGGTGTTGCAATGCCTGTTGTAAGCGGGAATGGGTAGTATTTCAGCTCCCAATCCGGGTGAGCCGCTTGTACTTTAATAACCGAATCATTGAAACGAGTTGGGTTGTCTCCGAAAATCGTTGCTGCTTTGCCGCTTGTCAGCTGCTCCTGAATAACGTCGTTGATGTTCAGTACGTTTTTCGGGATGTAGCCGTTTTGCTGCCAGCGCTTGATCAGCTCCAAATCCGCTTTTTGCTCATCCGAGCCCCAGTATGTGTAGATGTTGCCTGGCTCGAAGTAGTTCACGCCAAGACCGTAAGGCAGCGCGCCGATTGCTTTGTGCTCGATATCGCGAATTTGGTTCACAAGGCTGCCGCGAACGTCTGCACCAAGTGCGATTGGACGCATGCTCGGCTCATTGGCTTTAATGCCCGCCAAATACTCTTCATACGTTTTCAAATCCTTTGGCTCAGGCAGGTTGTATTTTTTACGAAGATCTTCACGCCATACGAAGCCATTCGTTACATACTCTTTGTACGTTGCTGGAACGGTAAAGATTTGGTTGTCGATTTTAACCGCTTCCCACATATCTTTCGGCACGAACTCATTCAGCTTCGGCGCAGCTACAGGTAGCAGCTTGTCGAGCGGCTGGAATGCGCCTTTTTTCGCATAGGACTGGTATTGCGTCCATTCTGCTGTAAAGATCAGGTCGACCTGTTGGCCGGAGCCAAGCAGCAATTTATATTTTTGCTCCCAATCGGTCCATGACGTGTAGTTGAATTTGACGGTTGCATTCAAATCCTGAAGCGCCATTTCATTGATTTTGTCTTGAATGGTAGCGAGATCCTTCGGCGCATCGCCTAGCATATAAAATTGCAATTCTACTTTTTTGGAAGTATCGATACCCGTTTTCTCGCCTGCTTGCGCATTGTCCGGCGATGCGGTAGCTGCTCCGCTATCTGCTGGACTGCTGGATGCTGCCGTATTTCCGCCACCATTGCCGCTGCAAGCTGCGATCATGCTCATAAGCAGCATTACGGTGAGAAGCATGACTAAACCTTTGCTCTTTTTCTTCATCATGTGAATCCTCCCTTTTATAAGTTGAACCTATATATGTTAGCTGGACCCTAGTAGCAAGCTTGCCGCTATGCACTCTGGTACAGTTCTAACCTTTGACAGCCCCAATCGTCAAGCCTTTTACAAAATAACGCTGAACGAAAGGGTAAAGGAACAAAATCGGGCCGGTTACAATAATCGCCATCGCCATCTTGGTCGACTCCATCGGCATATCCCCGCCAAGTGAAACGCCTGTACCTGCTCCCATCTGTGACAGGAAGCTCATCGCATTGATAATGTTGTAGAGATAATATTGAAGCTGGTACATCGTCGTGTCATTGATGAACAGCGAGGATGTAAACCAGTCATTCCAGTAAGCCAGCGCCAGAAACAATCCGACGGTTGCGATGCCCGGCATCGACAATTGCAGCACGATGCGAGCGTAGATTGTAAAATCATTCGCGCCATCGATTTTAGCCGATTCCGTTACCTCATCGGGAACGGCGGAGCGGATGAAGTTTTTCATCAATATAATGAGGAACGGCGTCATAAGTCCTGGAAGAATGAGCACCGCATACGTATCGGTGAGCTGCAAATATTTCGTCAGCATAATGTACCACGGCACAAGTCCGCCCCCGAACAGCGTCGTGAAATAAATAAAGAAGGAGAAAAAATTCCGATATTTAAAATCTCTGCGCTGCAGGACGTAACCCGCCATCGTAATGAAGAACAGCCCGAGAAATGTGCCGACAACTGTCGTTATGATCGTAACGGTGTAGGCGTTGATGACCTGCTGCGGGAATCGCAGCACCGTTGTGTAGCCTTCAAGTGAAAACACCTGCGGGATCAAATGATACCCGTCGCGGAGAATCGATTCGTTCTGGGTGAACGATGCTGACACAATGAGCAGAAACGGAAACAGGCAAGCGACGGACGTGAGCAAAATAACTACGAAAGCAATAATGCGGAACAGCAGCATATAGCTGTCGTCTTTGATTTTCATAAAGTAACCTCCATGTTCTCTTTGTGTCGGTGATTAGAATAAGTGCGCTTGGTGAGGTAGGTTCGTCGCTGCGCAAAAGGTTTGGCCTCCGATCGCCATTGCCCGTGGAAATTCTTAACTATACCGCCAGCGGTAAATTTCCACGGACAAAAGCGAACGCGTTCGCTTCTCCAGCTCAAACCTTTTACTCCGCTCAGGCCCCCTTCACCAACACCCTCCTTCTAAAACACGAACCACAAAGTTCGAATTCATACAGCAGAAAACAATTGATTTGACGCTTATAAATGTCTACATCTCTGTGGTTAAGGCTTCTTTGCTCCCATGCTTAAGCACAAGTCTGTGCACTAAAGCAAGCGTAATGCCTTGCTCTAGCTCCAGCTCACGAAGGTATAATGCAAACGCGAATGCAGCAAAGGATTTGTTACTGGTCTTGCTTTTGGCTTTTGGCTCTTGGCTCTTGGCTCTTGGCTCTTGGCTCTTGGCTCTTGGCTCTTGGCTCTTGGCTCTTAAAGGTACGGCGCAAGTGCGAATGCGCTAATGATTTGGTTCTTGGTTTTGGTTCTTGGTTTTGGTTCTTGGTTTTGGTTCTTGGTTTTGGTTCTTGGTTTTGAACTTAAAGGTACAGCGCAAGCGCAAAGCGGCTAAGCAGCTTTTCCCTCCTCCTAGGAGGGAGATGAAAAAGGTGTAGTGGAATGAAAAGGTTGAGCCCGAGAAGCGTGAGCGTTCGCTTTTACCCTTGAATTTCCCCCTTAAGGGGGTATTCGAAGAAATTCAAGGGTAATGGCGATCGTAAACCAACCTTTTCATGCAACGCAGCCTCTTTTTCATCATCCTCCTAGAACAATGCGTATTCGTCGTTGATTTTTCGAATAATATAGTTGACCGTCATAATCAGGATAAAGCCGAACAACGATTGGTAAAGACCCGCAGCAGTCGACATCCCAATATCAAACGTTACTTTCAGCGAGCGGTACACATACGTATCCAGAATGTCCGTCGCATCATACAGCACGCCGTTGTTGCCGATTAATTGATAGAACAAGTCGAACTGTCCTTTCATTATGCTGCCGAGAGCGAACAGCAGCAGGACGACGAATGTCGTTTTCAGCATCGGAACCGTAATGTACCAAATCCGTTGGAAAATGTTGGCGCCGTCAATTTTGGCCGCTTCGTAATATTCATCGCTGATACCTGTAATAGCAGCCAGATAGATAACCATGCTGTAACCGAGGTTTTTCCATAGATAGAACAAAATAATGAGCGGTACCCATACCCAAGGCGTGTTGTACACATCAACCGGCTCAATGCTGAGCTGCTTGAGCAGCGTGTTCAAGAATCCGCTTTCATAGTTGAACAAATTGTACACAATAACGCTCAGGATAACGAACGATACGAAATAAGGCAAAAACATAACGGATTGCGTCAGCTTCTTGAACCATTTCGATTTAAGCTCGCTTAGCAGAATAGCCAGCGCGATGGCGAGCACATTGCCAAGCCCGATGAAGGCTATATTATAGCCAATCGTATTTAAGGTCAGTTTAGTCAAAATGCCGGATTGCCATAAAAACTTGAAGTTTTCCAGCCCAACGAATTCACTATTGAATAAGCTCGTATTATAATCGAACCTCGTGAAAGCGTAATAGATGCCGACCATCGGTAAATAGGAATTGATGATGAAAAATAAAATCGTCGGCAACAGCATGAGAAATAAAATGCGGTTGGTGATCAGCTCGTGAAAAAAACCTCTTCTCGTATTCATGCAGGCTATGTCTCCCCTTTCAGCTTTCAGCTTTGCTTTTTCTTTTTTCATTTGTACGATGCCAGCTGCAATGCCCTCAGGCTCACTTGCTCAATTCTAGGCGACTGCTGCTGCTTACGTCGTTCGTTGTGCCCTCAGTGTATAGCAGGCTCGAAACGCTCAGCTAGAGCAACATCAGGCAATTAGTGAAAAATGCTGCGAAAACACAGGTGAACGAATTGCACCACTATGCATTTTTCAGCTTTTCACAGGCTGTCCACTAACGCTGCAAGATGTTAAAAACATAGAGAAAAAGCCGCTTTTCCCAGTGTGAACAGGAAAAACGGCTCTTCTATACCAGCCCCGCCTATGTCGATATCTGCAAGATCATGACGCCATATGGTTCAATTGATACTGTGCCAGACAAGTGTTCACTGGTCAGCAAATCGGTGTATGCTACTTCTCCCAACTCAAGCTTGGACTCAAAAGGATTATGATTCAGCACGAAAGTGTAAGCTTCCTCCCCTTTATGACGCTGCACAAGCTCGACTCCGGCATCCGCCAGAAGCGGTGCCCCGATGCCATGCTTCTCGCAAAGCGTCTGCACGAGCCCGCTGAGCAGCTTCTGCTCAGGAACCGTCGCCACATAATAGGCTTCGCCTTCCCCGTAGCGATTGACGGTTAGCGCTGGCATCCCCGCATAAAAATCGGCCCCATAGCTGCCAATGGCCTCTGCGCCCTCCAAATGAAGCAAATCGCATAGCAGCTCACACTCATAAGAGCCCCCAGCTATATGCCCAAACTGCTCTCCTACTTCGATTGTGTTGCGCATATCCGGCGTCAAGCTGTCGATTTCTTCGACCCATACGCCAAGCAGCTTTCTTAATGCGCCTGGATAGCCGCCCAGCGTGACCAGATCATTTTCATTGACGATACCGCTGAAAAAGGTCGTTATAAACGTGCCGCCAGCCTGCACGAACGCTTCGATGCGCTCGGCTACGCCTGGCTTCAGCATATACATGACGGGAGCGATGACGATTTTGTACTTGGAGAAGTCGCTGAGCGGGCTGATGACGTCCATTTGAATGTTTTGGTCGTAAAAAGCTTTATAATAGCGCTGCGCCTGCTCCAAATAGTTCAAGTCCGCGCTTGGCCCGCTCGTGATTTCAACCGCATTCCAGTTGTCGATATCAAACAGCAGCGCCGCTTCCGCCTGTACCGTAGCATCCAGCAGCTTGTCGCCCAGCTCCTCCAGCTCGCGCCCCAGCTGCGCGCATTCGCGGAATACGCGCGTATGCTCATGCCCGACATGCTCGATGAGCGCGCCATGATATTTCTCGCAAGCGCCGATCGAGCGGCGCAGCTGGAAGAACATCACCGTGTCGGCGCCATGCGCGACCGCCTGGTAGCTCCACAGCCGCATGACGCCCGGGCGCTTGAGGCTGTTGTAGGGCTGCCAGTTTTGCTGGCTTGGCGTCTGCTCCATCAGCATGAACGGCTTGCCCTGCTTGAGGCCCCGCATATAATCATGGCGCATCGCCACATTGCCCATCGGCTCATTCATTTGCGGATAGCTGTCCCAGGATACGACATCCATCGCATCGCCCCATTTTTGCAAATCAAGGCCGTTGAACAGCCCCCAAATATTTGTCGTAATCGGCAAATCCGGGGTAATACGCTTCAGCTCCTCATACTCCCCCTTGTAGCAGGCTAGAAGGGAATCGGACATAAACCTTTTATAATCGAGTGCCATCGGCTGAAAATGGCGGTTGTCTCCGTTGAGGTTAGATGGCGGTACAATATCTTCCCAGTCATACACCGTATGGCCCCAGAAGCTCATGTTCCACTCTGCATTCAAGCGCTCGGTGGTGCCGAACTTCGCCTGCAGCCAGACACGGAAAGCCTCCGCACAATGATTGCAATAGCAATGTGTGCCATACTCATTGTTAATATGCCAAATGAGCAGCGCGGGATGCTCTTTGTAGCGCTCAGCTAGCTTCGCCGCAAGAGCACGGGAGAAACGGCGGTATGTCTTGCTATTCGGACAAAAATTAGTACGGGAGCCATGCGTCCGCTTCCGTCCATCTACATCAACCGGCAAAATATCGTCATACTTGCGTGACATCCATGCAGGCTGTGCAGCCGTCGAGGTGGCGAGGCAGGCGTAAATCCCATTTTCAGCAATGAGATCCAGCAGCTTATCCAGCCATTCAAACTGATAAACGTCCTCGGAAGGCTGCAGCTTCGCCCAGCTAAATACCGGAAGTGTGACGACATTAATGCCCGCCTCCTTAAATAAACGCATATCCTCCTGCCAGATCGCCTCTGGCCATTGATCAGGGTTATAGTCACCGCCATACCAAATTTTTGGAAGCTTGGAATGAATCATTTTGTCACTTTCCCTTCGACTTATCCATATTGCACTGCGAATTCGAGGAAAAGTCTAAAGGAAAGCATTAGCTTTGTCATCTGAACGTATTGGTTTTGCCAAAAAGTTCACTCCAGTTCGGTTTGTTCACAGCGTTCAGAGCAAGGTCGTTCAATTTTATGCATAGAATACATTGTACGGTTGGCAAAGTGAAGTTTATAATATGAACAGAGATGCATGGGGGATCAGGTGAACAAACTGACATATGCGCATAATCAGGCAACCGATATCTAAACCAATTAGAGACTTATAAAAAGTAAGCGCTTACTAAGAAAAGAGGGGGACAGCTATGAAAGCCAACGCATGGAAAAATAACGGAAAGCTCTACAGCAGGTTTCTGCTCAGCATTACATTATGTATCGTATTGACGCTGCTTATTTCGTCCTTCTTCTATTATCTTGCTTATACAAGGCTGGATCTAAAGCAAGCCTATTTATCCGACGTCAGCAGCCTGACCCGAACGAGCCATGAAGTGAACAACATGACGGAGAGCGCCCAGTCGCTCACCTTCCAGCTGTATCGGACGTTTACGATTTCCAAGCTGCTTTTTTATACGAAGCCTAATATTTATGATGTGACGGCAGCTATGAATGACTTGACCAACTACTTGAGCTCCATGCCGTTTATTGAGTCGATATATGTATACAATTCAGCCAACAATCAATTTTACATTGCTAATCGTTCGGGGCAAAGCGGGATTTTTACCAAGGAGGAAATTTCCGATAAAGGCATTTTACAGACGTTAGAAGATTTCCAGACGTATAAGCCGTTTACGCCGATTCCACGCTCCTATGTGCCAGAGGATGCAGACAGTCCAGTATTGCCTGGACAGCCGTCACCCGTGCATCATGTATATACTTATTTAGGCTATGATGCGGTCGGTAAAAATCAAACGATAAATTCGGCAGTCATCGTCAATATTTCATCGTCGTGGATTAATAAAGATATTGGAACCGCTTCCAGCGAGTCACTCGGCAAATCGTTTATTATCGATGATCGCCAGCGCATGCTTTCGCGCGATACACTTGCCCTCAAATCGCTGAATAAGCAAGATAATGATATGCTTTTATCGCAAATTTTCGGACAGCAGCAGCCGGGTTATATTGTGGCGCGATTTGACGGCCAGAAATCGCTCATTTCCTATACGTCCTCGGATGCGCTCGAATGGCAATATGTTCGTGTCACGCCTTATGGCGAAATTACAGGAAAAGTAAGTGCCATTCGCAATACGACGCTTGCTATTGCTGCCGCGATTTTGGCCATCGGCCTGCTTATTTCCTGGCTGCTGTCACGTATGCTCTATCGCCCGATCCATCATATTATGGATAAAATGAATATGCTCGAAACAGAGCGGCGCAACAGCTCCTATACGATTAGACAAAATATTTTACGCAACTTGCTGGAAGGCGCGCAGCAATTGCAGACGAAAACCCAGCTCGACAAGCTTGAGCAAAGCGGCATTACGTTTGATTTCACAAACCATTACCGCGTCGTATTAATTAAAATTGATGACCTAGAAGCGCTCAGGGAAACGCGGGGCAATGATCTGCTCGCTTATAAATTCGCCATTATGAACATTAGCTGGGAAATTGGGTTGAAGCATTACCGCGTCGAAACGGTTGATATGAATGAAGACAGCGTTGTGCTCATGCTTGGGCGCCTCGAATCGACGGAACAGCCGGATGATGAGCTGCTGCGGACGATGCTGCTGCAAATTCAGCATTCGAGCCTGGAATATTTGCGGATAGGCATTTCTATGACGTACAGCCCGGAGGCGAACCAGCCTCAGCAGCTTGCCTCCCTCTATAAACAGGTGAAGGAAGCTTCGCTGCACCGCTTATTTTATGGGCAGGGCTGCTTGATCTATTCGCAACAGATTATGGAGCTGAAAGCGAAGGAATATAAATTCCCCGTCGATAAAGAGAAAAAACTGACCGATGCGCTGATGGCTTCCAAAAATATCGATGCAAAACAGATTTTCGCCTCTATTGTAGAGGAGACGGCTGACTATCCGATTCACGTCGTGCAGCTTGCTATCTCGCATTTAACGATGACGGTCAATACGATTTTGTACACGATTCATAAAAATAACAGTCTCGAGGTCGAAACCGGGCTGAATACGAACATCCCTTCACTCGATAAATTCGAGACGGTGGAGGAAATGAACGCCTTATTTTTCACCTTATTTGATGATATTCAGGCTAGGCTTATGGAGAAACGCACGGTCAAGCAAAGCGATCTCATTCGTAAAATCAATGAGCTGATTGAGCGCGACTTCGCGAACTCCAATCTATGCTTGAATTGGATTGCTGAGGAGCTGGATATGTCCTCCATCTATATTAGCCGGGTTTACAAGCAGCAGACGCTGACCGCTGTCGTCGACGTCATTAATCAGGTGCGGCTGGAGCATGCCAAAGATTATTTGGAAAATACGGATTGGTCCGTCGTCGATATTGCCGACAAAAGCGGCTATACGAGCAGCTCTTATTTCCATCGCATGTTCAAGAAAAGCTTTGGCGTCACCCCCGCCGACTATCGCAAAACGAGACTCGCCCAGCATGGCTGATCGACATAGGTGAAAACTATAAGCTTTATCTCTATTATATATTAGACCAATAAGTGAATTTGTCCTATGATGGGTTGTATAGCGCCGAAGGGAGCGATCAACTTGTCCATCTATGACTTTCAAGTTAAAACGATAAACGGAGAATGGCTAGATTGGGCAGCCTATCAGGGGAAGGTTGTCCTCATTGTTAATACGGCGAGTAAATGCGGTTATTCCAGCCAATTTGCCGCGCTCCAGCAGCTTTACGAAACCCATCACCAACAGGGATTGGAGATACTCGCTTTCCCCTGCAATCAATTTAATGACAAAGAACCGGGCAGCGATGCTGAAGTAAAAGCCTATTGCGAACAAAACTTTGGCGTTACGTTCCCCCTGCTCAGCAAGGTGGACGTTCGAGGCGAAACAGCTCATCCTTTATTTCACTATTTAGTGAGCGAAGCTCCGTTTCACGGTTTCGATATGCGAACCCCGAACGGCAAGTGGCTGGACCAGTTTTTACGTGAAAAATACCCCGAGCTCCATGCTGGAGATGGAATCAAGTGGAATTTTTCTAAGATTCTCATTGATCGCAGAGGTCAAGTAGCAGGCCGTTTTGAGCCGACTGTACTACCGCCGGAGCTTGATTCAGCGATAAGAGCATTGCTTTAAAAAAATGAAAAGCAAGGCGCTTAGCTCGTCCATCAGAGCTAAATGCCTTGCTTTTTCACAATCCTGCGACCTTCGAGCCGATTCGTCTATGTACCATTGTTTCATCACTTTGGAATAAACTGATTAATCCAGCCGCCGAAGCTTTTCGGATTTCTCGTTTGAATCAGGACGACGCCTTCGCCACGGAACCGGCACACAATGCCTTCGCCACTTGTAATGCTGGACAACCAGCCGTTAGCAGCCTTCTCGATCCGGTAATCCATATAATCAGGCCATGCAACCAGATGTCCGTTATCAATGATAACTTCCTCGCCTGCAGCAAGCTGCACGGCATGAATCGTGCCGTAGGAGGAAAGAAACACCGTTCCTTTGCCGCTAATTTCAACAATAAAGAAGCCCTCGCCCGACAAGAAACCTTTCGCCAGGTTTTGCATCTTCGTGTTAACCTCAATGCCCGGCGTTCCAGCCAAGAAACCATCCTTCTGCACATACAGCTTGTACGACCCATCAAGCTCAATCGATTCAATATCGCCAATCGCTGCAGAAGCAAGCAATGCTTCGCCTGGGCCCCGTGTGGCAGACAGCTCTTGAAAGAAAAACTTCTCGCCGCTCAGCATCCGTCCAAGGCCGCGCATAATGCCGCCATCGAGCGTACCTTTCAGCTCCAGGTTTGGCGACATCGATACCATCGCACCCGACTCTGCTTTAATCGTTTCGCCGCGCTCCAACTGCACCTTCAATAAGGGAAAAGCGCCGCGATATAAAATTTCATGTCTCATTTCAATTTATTCCTCCGATCATTCGTACTGCCTCAAGCTTGCCGATGTTGGGCCGCTTTCTAAAAAAGCGGCCCACTCATCATCATGCTGCTAAGAAATTTCAAGGAAGCACCACGCAAATTTAGTATGCTCCATTTTTTCTTCAATAGCTGACGCACGCGAAATAACCGTGACTTAATAGTGCCGACAGGAACCTGTGTTTCTTGGCTAATTTCATCCAGCGACATATCGTAAAAATATCGCTTCACAACCAGCTCGCGATCCTTGTCAGACAGTCCCTTCATCACTTCGGATAGCTCCTCGGACAGCTCCTGCTCCAAATACACATGCTCCGGCCCTTTATCCAAGCTCGGCAGCGTTTCCTTGAGCGGCCATTGCGACATAAAATAATCCGGCTCTGCATCCAAAGAGACGCTTCGGCGCGTCTTGCGTTTTCTGAGCGTATCAATACATAAGTTAATCGTAATTTGAAAAATCCAGGTCGTGAAGTTTTTCGAAGGGTCGAACTTATCGATATTCGTCAAGAGGCGAATAAACGTCTCTTGCAGAACATCCTCGCTTTCCTGACGGCTGCCAAGCATCCTATAAGCAGTTGAAAACAGCCTATCATAATAGACCTTTGTAATTTCCGCGAAAACCAACGGGTCCTTCTCTTTGATCCGAACCGCTAACTGGGAAGCATCCATAATTTCTCTCCAAACTTAAATAGGATAATAGACTTTAACATTGGCATTACCGAATTTTGGCGATATCCTCGCCCGCCCTCTTATACGCCTTCACAAGCTCCTGAATTTGATTAAATTCACTGTCTCCCGGCCCAAGGCCATCCATAAACATTTTCTGCAGCACCGATTTGAAAAGGGTTGTCCGCTCCTCAATGAAGCTGCGCTCCAGCTCCAAAATTTCATCCAGTGTGTGGCTGTTAATGAAATCATCCAGCTCGCTCCGCTCGGCGCGGCCGCCGCCCCCATCACCGCCGTAACGCTCACCCCGCAGCCTTTCCGGCTCTGGCACTTCCTCCTCTTCCTCGTAAGGATTCAGATTAACCGAGGAACGAATCGACGATAAAATAATATTTTCTTTCGCGAGCATAATTTGGAACGACTTGTTTTGAAATAAATCGCTCATAACGCTGCGACACAAATCTCGATTTTTAAGTAAGATGCCATCGAAGGGATGTATGGTCCAATTATCATTCGAATAAAATAAATTAAATATAAATTTCTCGCTGCCAAAAACGTATTCTACGTTTATTGTATGTTCATCCAGCATCTCAAATGAAAAATCCAACATTATCGTTCCCTCCATACGAGCAGCAGGCCCGAATTCTTCCGATAAGTCAATTTTACCAAATGATCCGCCATTACGCTAATATTATATAAAATTCGACTCTATTCTCGTTTTCCATAGAACGATAACAATGGCCGCATCTTCCTGTACTACAGAAAATACGGCCCTGCCCACGATTATAATTGGTTATGCTGCTCTAAAATGGCCTCTACCCGTTCGCTTGTGGCAACGATAATCAACGTTACAATCAATAAGCCGAGCGTGCCTACTGCAATCAAAGACAACCATCCTCTCATTCCATCGCTTTTGTTAAGCCTATGAAAGAGTGGCGCCATCTATGTGTATCGTTGTTAAAATAGAACGAGCCTCCTGCTATATTTAGCTGAGCAGCCTGTCTATGTCGTTTCCGCCAGCAGCTCCGCTGCTAATGGCCGCTTGCGATTGTCCGCCTGTTTCCAAGCCGAGACGCTTCGACATGCTTTGGTTAATTTGCGCCAGCTTCTCCGTGTGGGTTTTGCAGGTCGCGATAATGTCGCGATTGGATTTCTCCGATGTGTCGAGCGCTGTAATCAGGTCGGTAATCGCCGTGTTGACAGCCTCCAGCGACATCGCTGGTTTTTTGAGCAGCTCCGCCGACTTTTCCGTTGACGTTTTGAGCAGCTCTGCGTTGCGCTTGAACTGGTCTTCAATCGTGCTGTTTACACTCTCGACTGCATTTGCGATTTTTAACTGATCCTCGATAGCGAGCGTTATCATCGCCGACACCGTAATCAGATTAGACGCTTTATAGATGCTGTTGTTGACCGCATCAATCAGCTTGTCGCTGTTGTCATTGACGATGTCCGTCGCAGCAACCGCCTGATTGAACAGCAGTATATCCTCGGTCATCGACTGGATGCGGGTGACGACTTTACGCAAGCCACGCTCCAGATACGTTTTGCGCTGCTCATTTTCCGGCTTGGCGATTTCCGCTTCGAACAGCTCCTTGAGCTTGTTGCCCATGGCGATCTTCTCTTGCAGCGAATAAATTTCCTCAAGCGAGCTGCGCTTGAGCGTACGCATATTCACAATGCTCTCCTCAAGGCCATCCTTGCCGTCCCGCAGCCCCTGCACAATCGCATCAATATTCGTCCGCACGGACTGATATTTATAAACGTAGTTTTTCACGGGCGACTTGCGGATCAGCTTGCCGATAAAGCCGACGTTTTTACTTTGCTGCAAAGATTCGCATTCATTACGCAGAGACAAAATCAGATTCGATACTTGACTGGACCCGCCTGACATGAGGGTGGCGACCGGACGTTCCAACTGCTTAAGTGTCGCGCCCGCACGCTCCTGCGTCTTGGCGCCCAGCTTGCCCATCTCGTCCATTAAGCCATCGAGTGAGAGCGTATCGGCCTGCGCTACCTTCTGAATAATGACGGCCGCTTCCTGGACGGCCTTCTGCTCGTCTTCTTTTTTCAATTGAATCGTTTGTATGGACACTCAAGTTCCCTCCCCACGGATTTTCAATCTAATAGGCCATTAAAACTCCGAGTAGTTGTAGCGTTTGTGAATAACCTCCGCCTTGGTTTGCAGCTCCATCAAATCCTTGTGTTCAATCGTTGCAACAATTTCCGAAATTTTTGTATTAATATCCCTCAGACCATTTAGCAAAATACGGCGGTTTTTCGTTTTGGCGTCGCCGCTCAGCCTTAAGAAAGGATTGATGACGCTGTTCAGCTCCTTGAGCACCAGCCGTCTGACCGTATGATTAATTTCATCATTATTCAGTTCAGTCAAGAGCGGCAATACCCGGTGCAAACGGAGAAAAAGCGAACAGGACTTTTCCACAATTTCATTGTCCAGCGTATTTTTCTGCCCTTCGGATATAACCATATCCTCCAGCACTTCCAAATACTCCAGCACGGGATCAAATATCGGGCTAATCGCCGGTGCTGGTGCAGATGCAAATGCCCCGCCTCCGCCAGAGGAAGAAGGCTGCAATGCTTCTGGCAGCTGCCCAGGCTCAGAAGAAGCACGGGCTGGCGACGGAATTGCATCGATAATATTGGTTTTGCGCAGCAGCCGCTTCTCATCGAGCACGACACCTACGAGTGTAGCTGCGACAGGGATAAGCACCGTTATAAATTCTGGCAGCAGCCAGCTTGTTGCAGCGGCAATAACAAGTCCCATTGCCGCTCCGATAATCGAGCGTTTTTGAATCACTCTCTCACCCTCCAACCTGCTGTGCCACTCGCTTCTATTCGAATGCTGTCAAACGCAACGGCTGCTCAACGTGGCTCGCCAGTACGCCATACTCAGGCGTCAGCTTGCCCACCTCTCCCCCAAGCGCCAGCTTGACCGCCAGATAAGGAAAGTTGATGCCGCTCAGACAGGAAACATGGAGACCGCCAGACATCCGCGGATTAATCTCCAGAAGCTTGGGCACTCCATTTTTGTATTTCATTTGTATATTATAATTGTAAGGGATTTTGTACGTTTCTGAAACCCTCTGGGCAATTTCCATTAATTCCGGCACATTGTCCAGCAGACGCAGACGGCCGCCCGCTTTACGGCGCGGAACTGCGGCAAGCAGCTCCCCATTTGGCGCAGCTAGGCAATCAATACTGTATTCAAACCCGTCAAGCAGCTCCATCACCATTAAATCACCAAACTGCGGGACGGTCGCTAAGGTACGGTACACCTCTTCAAACGGCAGCGCACGCGACACGGAACCGAATAAATCCGCCAGCTTGTCGCGCTCATTGTCAATGATGCGGAAGCCTTGTCCACCTTCGCCATCCGTTGGCTTAAAGCAAACGCGATGCCCTTTTGATACCAAATCGTCGTAGGCCGCCTTAAACTGCTCTGCCGTTGAAACGACATGATAATCAGGAATGACCATAATGCCGCTCTCGCTCACCGATTCATAAAACTGATCCTTGACCATCAGCTTGCCGAGCAGCTCCTCATCCTGGCAGACGACGACTTTAACGCCTATTTCATCAAAACGCTTGATGCTCTTCACAATATCCAGCATATTCAGTCTTGGGACGAACACATCTATTTTATACCTCAAACAGAAATCAATGCAAAAATCAACATAAGCCTCGCCTTTAAAGGGCGGCTCAACCTCCGCCACATCGCAAGCCTGCAGCGACATATGCTTCGGATCGGAATGCGTGCCGTACAGCTCAAAGGCTGCTCCGTCGCTATTGTTACGAATCGCATTCATATAATGATAAGCGACCGAAAACCAACGGTTGAACCATACTTTTGTTACGTTGCTCATACGTTTGCCTTCCTTTCGACTGCTGCTGCTGTCTTAAATTCAGCCATGACAGTGGACACAAAGTCCAAAATTTGCTGCGAAGCCATAATGCCCGAATGCGTTGTAAACGTGTAAGCCAAATTTCCCGGTTCGCGCTGCTCCTGGCGAAACAGCTCGCCGTGCCTTGGGGCAATCGCATGACTTGCCGCATCTAGCAGGCACTGGTCCAGCAAGGAATCACCGGAGGCAGCAACGACCGTCGCTCCAAGCTGCTGCTTCAAATGCAAGAGCGCCGCGCTTTTGCTCACCTCATTTGGCACGAGATAAATTTTGCGTCCTTGTACCGACACTTTCCAGCCAAGCGCCGTAATTCGTTCCACAGCACGGCTCACCTGCTCGGTTGGCATCCGCTCGCGATCAATGACGTAGGCGAAAAAAAGCTCATCGCAATAACGCTCGCCATGAATCCAATCCGTACTCGCCACCTCATCGAAGATCGCTTTAATTTCTGCCGCCGGAGCCGCACTAGCCGCAATAAGCTTCTGGATATGCGTGCTCCATTCTTCGTTCCTTACGCCATTCACCAAAATATTGCCGCCATTGCTCGTCACCGCATAGGTTGGCGCTATATGGTCGCGGAACAGCTCAATTCGGTTGTACTGCTCCATCGTCCGGGTCGTTACTGGAATAAAATGAACCTCCTGCGCAATAGCTTGCAGCAGCGGCAGCATTTCCGTCAAAAAATACGACAGCACTTGACCATCCTTCGTTTCTGCGGGCATCACAAGCCCCGAGCCCTCCGCACCATCCAGTCCCATCGATCTCGTGGAATAAATGAGCGTCTGATCAAGATCACTGGCGAAAATCATACAGCTTCCTCCTCGGCGGAAGCAGCAATATCCGCCTTTTTATTTTTCGATTTAATAATGCCGCAGCAGGAATACGTCAGTTCAGGAAATACTTCCACTGGAACGCCGCGATCGCTTGCCAGCAGCAAAATATGCTGGAGCCCCGGGTTGTCCAGGCGGTCAACGAGAATTTTCCAAGGCACGCGCCGCAGCAGCACCCGTGTCGTCTCCCCAACGCCCGGCTTCACCAAATTAATATCCTCGATGCCGTAAAGCTTTTGAATCGCTTTAATATCCTTCAGCCCCTGCCAAGTTACCTCAGCCTTCTCGTTCATCAGCTTCACAGCTTCCTGCTTCGCCTGCTGTGAGATTTGGCTGAAATACGCGGATACCGTATCGATGAAATGATTGGATAGATCCTCCTTCATCCATTCCTTATAAAACTTCGCCCCGTGAAAATCATCCGGCCCAATGATATCGCCGCGCAGTACCGTGCGGCTCATCAGCCCGGACACGGTAGAATTAAGGCAAGCACTCGGAATGAGGAAATCCTCGCGGGTGCCGAATATGCTTGAGCTGCAAGCAGGATCTGCCAGTACCGCAAGCTCCGCATCCAGCTGAGTGCCGTACTTCTGCTTGAATGTCTTGCAAGCTTCAATCAACACCTGAGTAATGGCGCCTTTTCCCGTCCAGCCATCCACGAATTGAAGCTTTGCCTCCGGACCATGCTGCTGCAAAATATAAAGCAGCGCATTTTCATCAATGCCCTTGCCGCGAATGATCGAGATGCTGTAGTGCGGCACATCAAGCCCACATCGCTCTGCTATGTAGCGCTTCATCAGAATGCCGATTGGCGTGCCCGCTCTCGCTAAAGAAACGAGCACCGTGTGCTTGCCGCTGCGCGCCACTACCTGTTCGGCTACGATGCCAGCAGCCAATGCTACCCGCTTTGCAGATTCCGTCAATGTCTGGTGAAACAGCTGGATGTATTCCGGCGTCGGCTGGTATTCTACAGGCAGCATTTCCGAATAATGCACGCCGGATTGGATCGCTTCCTCACGATCCTCGGTTCCCCGCTCCAGCTGCACATCACTCAAATCCTTCAATAGAAAAACGACGTCGGACGGCTTATAGCTGCCAAGCGGCTTCGGAGCCCCGATCGGTTTTTGCAACCGTTGTTCAAGCAAGCTTCTGCTCATGCCTTTTCCTCCTTATGACTGCCCTTTGATGGACCGCAAATAATGACATTGATTTGCTGGAATCCGCATGCTTGCAGCGCCGACAGCAATGGAGCAAGACGATCCTCCGGCCAGTCGCGCTCTGCAAAAATAAAGCAATCGTCGTATTGCAAGGCACCGACATTATAAAAAAAGTTCCTCACCTGCTCATCTTCCGGTGATGGAAACGCTTGTCCCGATTTAATCGCATAATCTGGCTTGTCAATGGGATGAACCGGGCTTCTCGTCGTTGAGTGGTAGCATACACCTTGCCCCAGCTCCGCCGCTATTCGCATCGGTATATACATAAACTCGCCTGTGCCTAGGCATAATGTACGCTCACCCACTCTAAAGCTTCTCAGCTTAGCCCCAGCCTCTGCAATGCTTGCATCCAGCGTCCCATTCTCGCTGGAGCGAACGCCGAAGCGTCCCGTTCCTGCCAAATAAGGCGAAGCATTCACAGCTCCTGCTGAATCAACCGAGCTGTAGGATGCGAGCTCGAACAGCTCGTCAAAATACACTTTATTCAAGCGACCGCTCGCAAATGTTACAGCCTGAGTCTGAGCGCTGGCCGCTACCTGCTCGGGCGAGCTGCCTTCCGCCCTAATTACGCCTTTCATCAGCGACAATACTTCAATCGATACGCCAAGCTCCTGTGCGGCTTCCACAAAACGCTGCTCATCCGCTTCAGTTCTCCAATCGAGCAGCGATGCTACTATATATTGTTGACGGGGAAATTGCCTTTGGATATCCCGTATTATGTTCAAGGCTGTTTTACCAGTCGTGAGCTCATCATCGACGAGAACGATCGGCTCGTTACCGTTAAAAAAGGCCGCATCCAAAGCGTAGCAGCGATGTGCAACCGCGTGGGAATGCTCCTCTTCAAAGCTAATGAGCGATTCTATCGCCGGAATCTGCTCCCTAGTCGTATGAAGATAGGTACAGTCCTCACTGAACACGCGATACATGCTATGCCCAAGTGCTGTTGCTGTTTCTGCAAAACCGATAAACAGCGCTTGCTCAGGCAGCTTTAGATTAGCTTCAATCACTTGATGATACACCTGCTCTGAACGTCCCGGTTTAGTCAAACCTTCGATAGCGTCATCCAGCAGTTCATTAGCCAGAGCATGCTGCTGTTCATCCGCAGCGTACCTTTTATAAAGCAGCAGGGACAATGCTGCGCCGCTAAGCAGCGAAGTATAAGGATTAACAGGAAGATGCTTGCCCAGTACTTTGCTGACAAACAGAAAGGCCCGCTTCTTGTTCATGCGCGCTGCCATGGCAAACAGCGTATCCGGGGATAATCCGAATGGATTTGCTGTTACCGTTACCGATACCTTAAGATCATCTACAATGTTATACGTATGCTTGCTCCTGGCTTGCGAGTAAGGCGATAAAATGTTGTTCTTCATGCAGCACCCCGTATATTTTTGATCTTGCCATTACGCGATTAGCCCAATTCATATGGGGTTTCACTTCATTCATCTTATTGGCATAATCGCTCTTGAGTACGCCGACATAGCCGTTATGGCTGGCAATAATGCTTTGTGCATCAATATATTCTTCATACGTCACCGCATAGAGCGATTGCACCGGCCGAATATGCGACGGGTGGATAATCGTTTTGCCAATAATGCCGTTTTCCTTGTCCATCATGACTTCGCGCAGCAGGCCATCCGTTTCTAGTGCTGCCGAATGCCGCAGGGGCCAGCGCTCTCCTTTTCCAGACAGCTGCTCTGGCTGTAGAGGAAATAATGAAGGGACAGAAGCCTGCTTGCTGCTCGAAAAGTATTCCCATACGGGTCCCGAGATGACATAAGAGGCATCCATTCGCCCAAATATATTTATAATATCCGCCATACAATCGCGAACAGGAAGAATATCGTATATGGTCATGGTTTTGCTGCGGCGCAGGCCAAATAAACTGGAGAAGTCTGTCGCTCCAATACGCACATTGAGCACATAACGCTGATAACGATCGAGAAGCTGCTTAATGGCCAGCAATTCCTCCAGGCGTGTCTCACGATAAATGATAGCAGGCGTTTCTAGTATGGGCAGCCCATAAAGCACCGGCGAACCAACACTTTGCTGACGGTTAAATGCAGCGATTTGACTAAAATAGGCTTCACCGTTTGCTGCTGTAAATTTTGGGAAAATAAAGCCGGTAATCAGGCTGATCTTTTCTTCCAGCCGCTCAATCATACGGGCAAGCTGCTGCGCGCTGCGAATGCGAATGAATAGTAGAGGAAGATGATCGCGCGATAAAGAGCCAATTTTCAAAAAAGAGGATAAACGAAAAATTTGCTGCAGCAGAGACTCCTCTGCCATCTCCACCAAATGGTCGCCAACCGCATCCTCCAGGTCAATGACCATCGTCGTCAAACCTTCATGCTTGCGGTTTAAAATATCTTCGGAAATCGTTGGTCGGGTAGCCGGACAATACAAAGCAGCTCCGACGGCATAAGCGAGAAGCTCCCGCTCCGTCGTATGATCGAATGGGGTAGGTGCCGAGAAGAAAACCGCTTCTTCTTCCTCCCAGGTAAAATAATCAAAGTATCGCATTCCGGTTTCCTCCTGATTCATTCCAGTAATCGACACTGTTCCAATTACTCGGCCCCGATCGCCAAATGCGCGATCTATTCATAAAAAAAATAATCCCCCCTTTAACCAGGAGGGATTAAGGGATCATTACCCGCATAAACCGCTATTTAAACAAGCTTTAGTTGCTGTTTGAAGTACCCTTCTTTTGTCTCATCAGGCTTAGTACGATCGTACCGCCAAACAATAGGCCAATTAGGGCAAAGAAGTAGATGTGAGGGATTTCGATATGGAAGGCCCCCAAAATCATTTTAACTGCGATTAACGCAATGAGGAAAAATGCCGTTTTTTCCAGCTCAGGAATTTTCTCAATCAGCTTGAGGAATACTTGGGCCACGCCGCGCATCATCAGAACGCCGAGAATACCGCCAAGGAACAATACCCATACTTCCTTGCTGACGCCAAATGCCGCGATAACGCTATCGATACTGAATGCAATATCCATTAATTCTACAGCGATAACCGTTCTCCAGAACGATTGCCCTTTGTTTTCAACACTGTCTTCGCCGCCGCCCTTGAACAATCCTTTATAAGCGATGTACAAGAGATAAGCCGCGCCTAGGAATTTGACGGCTGTGAACGTAACCAAATACGTACCGAAACCAATCGCCAGAAACCTGAAAATATAAGCGCCCAAAATACCGTAAAACAACGCTCTTTTCTGCTGTTCCTTTGGTAAATGCTTAACCATAACAGCGAGCACGAGCGCATTATCGGCGGACAAAAGTCCTTCCAATATAATCAGTGTTCCAATAATTCCCCAGCTGACAGGGTCGGAGAGGGTAGTTACTACTGCATCCCAATCAAAGAAATGTCCGTAGTTCTCCACAATGCTTGTGAAAAAATTCGTTAGCCAGTCCACTTCATTCTAACCTCCATTTTATTTGCTTCCTGCAACCCAGCTGAGACCCCAATCGAAAGCACTATCAAGCTTCCGATGCCCTTCAAAATACCGAACAATCCGCTCAATGCTGAACGTTTCATTGTTCACATTCGTAATCATGGCAATTGCACACATCGCCTGTCCATTGTCGTATTCATCCAGCTTAACGACAATGTCCGGGCCGCCTTGCTGGCTAAGCGTGACGACTCCATCAGCCTCAGACCAGCGCGTCACCCCTTTGTAAATAAAGGTGAAAATGAGCAATCGCTTGATTTCCTTAATTTTCTCTCCGTTAATCCGGATATTTTCACCCGTCGTCACTGAGCCTGTCCGATCATCGCCATCCAGCATCACATATGGCGCTCTGTTCAGGGAACCGAAGCTGTTGCCAAGTGCCTGAATAACGCCTTTGCTGCCATCTTTCAACTCATACATGCAAGCGAGGTCAAGATCAATACCCGTACGTTTGAACAAGCCGCCGCCGGCTTTCTGGTTCCAATTGAGGTTAACCAAAATTTCGCCCAAGCCGCCGCTTTGCTTCGTCAAATTAATGACGTCGCCCTTCTTCTTCAGCTCAATTTTGGAAAAATTGATTTTCGGCGCTTCTGAAGTCGGCTGCTGCGAAGCAGCAGGAGCAGATGGTGCAGGAGCTGGCGTAGAGCCAGGCCTTGGCGGAATGACGATGCGCGAGCCTTGCGTCTCCTGTGGTTTAGGAGGCGCTGGCGGAATCAGCGGATTCCGTGGTGCAGAAGACGTCTGCGGTGCAGGCGGTACTGGCGGCGCAGGAGGAGGCGTAGGAGCAGCAGGAGCTTTGGGCTCGTCCTTCACTTCAATGCCGTAGCTTCCGCATAAGTCTTTCAGCCCGCCAGAATAGCCGGCCCCAATCGCATTAAATTTCCACTCCTGATTGTACCTGTAAAGCTCGCCGATAACAATTGCATTTTCCACCGAAAAAGGCTCACGCAGATCATAACGAATGAGTTCCTGGCCCGTACTTTCATTCAGAAAACGTATGTATAGGCCGTTTACCCCGCTGAACTGCTGATTCCGTTTTTCCCCATCGTAAATGGTCAACGTAATGGCGATTTTCTCAACTGCAGCGTCGGTACGGGAAAGATCAATCTTGAACTGCTTGCGGTCATTGCCGCCCGGCGATTCGATATAGGATAAAAAAGCGTTCGATGGATTGCCGTAAAACAGCAAATCATTGTCACTTCGCACCTTGCCGCCTGCAGCTAGCAAAAAAGCGGAAGTATCGATTTCGAAGGAGGAAGGGGCTGACCATCCCAGAGCAGCCGTAATCCGGGTCAAACCCGGATTTGACTTGGTTACATCAGCTTTCTGCCCCTTTACGAGCGCTACCGTCATACCTCTAGGCCGTAATTGCGGCAAAGATCGGCTAGACCGCCAGCGAAGCCACTTCCAATCGCCTGGAACTTCCAATCGTTCTCATGGCGGTAAAATTCGCAAAATACAACTGCTGTTTCCGTCGAAAATTCTTCACCAAGGTCAAAACGAAGCACTTCATTGTTATTCGCCTCATTGACTACTCTTACGAAAGCGCTGCTCACTTGACCGAAGTTTTGTTGGCGAACAGGAGCATCATGTATCGTAACTGTTATGCCGATACGCACGATATGTGCTGGAACTTTGCTGAAGTCGATAATGACTTGCTCATCGTCGCCTTCACCTTCGCCGGTACGGTTGTCGCCAGTATGCAGCACAGCCCCGCCGTATGTTTCTCTATTATTGTAGAAAATAAAATCTTCGGCTCCCTTGGCCTTTCCATCAGCATGGAGCAAAAATGCAGAAGCGTCAAGGTCAAATTCGCTGCCGCCTGCATATTTATTCGTATCCCAGCCCAGACCGACAACTACTTTGGTCAATCCTGGATTTGTTTTTGTGAGATCAATACGTTGGCCTTTAGACAAGTTAATAGACATATGATTTCCCCGCTTTCTAGAAGAGTGATGTTATAGAGGTTGGATAGGTAGAAAAAAAGCTGTAAAGGGGCCTGCCCTCCCCTCCCGCCATACGCACGCGAGAAAAGAGGACTTGCCCCTGCTTCTATGCTTTTAAATGTTAGTTCAAGCCGAAGTCGCGTGCCAGACCGCCAAGGCCATCTTTATAGCCGCTGCCGACTGCGCTGAATTTCCATTCGCCGCTGTGACGATACAATTCGCCGACAACAACGCCGGTTTCGATCGAGAAATCTTCGCCCAGATCGAATTTGATTAATTCTTCGCTGCTCGCTTCGTTCACAATGCGGATGTACGCATTGGAAACTTGTCCAAAGTTCTGGTTGCGAGTCTCTGCATCGTAGATCGTAATAGCGAAAGCTATTTTTTCTACATCAGCAGGCACAGTTGCCAGTTCTACTTTGATTTGCTCATCGTCTCCGTCGCCTTCTCCTGTACGATTGTCGCCTGTATGTACGACGGAACCGTTCTCATTGGAAGTATTGTTGTAGAATACGAAGTTTTTCTCGCCTTCTACTTTACCCGAAGCTGCCAAAAGAAATACCGATACGTCGAGGTCAAATTGGCCGCCGCCGTCATATTTATTCGTATCCCAGCCTAGACCTACCAAAATTTTGGAAAGTCCTGGGTTTGTTTTCGTCAAGTCTACTTTTTGACCTTTGGATAAGTTAATTGCCATTGTCAAAAACCTCTTTTCATTTTATGGGATTGGGTATTACTTGTATCGCGCCGCCAAAATATCAATATGTGGCGCTTGGGCTCCTTCACCGATAGCGTTGAATTTCCATTCGCCATTGTGACGGTAGAGCTCACCTGTAATCAGAGCGGTCATGCCGGAGTAATTATCCGTCAAATTAAACTTAACCAGCTCTTGCATATTATTCGCATTTAAGACCCGTATATAAGCCGAGCGGATCATGCCGAAATCCTGCTTTCTTGCTTCCGCTTCATAGATGTTGACAACGACTAAAATTTTCTCCACATCGGCTGGCACTTTCGCCAAATCGATACCAATTTGCTCGTCATCGCCATCCCCTTCACCCGTAATGTTGTCACCCGAGTGAATGACCGAGTTGCAGGCACTCTGTTTATTATAGAAGCAGATGAGGCTTTCGCGGCTTGCCAGCTTTCCGCTCGCATTCAGCATTAGAGCCGAAGCGTCACAGTCAATGTTAGCCGCCTGCTTCCGTCCCATTCCGAAGAAGCTTTTCTTCTCTTCCACCGCTGGGTCCCAGCCAAGACCAACCATCAGCTTGGTAAGACCGGAGGTTCCTTTAGTCAAATCAATCTTCTGTCCCTTAACCAGATTAATACTCATGTTCGAGGTCACCTCCTTCCCACATCAGGCGAAGCAGCTTCGTCATCCGTGGCTTTCGTTTTGATTCTACCTTTTCTACGCATGTAGCGCCCAACAAGTTTCAGAGAATTTTGGCGAAACGTATAAAGATTTTATAAAGGGAAGAATGTACTGGATTAACATGTCATTTATTTAGAATAATTGTTTTTCTTTCGCTTCTTTAAGCCATGTCGGAAACTCAACAAGCAAGCTGTCATACAAATCGTCATCGGAAATTTTATCGAGGTTTTTCACCTTGAGGAAATTTGCATTGTCGATATAACGACCATCCAGATTGTCCAGCTCGTCCAAGAAATAGAAACGCTCATTGCCTATGCCGACAAACTGAAAGAAGATCCCAAGTCTTGACAAGCCGCGAATCAGCTCGCGCGTCTCCTCTTTGTCGGAGTTGTCCCCATCTGTGAAAAATAGGACATACACGGGCGGGTCATTTTTAATCTTGGATGCATCAATTTCATATTCCGTCCGGCCGCCCAAGCCGAGAAAACCGCCCTTGCGGGTAAGCTTCAGCGCCCCTGGATAATAAAAATCTGCGATCTGCTTCATGACACCCGCATATTGCGTGCCCATCTCAAGCTTATGCTTGCTCGTAATTTCCCGCTCTACAAATTGATAAAAATTCGCTTGATAAATTTCCCCAATTTCATGATTGCTCAGTCCAAAAGCGAATACATCCGCCGCACCGTTATCATCAAAATTCATCGCAAGCGCAAGCGCGCGCTCCGCTGTTTTTTGAATAATGCCGCTTCTGTACAAATTCGTCATCGAACCGGAAATATCGAACACGGCTGCTACTCGGGCAACCTGCCCATTCAGCCCCCGCTTGGTTAAGGAAATCGTTGCTTTCTTCTTCAAATCAATCAAATTATCTTCCGCTTGCTTCCTTAGATCAATACTCAAAGAGATCCCTCCTTAGCTTGATACTGTTAACTATATCAAATCTAATATAAAATGACAAAAATCCCAAAGTGCATTGCTAGTTTTTTACTTTTTTCGACATAACGCATACCCGCTATCATTACCCATTTTTTGCTTCATTTAATCAGCTCAAGCGAATACTTTGCCCCGCGAATGGCGATACAGCTCTTCGTAGTACCCATGCCGTCTCACCAGCTCTGCATGCGTGCCCTGCTCGGCAATTTCGCCCTTGCGCATCACAATAATGCGATCAGCCTTCATGACGGTAGAAAGGCGGTGTGCGATAATAATCGTCGTCCGTCCTCGCGAGACGATCGCAAGCGCCTGCTCCAGCAGCTGCTCGCTATACGAATCCAGATTCGCCGTCGCTTCGTCAAGAACGAGAATTTTCGGCTGAAATACGATAATCCGGGCAAAGGAAATCAACTGCCGCTCGCCAGCAGACAAGCCGCTTCCCCGCTCGGACAGCCGCGTATTATAGCCCTCGCTCATCCGCTTGATAATAGCATCTGCCCCAACTAGGCGGCACGCCTCCATAACCGTTTCCTCATCAATGTCCATATCAAACAGCCTCACATTATCCAGCACGCTGCCAGAATAAAGATAGGGCTCCTGTTGGACGAGGCCGACAATGCGGTGCAGCTGCGCTTGCTCGATATCGCGTACATCCGTGCCGTCGATCCTCACGCCGCCAGAGCGAACATCGTAGAAACGGCAGAGCAGGCTAATCAGCGAGCTTTTGCCTGCCCCTGTCGTGCCGACGATGCCAATTCGCTCCCCTGACCGGATATGCAGCGACAAGCCCTGAATGACAGGCGTCCGATCGCCGTAACCAAATACAACATGATCAAATTCAATATCGCCACGTACTTGCGCTTTCGCAAGCGTACGCGGCTTCGCCTTGTTTTCCACCTCCGGCTTAAGCGCAAATATGCCCCAGATACGGGACACCGCAACCGTTGCCGATTGCAGCGTATTCCACTGCTGCGTAATCGTATTAAGCGGCTGGAAAAACTGGCGAATATACGTAATGAATGCGTAAAGGACGCCGAACTCGATTTGCTTGTTCAGCACCGCCATGCCGCCAAGCCACGTAACGAAAGCAATAGACAGATTACTTAATATATCGAAGGAGCAGCGAAACCATACCTGCGTCTTTACTTCCTTCATATTAGCCCGGAAATAACCTTCATTGCGCTCCGTAAATTCTCGCTGCTGCTCCTTCTCCTGATGAAAAACCTGGATCAGATTCATTCCGGCTAAGTTCTCAGCAGTAAAAGCTATGAGCCGGGAGAGCTGCGTCCGCGCCCGCTGATAGGTCCGGCGCATATAAGAACGGAAACCGATGGCGATGCCCGCAATAATCGGCAGCAGAAGCAAGCAATAAAGCGCCAGCTGTGCGTCCAATTGGAACATCAAAAATATAATGAACACCAGCGTCATGCCATCGCGCAGCACGCTCATCAGCACTTGGCTGAACAGCTGATTCAGCGATTCCGTATCGCTGGAAACGTGGGTAATCAAGCTGCCGCTTGAGGTGCGGTCAAAATAAGACATCGACAGCTTTGAAATGTGCTCGAACAGCTGCTTGCGGACCTTCGCCACAATGCTTTGCCCTGTGTATTGCAGCATATTGTTTTGCAGGTAGGTAAACAGCAGGCTCATAGCTGCTAAGCCCAAATACAAGGCTCCTATACCGATAATGGAGCGATACTCCCCCTTGCCCGCCATCAAATGATCGTCAATAATCACTTTCACTAGATAGGGCTGGAGCAAATCCGCCGCTATAGCAAGCAGCGTACAGAAGAAGATTAGCGTAAAGCTCCATTTATGGGGTTTAGCAAAGGCGGATAACGCCCGAAATGCCGACATATATTTTATATCTGGCTTCGGCTGGTTTGGACCCATTTGCTGATCAGCCCTCTGGTCAGCTTCCCAATTGCGAATGGAATTAGCCATCTGCTTCTCCCTCCTCCTGAATCGCGCACAGCGATGCGTATAAGCCCGGCTTCGCCGACAGCTCGGCATGGGTTCCTTGCTGTGCAATCGTCCCTTCCTTCATGACGATAATTTGATCGGCATGCTTGATCGCACTAATTCTATGGGCTACAATAATCGTCGTTTTCCCTTTGCGCATCCTGCGTACCGTATTCATAATTTCCGTCTCGGTTACAGCATCGACAGCGCTGACACTGTCATCCAAAATCATAAGCGGCGCCTGCTTAATGAAGCCTCTCGCAAGACTCGTTCGCTGGCGCTGCCCGCCGGACAGCGTCACCCCGCGTTCCCCAAGCTTCGTCTCGAACTGCTCGGGAAATGCCATAATATTTTCAAATATTTGCGCCTGCCTTGCCGATTCCTCAACAGCGTCCATTTCACGCCCCCGATCCGAAAAAGCAATATTATCGCGAATGGAGGTGCTGAATAAAAAGCCATCCTGCGGCACGTAGCCAATTTGGCTGCGCAGGCTCTCAAGCGTAATGTCGCGAATATCCGTCCCATCAAAACGAATGGTGCCCATCGGCGCTTCATATGTGCGCAGCAGCAGCTTCATAAGCGTCGTCTTGCCGCTGCCGGTCGCTCCCACGATGCCAATCGTCATGCCTGGCCGAATGTCCAGCTGAATATCGCGCAGTGCCGCTTCGCGAGCCCCCGGATAAGTAAAAGACAGTCCCGCAACATGAATGCTCTTGCCATGCAAATCAAGCGAAGCAGCCGCCTTGCTTTCCTGAATATCCGGCGTTTCTGACAGCAGCTCGTTCAGCCGCTCCAATGAGGCCCGCGAACGCTGCATCGTATTAATCACAGTGCCGATTTGCTGAAGCGGATTCATGAGCATCCGTATGTAAAGCGTCAATGCTACAAAATGCCCCAGCGACAGCTCGCCATTCACCGTTAAGTAGCCGCCTAACGAAATGGCTATAATTAAAGACAAAGCGCCGAGAAAGGGGATAATCGCCTGAAAAATCGAAGAAACCCGGACCAGACGAAGCTGGTTGTCCTTGATTTGATCTACGGTTGTGAAAAATCGCTCATTCATTACCGATTCAACAGCAAACTTCTTCGTGACGCGTATGCCCCCGAACTGCTCCTCCGCTGACTCGGTCATCGTAGCGAGCGAGGCCTGCACTTTTTTGGAGCGCTGCATAATAACTGGCCCGAATCTCGTTACGATGAACGGGATCAGCAGCAGCGGCACGATGGACGAGGCTAGCAAGAACAGCGGAATGCCGCTGTAAAGCATCATTGTCACGACGGCGAAAAACAGCGTCACCGCACTAGCCGTCTGATTGACGCCCATCGAGATCGACTCCCTCACTCCAGTGACGTCATTGACGACATAGCTCAGCAGCTTGCCGACGCCATTTTTCGAATAAAAACGTTCGCTAAGTCCGGTAAAATGCACAAACAGCTTGCCGCGTGTCAATCGCTCAAAACGTCTGCCAATGTACATAATGAGAAATTGCGCCACACAAGCCAGCACAACATAGCTCGCGCCAATGGCGAGCAGCAGCAGGCTGTAGTTTTGAATAAGCCCGCTCGATAAACCGTTATTTTGCAGCGCATCCGTAAACCTTCCCAGCACCTGCGGGAAGAACACCTGAATGATACTGGATGCGACATGCAGCAGAACGGCAACTGCATACAAAGGCCAGCTTTGTCTTAGAAACTCGACTAAAATCCGCCCTTTTTTCATTCTGCACATCACTCCTTTGCCGGCTAACTATTTACTGCTATAGTATCCATTGTAACAGTTTATTCCCCTTTTGGGTCGAAAATGACGAAAAGACGGCTCGCTTGAGCCGCCTTCGCTCTGCGCTCAGCCTCTGCCTGCCGCCTACAGCAGCCCTTTGCGATACAGCACAGTCAGCACGCGATAAAAGTCTAGCGATCCGCCTTCCGGCGTGTCGATGACTCCAGCTGCTGCCGCAGCCGCAACCGCTGCTTTCGCCCATGCTGGCACCGCCATGCTGTGCTTTGCTTCTAACTCGGTTACCCGCTTCACCAGCGCATCAAACTGCTGGCGCTCCGCATCTGTCATGGGCTCCCCCTCCTCTTCCGGCTTATCCGGTTCTGGTTCTGGTTTTGGCTCTACTGGATCGCCCAGCAGCGCTTTAATTTGCTGCAAAAAGCTTTCCCAACCGCCCGGCCGGCTCCGAAACGTATGCGGACAGTTTTTGCCGCTCCAGTGGTTATGCTGGACGACTGCCGTAATCGGCAGTCCGAGCTGGCGCAGCAATCCGGCAATGAGTGCCGCTGCATTCGCCTCCGCCTTGCTGCGGATGCCATCGGCATTTTCACAAATTTCGATGCCGATTGAGCTGCGGTTGCCCGGCCCATTGCCATCGCCTGCATGCCAGCCATGCTCGGCCACTGGCAAATGCTGCACGACCCTCGTATCATCCACCGTAAAATGCCAGGACACGGGCAAAGCTGCGGCGGCACTGCCTTTTAAATATTTGGCATGCGAAAGCGCATCCGCTCCCTTCGAGCTGTTCGCTGTATCATGTACCGTCACATATTTCGGACCTTGAATGGCGATGCCGGGACGATTGTTCCTGCCCGCTGGAATATAATCCTGTATCCTTTCTACCATCGTTCACCCTCCCTTCGGGTGCAAGCATCATTCGCTCGCTCCTATTAGGAAGTGCAGCAGCACCACAATTGGTTTGTACACCTGCCTGAGGGCGGCAAAAAAGGCGGGAGAAGAGTGCTGCTCTTCCCCGCCTCGTTATTCAGCCACAAGCTGGCTCTTTATTTGCCAAGCAATATTTTCGCATATGGCGAGTCGATTGGCAGCATGATGACCGGCTCATTTTTGAGCGTTGTCACATAGCTGTCCAGCGTCCGGTAGAAATTATAGAACGCCGGGTCCTGCCCGTATGCTTTATTATAGATTTTCGCCGCCTGCTGCTCACCCTCGGCAATGATTTTTTTCGCGTCAGCCTGTGCTTGCGACATCAGCTCGCTTGCGGTACGGTCGGCCTTCGCCGTAATTTTGCGCGACTCCTCATCGCCCTCGGACAAATAACGCGCCGCGATGGATTGACGGTCGGAAATCATCCGATTGTACACGCTTTGCTTATTGCCTTCAGGCAAATCCGTACGCTTAATACGCACATCGATTACCTCAACGCCATAATCGTCACGCTTCAGCGCCTCGGCTACGTCGCGCGTAATCTCATCATTAATATTGCCGCGCTCCGTCTGCTCGCTAATAATATTATCGTAATTCACCTCAGACAGCTTGCGTCGCACCGAATTGTACACCGCTTCATCAATACGCTGGACACCAGCACTTACCGTCTGTGCCGTTTTCAAAAACTGCTCCGGATTCGTAATGCGCCAAACGGTATAATTGTCCACGATGATCGGCTTCTTATCCTTCGTCAAAATCGACGTTGGATTGCTCTCGTACGTCATCTGGTATTTCGGCAATGGCGATACATTTTCGATAAATGGAATTTTCAGCTTGAGGCCCGGCGTTTCAGCAACCCGTACCGCTTCACCAAACTTCAGCACGACTTTGTATTCGCCTTCCTTTACGATGTACATCGAGCCTGCGCCAAGAATGACGACGAGCACAATGGCGACTAGCAAAATCAATTGGTTTTTCTTCATGGTGTTACGCCCCCTTCCGCCTGCGGAGCAGGGGTTTGCGAATTGCCGGTGCTGCTCGAAGCGCTTTTGCTGCGCAGCAGTTCATTCAGCGGCAAGTAGTTCACCGTATCTCCATTGCTGTTTGTAATGAAAATTTGCGCATTCGGCAATATTTTTTCCAGCGTTTCAAGGATGAGACGGCTTTGCGTAACGTCAGGATTATTTTTATATTCGGCAAAAATCGCATTGAACTTCGCGACGTCACCCTCGGCGTTCAAAATCCGCGACTTTTTCTCTGCCTCGGCATTTTCGAGCAGTGCCTGTGCTTCGCCGCGCGCCTTCGGAATGCGATCGTTTTCATATTTTGCCGCGTTGTTGATCTTTGTATTTTTCTCCTCGCGGGCATTCGTGACTTCGCGGAACGCTTCCTCTACCTGGCCGCTCGGCGGCTCAATATCCTGGAACTTAATGTCCATAATTTGAATGCCGGTTTGATATTTCGTCTGCAGCTCCAGCAGCTTCTCCCGCACCTTATCCTGAATAACGGTTTTCCCGTCCGTAATCGCATAATCGAGCTTCTCGGAACCGATAACCGAACGAATGGAGGAGCTTGCCGCATTGCGCAGGAAACGCTCCGGATCATCAATATTGTACAAATAATCATGCAAATTGCTTATTTTCCACTGGACGACGGCGTCGGCCGATACGATGTTTTCATCCCCGGTAATCATAAGCGCTTCGTCGTCAACGGGAGTCACGCTATCGCCATTTTGGCGGTACCCGATATGAATGCGCTGCACCAGCTCAGCTGGCACCGTAACAACTTGCTGAATCGGATATGGAAACTTAAAATGCAGCCCCGCCGTCGACTCCCCCGTATACTGTCCAAATGTCAAAATCGCCGCCCGCTCCTGCTCCTGTACCGTATAAAAAGATGAAAATCCGAGCGTAACGGCTACGATGCCGATGGCTGCTCCGATGATCGCCTTTTTTACCGTTTTTGGATTAAGCGGCTTCTGGCTTCCTTGCGGTCTGTTTATTTCAGTGTTCAATTAAACCTCTCCCTTCTATTTATATGAACAAAATGAGAACAAACCTAATCTGTTCATACGTGAAGGGAGCCTATTAGGTGACAGTTTTTTCCCAGCGATTATAAATCCGCACGACGATGATCTTCACAAGCAAATAAACCGGGATCGCAACCATGATGCCGATGATGCCGCCGAGCGCCCCTGAGACGAGAATAAGCAGCAGCGTTGTAATGGGATGAACGTCCAGCTTTCGCCCATAAATATACGGGGACAAAATGTTGCCTTCAATCTGCTGGGCCAGCATAATGACGACGACAACCCAAATGACCGACGAGGGCTCATCGATAAACGCCACGATCACACAAGGGATAAGCCCCAAAATTTGCCCAATATACGGAACCATATTCATGAAAGCAATGAGGAGCGCGAGCACAAGCGGATACGGCACGCCGATTAGAAGGAAGCCAACGAGCACCATTCCGCCAAGCAGCAGGCAAAGCGTAACCCGGCCGACAATAAAGCCGCTCAACGCTTTGTCCATCTCCTGAAGCGTCTCTTTCAAACCGTTTTTATATCGCCCAGGGACCCGATCCAGCAGCTTATGGACCGCGGCCCGGTCATCCATCAGCATGTAATAAAGCAGCAGTGGCGCCGTAGATACGACAATTATAAAATTGGAGAGCACAGAAAAGGCATTTTTCATATAGTCGGTTGCCGATGCAATGCTTTTCGTTAAATAGGGCCCCGCTTTATCCATTAAATTAAAGCCAGCAAAATCAAATTTCGACAGATCAATCCCGAACAAGATTTGATTTTTCTGAAGCTGGTCCAGCTGCCTTCGAAAATCATCCGCCAGCTTTGGCAGCTGCTCAAGCAAACCCGTCAGCTGGCGCTGCAATATCGGCCATACGACGATGCCGAGCAGCGTAATGAGCGCAGCCGCGAGCACATATAGGAGCAAAATGCATAGCGGCTTCGGCAGCTTCCAGCGATGCAGGCGCGCGACCAATGGGCGGAGCAAATAATACAAAAATACCGACAGCACGATCGGTACAAAGATGATTTTCAGCGCTAGCATAATCGGGTCAAAAAAGGCGGAGTTGCGCGCAAACAAATACAAAATAAGCAGCACCAATACGATGCTGACAAAAATTTGATTCAATCGGGTTAAACGCATAATAAAGCTTCCCCTCTGTCGCTTAGTCGTGCCTATCATCTATGCTTACCCATTCCCCTGCTCCTGAAACCAAATGACAAGCTTGGCTTGCGCGTTCGGTAAATAGACCGTCTATCGAAAAAGCCGCATTTTTCGCGGCTAAAACAACATGTGAGGTAATGATTATTGCTGGAATCGCTTTCATTCCTTACGATGTGTCCAAGGAGGTTAATTGGAATAAAATACAATTTAAGCGATTACAAAGGAGGAAATTAATGTAATGTCCACTACTATGCTATTTAAGAAAAAGGGGATCAAACCACTCGCCTTCCTGCTCTGCTTCTGTCTCGCGCTTCCTTTTACATCCATGCTCGGTAAGGTTCAGGCGGCTACGCTTTACAGCGCTGATTTTGAAACGGGCACAGCATCCGGCTGGACGTCGACAAGCGGTACATGGTCGGTCGTACAGGATAGCGGCTCCTACACCTATGCCCAAACAAGCTCCGAAGAGGGCCGCACTTCCGCAGGAAATCAGGCCTGGACGGATTACAGCGTTGAAGCCAAAGTGAAAATTGATAATTTTAATGGAACAAACCGTACTTATGTAGCCGGACGCTACCAGGATGGCAATAATTTTTATGCGGCATCGCTTTATAACAGCGGCAGCGGCAAGCTTGAACTGCGCAAAAAAGTAAGCGGTTCCACAACTACTCTTGCAACCGTCGATTATCCCATTGCTGCCGGTACATGGTATACGGTTAAACTCACGATGTCTGGTTCAGCAATCACCATGCATGTGAATGGCACGCAGGTGCTGACGGCTACTGACTCCAGTTTGACCTCAGGTGCTGTTGGTCTCGTCAGCTTTAAGACGGCTGCTAAATTCGACAATGTCATCGTGTCGGATTCGGCATCGACGCCAACACCGACAGCAACTCCAACTCCAACACCAACGCCAACAGCTACAGCAACTCCGACACCTACAGCTACACCAGCACCATCCGCTACACCAACGCCAGCTACGGGCGATCTATTCGTAGCAGCGAATGGCTCTGCTAGCAACAGCGGCACGATCAGCAGCCCGCTTACGCTTGCAGCAGCACTTACGCAAATTCAACCGGGCAAAACGATCTATATGCGCGGCGGTACCTACGCTTTTTCCGGAACGGTAACAATTGAGCGCACGAATAGCGGAAGCTCTGTTAGTGCACGCAAAGGACTTGTCGCTTATGGCAGCGAGAAGCCTGTGCTGGACTTTTCCGCACAAGCTTTTGCCTCTACGAACCGCGGTCTGCAAATTAACGGCCATTACTGGTTTGTGAAAGGACTTGAAGTGAAGGGTGCTGGCGATAACGGCATCTATATTGGCGGCAATTACAACCGCATTGAAAATGTAGAAACCCATCATAACCGCGATACGGGTCTGCAGCTTGGACGATACGTATCCACGGCCGGCTACAGCGAATGGCCAGCTTACAATGAAATTATTAATTCTTACTCCCATGACAACTACGATCCGGATAATGGCGAAGATGCAGACGGCTTTGCCGCGAAGCTGACTGTTGGTCCGGGCAATGTTTTCGACGGCTGTATTGCGGCGTATAACGTTGATGATGGCTGGGATCTGTTTGCAAAAACCGAAACCGGAGCCATTGGCGCTGTAACGATTCGCAACAGCATCGCCTATCAAAATGGCCAAACGTCCGACGGTACATCGACAACTGACAGCGATGGCAATGGCTTCAAGCTGGGCGGCGAAAAAATTGCTGTAAATCACATTGTAGAAAACAGCATCGCTTTCCAAAACAAAAAGCATGGCTTCACCTATAACAGCAACCCAGGCTCCATTTCCATGAAAAACAATACTTCGTGGAGCAATGGACAAAGCAATTTCGCTTTTGATTTAGGCACACACACCTTCACCAACAACTTGAGCTTCAGCGGCAGTTCTAGCGATAAAACTAGCGGCACTGACGTTTCCAATACCAATGTTTGGTGGAAAAGCAATGCAAGCGTGAACGGCAAAGGTCTGCTCGCAAGCGCTGCTGACTTCGTGAGCTTGACCCCAACCGTTACCCGAAATGCAGACGGATCGCCGAATCTTGGCAACTTCCTCAAGCTGGCCACTGGCAGCGATTTAATCGGCTCCGGCACGCCGTCTGGTACAAATATTGGTGCCCGCTAGACATAAATAAGAGCAGGAATTTACGGCCGCCCCTTGCCTGAATGCTTCAAAACCGCTACCATGGTAAGGGTGCATAAGCGAATGCTGCCCCTTGTGGCTCCTTATGTGCGATTAACTTTTTGCCTAAGGAGACTTAACATGTTAAAGCCAGGAAGAAATGATGTATGCCACTGCGGCAGCGGCCGTAAATATAAAAAATGCTGTATCGAGCTTGATCGCGAGGAAGAGCGCCGCTTGGCGGCGGCGCAAGCTTCCGGGGGGTTGCAATCGTACGCGGATATCGAGCGCCTGCTGGATCAAGAGCTCGTGTGGGAAGCACCGTCCTATGGAGAGCTTGCCCGTGAGCTGGCTGGACAAATGAAGGACGGCTACACGCCTGCCCAAATTAGCCTTGCTCTGTTTATGTGGAAAGAGTATACGGATGCGAATAAACCTTCCTTCCGTAAATCCGGCGTTTACTGCGCGGCTTTGGAATATTTGATTTGCGAAATTCAAAGCATTCCAAGCTCGAAAGCCGAGCTTGCCGAGAAGTACAGCGTATCCGTATCTACTCTATCGAAAAAATGCACCGAGCTGACCAGCTTCTTTATGGAGCAATATGCAGAGCTGCAAGCGGAGCAGCCTGAAGCTGCAGCCGCTGGCGATGCTGAGCGCGCGGAGCAGGCGCAGCAGGAAGAGCTTGTGAAGGCTTAAGCAAGGGCCCCCGGATTTCGGCTTAAGCAGCCAGCTGTTTCACTTCTAGCTACGGATCGTCTATTGCAGCAAAAGAGCCCGCCGCCTTCACATGAAAGTGAAAGCAGCAGGCTCTTTTCGTTTGTTTTTTTCCTGTGCATAGCTCTAGTTAATTGCTAGCGTTATTTGATGCTATTGCAGCCACACCTTGGTCTCGCCACCGTCGCTCGAGTATTCAATATACTCCGGGAACGTTTCTATAATAATGTATTCCGGATCGTGAGGTCCATCAAACCACTGCTTAAAGTTTTCATTCCATAGCTTCTCACGCAGCTTGTCGTCCGCACATAACTCGGCACGAGCCTGAATTTGAACAATATCGGTAGATGGCTTGCCATCGTATCCGACAAGAATGTGAACATTCGGGTTAGCCCGCAGCTCATCAACCTTGCTCGTATCGCGATTTGTCGCCAAATATAAGTTAAGTCCATCATGGAAAAGTGCCATATAACGCACCATCGGCTTATCGCCATTTACGGTAGCAAACGAGCAAACATGGTTCGCTTGCAGCACATCAATAATTTCCTGCTCCAATTGTTTTGTTGTATTCGGCATCGGTATCTCTCCTTTAAAGGTTCATCTTTTGCCAGACTTTCTGGCATCGCGCTTGCCATAGATTACCCCTTTTGCCGTTTTTTTAATCGGAGCTCTGTTTTGGTGTTATTCCGGTTTTATGTAATAGACAGCATGGCACCGTTAGATAAGCTGCTTTTCTTTAGCCTCCAACCAGCGCCAGCCGTATAGCAAACGTGCAGAAAACGTACATCAATCGTAAAGCAGACGCATGAATACGCCTGCTTGTTTTTAATCAAGAATATTTATGTTTTACTATTATTTATATTTCAACGACATCATTTGCCGTGAAGCGGTAAGGCTTCTTGGAATGCCGATTCGCATAGGAAGAAGCGACAATTGCTTCCGGTTTCAGACGAGCTTTCATCCCCATAGCTTCCACACGCAGTACCATTTCCGCCACATAGGCAGCTGTCTTGCTGACAGCCGGATCGGTTCCGGCATCGACGTCAATATACGCTTCAAAGGACGCGCCCTTGTAAACAAAAGGAAGCACAATATCCTCCATTTGCGCCCTGCGTTCGCCACCGAAAAACAGCGCTACCTCCTCGCTATATGACGTCTCCAGCGACAGCTTCTCCTTAATGGATTTCAGTTCCCGCGGAATGACGACCTGCCGATAGCAGGCCCATGCCCCTTTGCCCTCACGCTGGATAACGACGCCGGTAATCATCGTCGTATGTCCTGCATGCACCTGGCAGTCGGTACCGATCATGAAATTGTAATTTGCATGTGGATCAAGCGACATAAAACGGACAATGCGATCATGCACCTGCTCCAGATTTAGGCGTCTTTCCGATACATTGTGAAACTCCATGTCGTGAATCAATTGAAGATGTTTTCTTATTTTCATCATCGTCACCTGTAAAGCAATTAGGCTTCTTCCCTTCTTTAGTTGGATTAGTGTGCTTCAAGGGACTCGAACCCTTAGTTGTCCAATGAACAGCGGATTTTAAGTCCGCCGCGTCTGCCAATTCCGCCAGAAGCACAAAGTGATGGTGACGCATGGGGGATTCGAACCCGCCGTATCCACGAGTGAAAGTCGTGTGGCTTAGCCGCTTGCCGAATGCGCCTTAATTAAATAATCGCTTTTTAAAACAAGGGGCGCGGGTATCGAACCCGCCTCATTCGGATTTGGACTCCGAATCGCCTGCCTTGGACATGTCCCCCTCTATCGAATTGGCTGCCCCTCTTGGAATCGAACCAAGACGCACGGTGTCAAAGACCGTTGCCCTACCGTTAGGCGAAGGGGCATTATTGGGGAGATTAACCGGACTCGAACCGGTACTTATCAGGACCACAACCTGACGTGTTTGCCTTTTCACCATAATCTCCATGGTGACGCATGGGGGATTCGAACCCGCCGTATCCACGAGTGAAAGTCGTGTGGCTTAGCCGCTTGCCGAATGCGCCTTAATTAAATTACTACTGAATCAAACCAAAAAAGGAACGTTTGTTCTTATTTTTGCAATAAAAAAACTACTTTCTCCCTCTCGGCTCCGCCTTGCCTCCTCGACTTCAGCCTACTTCAGCTAAGTTACGAGAAAACACAAACGGACCACTCACCAAGGGTGCAAGTAGTCTTCACGTATACAGATAATGAATCATCGGAATTATTCTACCCCGTGCTTCAAGATCAGGCTGCCGCTTCTCCCCCTTTGTTCAGGATGGAGCAGTCCGGCTGCGATACGCAAAAACAACGAATATTCGGTTCGATGCAGGCAACATGTAGGTTTTCATTCATCTCTTCTAAAGCTGGATGCTGCTGTTCATCCGCCTGATGCTTAACTGTTCCGCTCTGCACTTGCTCATACTGATGTAAATCAAGCTCCGCTTGCCAATTCATAAGCTGTTCTGCTGTGTTTTTCATTTCCTGCACCTTCCTTTCCTCTTCGTTATTGGTCTCGCAATGGAATCGGCTTACCGATCACGCATTTCACTTCAATGCTTTAACGCTTTAATTCATGTTCGACTTGATGCTTCTCATACTAGCATATCGACTTTTAACAAGTCAACCCTTTTTATTTCAAAAAATGAAAATAGTTTATATTATTGATTTTATTACCTTATATTCATGAATGACACACGGAAAATCGAATCATTTTTCGTTAATGAATGATTTTCTCCATCTGAAATATTCCTTTAGCAAATAAAAAAAAAGGACTACTGCTCAGCGGCAGTAGTCCTTCATCTCCCCTTCAATAGCCTACCCATCCAGGGGCTCAGGCGAATACCTGGTTCCCTTCCGGTTGGCGTCGAAAGCATATAGGAGAAAGGCTGCTGCACGGGCTGTTCGCATTTTCGGCCTGCACAAAAAGATGGCTGCTCTGTTCAGAGCCCCACGGTTGTTCAAGCTTGCTATCATGATTGAATAATAAAATGGTTAACATGCGCCGTGCACTTCCTTTCCTTCGATTGATTATGTTAAATGGATTAAGTTAATATGGAGTCAACAACATCCGTTAATATTGCATTTAATCCTCGTCAATTGTTTCCCATCTTATAGCAAATAATCCTATGCTGTCAACAGTAAATATTTATTCGACTGTATAAAGGATATCCGCTGCTTACAGGGTATATTCAACGAAAACGCAAGTAAACTGCCGCAATCGAACGACAAAACGCATTTCACAAAAAAATATAAGGCATTCTACAGGTGTTCAGCTGATTCGTTTTTATATCGGAAAAGTTTTTTGCAACCTTTTTGGTCATGTCTCGTCTGATACGGTATAAACGGCAACAAAAATTTCACATAGAGGTGATATACAATGAGAATCAAACATAAATTTGTGATGTTATCCGCTACTGCTCTGCTGGCTCTGTCTTTTGCTGGCCATAGCTTCGCGGCTTCCACTCCGTTCACCGACGTTAATCAGTCTTCTGTTAAAGATAAAATCGCTTCACTCCAGGAAAGGGGAATCGTTAAAGGCGTGAGTAACGACGAGTTTAAACCGGATGCATCCATCACAGCTGCCCAAGGTATTCAATTGATTGTGAATGCACTGAATTTGAACATCGATAACATTAGATTTTTCAAAGCGCCGCTAGCGACTGACTACTTCGCTAAAGCTAACAATGACGCCTGGTATGCAGACGCTTTAATCATTGCTGCGAATAATCGACTTGAGCTGCCAGCCGATCTTGACCCCGCCAAGCCATGGACAAAAGAAGAATTTATCCACTATTTGATGAAAGCCGCCGAAGTGACAAACAACCTGCCGCTTATCAACATTAAGCCTTTGGAATTCGCCGATGAAGCCGATCTGGACGTACAGTATCAAGGAGCCGTTCAACGAGCGCTCGTTCTGAAAATAGCGGATCTTGACGCGGATCGCAAACTCCACCCGAAGGAGGAAATTTCCCGCGCCGAAGCAGCGGTTTTGACCTATAATGTGCTGGAGTATATTGCCGCGCATCCAGCACCAGCTCCAGTCGAGCCGGAAACGGGAGCCGCCGAGTAGACGCAAGCCCGCTACCCGCCCATCCCGTTAAATTCCTGGTGCCTGCCACAATGCTGCATCGAAACAAACACAAAAGCAGCCCACTCTTCAAAGGGAGTGGGCTGCTTTTGTGTTTGTTTGAATAGTTGATTATAGCAAGTCAATATTGAAACATTTCCTCCAGTTCAACAATTAGGAAAAAAGATATATACTCTTATTCGTATATCCTATATAATCAAAAACAGATAATAGTTCTTTATAACTGCATAATTAGGATTAAATTCTCATTATTCTTCGTCATATAGTTCTATTTGTCTATACATTCATATTTAGGGGGATATAAAGTGTATATTAAAAAATCTTTTTTTGTATCATCTTTAGTAGCATGCGGCTTGGTATTTGGAACAGTAGGTATTTTTGCAGCAAGTGGTGTCGAGAAAATCCAAGTATTTCTCAATCACGATATTAAATTCCTTGTTAATGGTTCTTCTTGGACACCTAAAGATAACAATGGCAAAGTAATGGCTCCTATTGTGTATAACGGCTACACCTATTTGCCGGCAAGAGCGGTATCCGAGGCTGTAGGTGCCAGCGTCAAATACGAAAGCAGTTCACAAACGATTCAAATTACAGCTAGTGGAACTTCTTCTTCAAACGAAGGTGTTCCATATAATGACGATACTGACAGTACAAGTACTAGTCCAGCTGCTACACCTGCTCCTACTGCAAAACCGACTGCAACGCCTGCTCCTACTGCGAAGCCGTCTACAACGCCTACTCCTAGCAGCACATCGTCATCCAGCTTTAAAACAAATTGGCCAGCAAATGTGACTCTGAGCAGTGTAAGCAAAGAAAACAAAACACAAGTAGTGCAGCTACTCAAATATTTCTCAGCTGCTTTGGAAACAAATGATTACAGTCAGTTTAATAGCTACGTAGATAAATATGTTGAAGATAAAACCGAAACTAACAAGTACTTCGAGGGTAAAGATTATTCAAAAAAATTATTCAAGGAAACAGTAGAAGGTCTTCAAAAAGCTAATGATAAAAACACGATCAAAAAATATGCAGCCGCTCTGAAAAATGCAACTGTTTCTGATATTAAAGATGGTATTTCTCCTTATAAAAGCGTTTATAGTATGGATGTAAGCTTTAACTTTATACCCGAAGATTTTTCTGCATACAGTAGCACCTATGTATATTTTAAATATCAAACTTTCGCTGACGGATCGTTTGGCTTAAGCAGCATTGATATTCATTAAGATTTTACTTTAAGATTAGCTAAAAACTGAGCCTGGATGATTGACACTCCTTTCCTTTTGATAAGGAATGTCAATCACCCAGGCTTTTTTCTGCTTAATATTAATAATGTTGTCTTCGCAAAACGATGTCTGGCTCCACCGTAATTTCAAAAGCGCGGTCCCAAATAAATTTTGGATTATCCCGCTTCAAAACGACACGGGTATATGGCGCAAGCGACCATCTTCCATCACGGATTTGACGGATCGCGCAGGCCGGGGACGCTGAGCCAATGCCGAAAGCCTTTTGCTGGGCAAGTGTCGTCGTATTTGTCTGCATGCGGCCCTGCAAAAGCGCAGTCAACAGCTCAAAGTCGCTGGTGGAATTGAACAGCCGCATATTTTGATCCGCAGTCACATTCGTATATGGCGAGCGTCCGCGAGACTCCGTGCGTACTTCCGCGATTGTAACAACCTTGTAATAATAGTCCTTCAGAAAACGCTTGAACAGCAGCGAGCCGTGTGCATCCATGGCCGCATCGAGCACAGCCGCATGCGTCTCCATCGTCAGGCAGGCATAACGTGACTGAGCCATGCCAAGTGCCATGCCGATTTTATTGCCGGCCGTATTCCAGCCGCTATAGCCAAGCAGGCTGCCCGTGTATTTGCTGCCTAGCAGCGCCGTCGTAACAGCCGCATTTGCCGCGCCGCCGCCTGTAAAATCAATCACAATCGTCGGCCGCATATTCGCCGCATTTTCAGCCTCACGGCTCACCGCATTTCCCGCTTGGTCAACCGCGGTAATCGCAATGATTTCTATATCGCTCTCGATGCCTTCGCAGCTGTCCACCGCTTCCCCGCCCACAATATCGATATGGCGCAGCAGGTTTTGATGAACATCCATATATTCATAGGGATTCACAATCGCCCGGCCATCCGGGCCAAAATATCGGATTGCAAAGCGCGGCTTGCCGTTCACACAATATAGTTTTTTCGCCATGCGAGCCAGCAAGGAATGTCCTAATCCATCAGCATCCGGCAAAATAATAGCCCGCTCTGGGTTTTGTCCATCCGTGCCGCCAAGCCACTCATTAATCCGATTTTCCACAAAAGCGATCTCATTCGCCTGAATCCCGTCAATATAGGCATCGTCAACGCCAATGGCGACAAAATCAATATAGCCCTCCCTTGCGAGCTGATCCAGCATGTAATACGTCGTCGTCAATTTATGGCGCTTCGCATTATAATATTGCTCCTTATCCACATAGACGGTATCAGGGAAGCTCGTTCCATCCGGCTGAATATCGTAGCCATTCAAAATAGCCAGCAGCTCCGTCTCCGGCTTACGCGGCTTTTGCATGAGCGTACGCGTCTCGGTATAGGCTGGCATCGCCAGACCGTCTACGAAGACGGTAGAGGCAAGCCGCATAATCGTATCGAGCACATAAATAGGCTTATACGGATAAGCCTGCTTGACCTCGCGAATAACATCAAGCAGCTCAGTCGTCTGCGAGTCATATGCAGGATATGTACCTTCAGCAGTAGCGCGCAAGCGCCTGCTCCCAATAAGCCCGCCATACACAAGCATATCCAGAGAAATTATAAAACCGTCCACCTTGGAAGCATGATGAAAAATAAAACGGCGAATATGCTCCGGCTTGCCGAACGTCGGGCCAGAGGTACCGGTCACAAGCGTTCCGTCTGTCGTCATGTGGGAATCGAGGCGGTTGCGAATATCTCCTACTGGCGGCACAATTACTTGAATACCAGCGGCTTTGCCTTGCAAAATAATATCGTCCAAATTCGCTGGACGGTCGTCGAGCGGAATGTATAATACTTTTTTCATTTCAATCACTCCATGAAGTAAGGGTAGGCACTTCTCATTGAAATATCTTGTACCTTCACTTATGTAGGTAACCTTTTCGTTAGAATAACAACCATAAAAATATTTTAATTCTTCAGTACAGTTCTCAATCGCCTCGAGAGGACACTTGAAAACCCGCATCTGAAAGTGCGGCTGCTCCAAAAAGTAGAAGAGCGCGCGCCTTTTGCAGCCTTAATTGCTTTTGGAATTGCAGCGGGCTCATCGCCGTTATTTCCTTTTGCTAAAGCGATCTTGCTTGCGATTGAACAGCCATCTGATGTTAATGTGAATGAGATAATCGTCAGGCCTACGGCAAGCTTGGCTTAAGTCAAGCCATTTTTAAATTTTACTTAGGGCGTATATGCAACGAAAGCGAGCGAGATTAGGATAGAAGCCAGCATCAATTATATTCCTTCTATATAATGGGAATGTCACAGCTCATAAATGTGAACATATGTGCCAAAAGGCTGTTCTATGTTCTTCGTAACAGGGGGTAACCCGTTACCCCATCATAAAGTTGGCGGACTCAGGAGCCGCTATTTTAACAAAATCATGGTTAAGACATAGTTGGCGGACTCAGGAGCCGCTAATGCGCAGCAAATAGCCATTTTGACGGGATAATGAGAGCGATAACGGTTTTCCTGTCCGCTTACGGCATGAAATCGATTTAAAAGCCAGAATAGCGGAACCTCAGTCCTCCAAAAAAAGAAGTGAATGTTCCTCGTTTCCTGGCCTCAGCAACAATCACAGGCTGCGGTTCCCCTGCCCTCGTCAGATGAAATTGCTCTCGAATATGCACTATGCAAGGTGCAGCAGACCGATTCCAGCTTGCTTGCACATCCCCTAAATAACTGTAAAATAAAAAGAAGCCTTGAATATCAAGGCTTCTGGAAGTTTTAAGTTATGGTGCGGTAGACAGGATTTGAACCTGCACGTCCATTGGACACCACCCCCTCAAGATAGCGTGTCTGCCGTTCCACCACTACCGCACGCTCTATAAGGCTTTATATAAGGTTGACCACTTACTCTTCAGTTCATTAACTTAAATTATATAGTGGTTCTCGAACTATGTAAAGTCGTCAGAGAAATTATGAAGATAGTGTGTTACAGTTCAGCCCTACTAGCAAGCCTTCATCGTAGCTATTTATCTTCCATGGAGCTTGGCAAACGCAATGTTTCAATTGATTCACTTGAGAAAGTAATAAATGCCTTAGGAATTAATCCCATGCAAATCTTCAACTTTGATGATTCTTAGGTTTTGGAAGGTACAGCAGATAAAAAAGCAACATTGCAAGCTATCAATGCTCTTATTCAAGAGAGGAATACTGGTGAAGTTAAAATGGTTTATCGTATATTGAAAGATATGCTTGAAACGTTCAGTGGAAGCGGGAATACCAAAAACAGCACCTAGCCACAAGACTAAGTGCTGTTCTTATTATACGCCATCATGTATCGTTTAACGTAATCTAATCCTATCATCAAGCATTTCATCCAACTCCTATCAGAGTGCCATACACCTAAGCTGGAATGCGTCATAGCACACCAGAAGCGTCCACTCCTCTTTATAAGTCACTTAATTTAGTTACATTTAATTTGCTCCACTATGATAATTTTTATTAAGGCTTAGTCCCAATATCTTCTGGCTTAATGAAACTTCTAATTAAAGGTATACTTCCAAATCTACCAGAGTAACCTCTGTCCCCTTCCATAGTTACAACTTTTGATTTGAAATCCTCAATATCTTTAACGTTAAACAATGCACTCACTTCTTCATAATGACTCAGTGATTTAAGTTTGGTAAACAGCTTAAATACTCTAACTTCACTTAGATATATATAAGTGTTTGGAAACCAGACACTCTTCAATGCAGATTCATCAAAAAAGTAAAGTTTTGAGAGATTATACAAAAGAATATCAGACATTATCAAATCTCTCTTGTATTTCTCAGAAGCACGTTGCACTATTAAATCAGCATGCAAACTAAGCTTGTTTGAATTTAATTTTCTATTTCGATTATCTAATGATTTAATATAAAATCTAAAGTCAATAAAATCTTTGGTGTTCTGATTCCCATACTTACTCTCGACAAAATACTCACTAGTTAAAAACCTTGTTAAAAACTCATATTTTTCTCCTTTTAACAAGATTGTAGCTGTGTACAGATACAACTCAGTAATTAGGAATTTGTAATGATCGAATTGTTCATCATAAAATGAGCCATTCCCCTGAAATTCAGAATATGAATAAATTTTCTCAAAGAAATCAACAAGTTGGTTTAATTCCAATTTTTCGGTTAGAAGCAGTATCTCAAGTGCATCAACATAATCATCTCTTAAAGGACGCATTTTACCGATTAGGTCAAAAACCTTTTCTTCAATCATACTAATGTCATTGGTTTCAACTATAGTAAATTCACTAAGTGACTCAAAAAAATTCTCTACAAAGTCACTCCAATGATACTTCATTCTATTAGGATATTTGTCCGCGTTTACTTTCATCTGTCTAATAACTTTTGCTGTTTGAAAGTGAGCTTCTTCACTTTGAAGCAAAAATGCTGGCGCTTTTCCCAATGCTGGTTTTTGATGCAAAGGAACTTGATATATATTTCGAAGAAGCTTCTCATAATTTTCTTCAAATATATTTAATGACGATAAATCAATATAAAGTCTAGTTGCAATATAAGTTGGAATGAAGTCCTCACCTGTATCACTTCTTTCAGCAACAATGGGAATAAACTTTTCTTGATTAACATCTTTGTATATTTGTGGCGTTATTATTTGCGTCTCTGTACCTACACCTCCAATTCTATTATCAGCACGTTTCTGATACCCATTATCACAAATAATAAGCACCTTATCTACTGATTCCGAAGTTACCATACTTTCCATAAACACAAAAATATCTTGCCCTTCCTTCAAATCCCACTTGTCTAATATCACATCTACTCCATCTTCTCTTAATCTTCTTCCTAACTCTACGACCCATTCCTCATGTTCTGGTGTTGTCCAACTGTATGAGATAAATACTTTAGGATTTGTAATCACTCGCTGACTCATTTTTTCACCCCTTATATTTTACTGATCTTACTCTGTTCATCCTTGAAAACTAAATAATCTACTGTTACTTCCTTTAGAATCCTATCTAAAGCAATATAAAGAACCGCTGAACCAGCAAGTAAAAATGCATATACATCAGAATTTTCGACTTCGTATACTACTGCTTGGAATGTAGAAAACAACTCGTATACAGCGAATGCCATCATTATAGTGTACATAACAACTCTTCTGATAAATACTTCATCCTTTTTAGAATTGACTGTAGCAACTTTCACATAATAAACCCAATAGTTTCCGTATAGAGGAACGAAACACAACAATAAAAAGTAGTAATTATCAGACCACTTTAAGCTGACTAATAGAATTAATGATAGATAAAGAATTGTAATAGCCTTTAGAAAATCTAACATCTGATCCATTAGCAACATGAAGCGATTAATAATATAAAAATTTTTGAATCGATCAAGTTTTAACAACTGCGATATTTTTTTCAGCCCTGCAATAAAAGACGACTTATATTCAAGATGATGCTTTTTAAACTCGGTGTAAGTAGATGTTGTAACTAACATTAGGAAGAAGAATATAATTGATATTATTAAGAAATAAACCATAAATTCGCTCTTCCCATAACCCGTTGAAAAGTATGTTATAAGTAACAACACCGTATAAACAAATGGCAGTAGTAATGATACTACTTCTAAAAGTGTTACTGCCCATCCTCTATGAATTTTCGAGCCAATAACACTACCAAAATTCTCAGAAATCGGCATAAACCATTTGTTAAAGACAAAATTCAATCCTAACCACAACAGCACTATAAAAATAATTACCATTGCAATGATAGTTATATTTAGCGAAAGACTAAACTCAGTATTGACTGCTGAAAGCACAATCATCTACCTATCATCTCCTTAACATTTCTTTCTGCCTTATAATCCTTCCTAATCTCATGCAAAACATCGCTATTTGTCTCACTCCATGACTCTAGAATCATCCTTGGCTCTGCTTCAATTCTATCCATTATTCTCTGAATATCATTTTGCTTAAAATCGTTAATCATGGCTATTAAATCACTTCGATCTAAAAGCTTCACATGGTTGATTCCTGCTAAAATCTCGCAAGGCTCCGTAAACTTGGCTGATGCAATTACAAGAGCTTTTTTAGCCTTGTAGTACCGCATACAAGAGAATACCTCTTGCACAGCGCTTATTCCAACTGGATTATCTACTGAGTAACGTTTAGCCTGTACAACATTTCTAACGCCCTCTCGATCAGTGAACACTACATCTGCCCCAAAATCTCTACTATTTGTAGTCTTGTATACTCCAGAATAGCCTAACTCAATAAGTAGCCTATACAAATACATCTCAAATTCAGAGCCATCCCCCATTTTGTCTATTTCAACAATGCCTATCGTTTTCAAATCATAACTTTCTGGTATAGCTGTAATTGACTGTGATTTTTCTTTTCTACTTGTCTTTGAATAGACTATATTCCCAAACAATAAAATTAAGAGTAAAGCGCCTATTATGATAAATGCCGTTATTGCTCCCACCCCAAAACAATAGACTCGTATTTTGTCAAAATTTGAAGTTTATACACAGTTAAATATTACCACGTATAGGTCAATATCGCTAGATTATTTGGAAAACAAAAAAGAGACAGCCATAAAAACTGTCCCTTCTTATACCGTGCCAGCAACTTCCACCATAACATTTTTCAAAACCGCCTCTTGGTATAAAAAACTATAACTCCCTATACTAATTGACTTTATTGCAATTTATTATTGAACCGCTACAGCGGTCTAAGTTAAAATATTCATTTTAGTACATGACCGTTATCCATACTTTCTCCTTTGGATTTCTACGATTGTATTTACGTCATCAATCCAATCGCTTCCTAAATGAGCGTTCAGGAGCGTATGCATATCTTTATACGACCATATCTGTATCCTCTTGTCCTCTTTTTTTAGATTTTCACTAACATAACCAGTACAAAAAATGACCCCTCTGTTCACTTCATTCTTATTGATAACACGACTAAATGCTTGTACAGCCTGTAGAGTAAGTCGTGTAGTCTTATATAGCTTACACTCTACATATACCTGCTCAAAACCGTCAGGTCTTTTACCTCTTGCTATAATATCCTTTCCACCGTCTCGAGTGGCTTTAGTCCACAAGGTGTCATAGCCCATACGGTCATACAGATACTCAATAAACCATTCAAACTCCACGGATTTTAATGTCAGCAGCTTCTCAATAGAGTTTTCGCAGTGAATAAACTTGGCAAAGATAATCTCTATGCATTGCGCTATTCCAATGATACGATCATCAGGGAGATTGGGCTGTGAATATAAATAACTTTCAAGTGCTTGAACTGCATTGTATGGTGCTGCTGGAAGCAGTTCTAGAATCCATGTAACTCCTTCCCAAGCATCTAATTCTTTACTAAGTCGGATTATCTTTTCGCTACTCGCCATTTTTACAGCATGCTGACTAATTTTCACATCTGCAACTTTCTGCATCATCTGGTTAAGCTCATAGTCACTTTTATCTTGATTGCGTGTTAAAGGCTCTAATAGACACCTCAACAAATCTTTAACCTCTCCCTGATGTACATCTTTGATGTTCGCAATATACTTTTCCAGCCATTCATCATACGGAATCCTTAATGCTGGATATACTTTCCCCCTATTCACTACAAGGTTCTGCCATTCTTCAAATGTCTGATAGTTGGTTGTGTAAAGCCACTCGTTCATCTTCATTTGCTCCGACTCCTCCAATACAAATTGTTCAATTATGAACTATTTAATAATATTTCTAACCGCAAATCCCTACACAACTTATCGAATAATTCTGAAAAGCAAGCCCCATCCTATTGCCATACTACCATTAAAATACATCTAAGTCTATTCATATAAATTATTAAAAAATAAGAAATGTACAATTTTATGTAATAATGCAATATAAAATTCTTACGCCAACAATGTTGTCGACAAAATCAATTATAGTACAAACATTATCGAATACTCCAGCAATTCGTACCTCAACCTTTTGCTTAAAGTAAATACAGTTCTGGAGATCAGCATCCGAAAGAATATCTTTTTTCTTCAATTTTACTATCCTCTCTTAAAAGTAAAAAAGCACCACTAAATCAAGGACAGTTCCTGCCCAAGAATTAGCGATGCTTTCGCGTAAAAATATTATTTCCTAGACAGTACCATCCAAGCTTTCATATCAGCAATAGTCTGTTAAAATAAAAATCTCAATTTGAATAGTACCTATACAGCTCTACTGATCAAAACGCTAATTAATCCATACCAGTGATTAGCATCTTCTATTGCCTTCTCAGCTTTTTTATCTTTTTTAGATATTTCCCTCTTCTCATTTAGAAAATTGACAGTCACATAGGGTCTTTTCGTATCATCAACTATGAACTTCATATATATTCTCTTTACACTATCATTGGAAGTTATCTTCGTTCCTGAAACTCCACCAATTACTGCACCAACACCGCCAGCTAGCAGCCCTCCAATTACTGCCCCACCTAATTGACTCCCCCTAGAGGTCTTCGTAATTTGCACTTCATCCTCAATCATTTCTACCTCTAGGACGTCTGCGAAAGAAAATTCTCTAACTTCATAATCTATAAAATAAAGACGATCTTTAATTTCATCCACTACAACAGCAAAATCATCAAATTCAGTAACATATTTTTTCATGCTAGTTATTCCGTTAGCGATTATTATTTCATCTAGGGCTTCTTCTTTCTGTTTCTTGATTCTATCTTTTGATTTCGTATCTATTGCTAGTCCTAACCCCAACATAATAATAAAAACTATTAGCGTTAATGCTCCCCACCAAAATTGAAGCTTATAGCATAAATAAATCGTTAAGAGAAGTGGTATCCACCATGTGAATACTGATAATTTTTGAACCAGAGGAGCTTTTGAAAACTCTTCTGCTTCAATTGCTTTTTCATCTACACTAAGTAGACTTTTCTTATTTTCCATGTCTCTAATCCCCATCCTTCGTCTGAATAATTCTAATATAACATCAAAAATAGTTATTTAAAACCATTTTGAATAGCATGCTACGTGGTCATAGTTTCCAAACCAATTTGATAATGGTTTAAAAAGAGGTTTGGTATGAATAGAACAAAGAAAAATGAACCTAGTAAAGAAGCCTTAGCTTTTAGCAAAATCATGAAATCATTAAGATTAAAACAGGGCATGTCACAAGAGGATTTAGCTTCTGAAGGCAACTTAGACAGAACATACATTTCAATGCTCGAAAGGAATGTAAGCCAACCTACCGTTACTTCCTTATTTGATCTATCACGAGCTTTAAACATCAAAGCTTCTGATTTGATTAAATTGATAGAAATTGAGTTAGAAAATCCAGATAACTAACCCGTTTAAGATAAATTTGAATAGCTCACCATGATTTTTTAAATGACATCCACACTAGTCAAAAACAGGTTTGAAGCTCAGAATCCATTCTGAGCTTTTTGGCGTTACGACTTTTTTTCTCCTAAAGAGAAATAATTTTCATTTAGAATCACAATTTACTAATCAAGAAATGTCCCACTTTTTAAGAAGAAAAATGATTAATCAACATTTCATTTATAATTCACTTCCACAAATAAATAATAATGAATTATTGAATTTCACAATATTTTAACAAGCGTTAAATAAAATGAATCTAAATAATGGATTAAGGACTCAAGATAAACCAACAAAAAACATTGCTTTTCGAACAAAAAGATACTATTATTGATTTGAATCATATTTAAATTAATTTCTCATATGAATATCGAGGTGATATGATGACTCATTCACAGGAAAACAGAGATATACGAAATGCTAACTTCGAAAAGTTTATAGAGGAACACAAAGATGCAATCAGAGAACATGCTGATTCACAATCTAAAACTGTCAAGCAAGATGATGAATGGGCTGAAGAACCTGAGTGGGATGAGATGTATAAGGAACTAAAGTTAAGACAACGTAAGCGGCAGAATTACTAGCTCACTTATTACTTTTAAATAACTCTTATATCCGATGATCCCAATGTTTTAGCGGTTTAACTGTTCCCGCACGAGAAAGGAGGCTTCATAATGGGTTCCAATAATACAAAGTTTACTCAAGAGTATGTAGAATCTATTTTCAAAGAGAAGGGTTGTACTCTTCTGTCCACCTATATAAACACAGGAAGCCCCCTGAAGTATATTTGCAAATGCAACACAATTCAGCAAATCACTTTTAATAAATTTAAAAATCGCAAGCACGGCTGTAAAAACTGTACAGGATTAATGAAATATACTCAAAGCTTTGTCGATCAATATTATCAGAGTTACGGATGTAAGCTACTATCAGAATATAAGGGCGCTAATAAGCCTTTAACTTATCTTTGCCTGTGTGGACAAATCTCTACAAGTTGTTTTTCAAATTTTAAAAATCAAAGCAAACGCTGCCCATCATGTGGATTAAACAAACTATCAGAACACTTTAAACATGATATTGAATATGTCAGGAACTATTTTATAGCAAACAATTGCCAACCAATTTTTACAGAATATAAGGGAGTACATGAACCATTAAGTTATATATGTGAGTGTGGTCATGAGAGCAAAATAGCATTTGCGGATTTTCAATTTGGAAAACGTTGCTGGAACTGCAAACTAACTCGCACAAAAAAAACAATGTATCTGAACGATTCGGGAGTTTGTTCCCAACAGCAAAAACATATTCACTATCTTCTTGGGGGCGAACTCAATTTCCCAGTTAAACAACTGTCTCTAGATATCGCCTATCCTGACAATCAAATTTACATTGAATATGACGGCAGTGGTCACGATCTTAGTGTTAAACTCAAATCAAAAACTATTGACGATTTTGATGCGTATGAGAAAAAAAGGAGATATGCTTTATACAGAAGCGGATGGAAAGAAGTTCGATTGATTTCAAGAAAAGATTTTTTGCCGAATGATGAACAAATTATTCAAATGTTTAATTTTGCAAAGCTGTGGCTTGAAAAAGGACACTCTTGGATAGTTTTTGATGTTGACTTTCAGACAGTAAAAACAAGTTCTTTTGAACAACACTATTCAATGGGTACATTAAAAAGACTCAGATAAAGCATACAATCACCTGACATTTCCAGAGAAATAAGCACAAGTTATAAATATTCGCGCTGCTGATGTGCTAGCCCCTATACAGAATTCCAATTAGTTTCTGTTGCCGAAAACCACCCCCCCACAATCTGAGTTTATATCCCCAAACAAAAACCCTCTCTCTGGAGGGCTTTTCACGTGTACTGTATTTTATCATCTTCTTTAACAAGCGTAGGTGCGTTATCCTGATACGCTCTCTTGTTGCTTGGCAATATGACCTACAAACCCCAGCGCAGCTCCTGTACATACTGAACACTTGTAAAGGTTTATAATTCATCTGTTGTGCATGCTTTTGAAATCCAATTACTCTTCAATGCAACTTGCATATAAATTCATACAAAAGATTAATTATACAATACAAATTGATTAAACACTCGCTCTAAGCAGCCTATGTCGCAAAACCCTAATTTCGCGACAACAAAATTTTATCACTTTAAACTAAACCCTAACTTTACTGAAAGATATCATTGTATTTTTATTCATTTAGTTACTAACATTCTCAGTGAATTTTGTAGCATTCATTTTTTGAATAAATGTATAAATTAAAATTGTTAACTCTTTTGCTTCCTCAGATAAATCCTCAAATTTAATTATATTTTTAATTGCCCTCTCACAAAAATCAATTTTGTTACTGACCGATCCCGATTTAGATTTATAGCTCCCTCTTCTCATTGGGGAATTATAAAATATGTTTTGCAAAAAAACACCTAATTGTTCATCTTGATAATCAATTTCTTCAAAATCTTTTAAAAGTAGTTCACTTACACTTATACCTTCGTAATCTGCTAGAACTTTTTTTAAAACATCTTTACTTATTAAGTTTTCAATCTCTCTTGATTTTAGACAATAGTAGCGCTCCTTCAACTTGGATTGTAATTTTTGTTGTCTCGGTAATTTTTCTTCACCGCCATCTTTATCTGTAATTAAAAATAATCGTCCACAAAGTCTTTCAACATTAATCGTCTTATTGTTTGACTCTTCTTCATCCAAGAATGACCAGTGCACTATATTATTTCCACTATATTCAACAAATGAATAATGAATATCCTCGAACAGTTTTTGAGATTCAGGCATCTTTAAATGTGATTGATACAAATTCAAATAATGTCTGATATAATATCTATCAGTTATGCCTTCGACCCAAATTGTACAATTCGACAAGAAAACTGAAGAATTCCTGACACCAAGCATATCAAGAACTGTATTATCCTCATTACTTACATTTTCTATAATGAATCTAGGTCTCTCCTCAAAATCAAAAAAATCATTAGAATCCTTCTCAAATTGTTTTTTCACTGTATAAATTGAAACTTTTGAAAAATCAAGAGTAAGGTCAAGAAAATGATTAGAGTGAGTAGAGATAAAAAACTGACAATGATCAAAATATTTATTACTATAAAGTACATCTAACAGCTTTCTTTGTAAGCCAGGATGTAAATTCAATTCAGGTTCTTCTATAAAAACATTCAATTTTTTTAATCTGTAAAAAAACAAGGGAAATGTAATCAATATTATCGACTGAATACCATCTCCTAGATTATATATTGGTTGTTCTTTTTCAGTACCAATCTTTATTAACAACACATCTGAATCTTTATCTGCTGTTAAAGTTACTTTCTTATCCATAAAAAACTCTTGTGACAGGAATGATTCGAACTTATCCAATCTTCTCCTATCTTCAAACTTACTTAACCTTAGTTCTTTAATTTTTGAATACATTTCAAATCCAGTAAATATCATCGTTTCTGGTGAATACTGAACCTGCTCATCAAAATAATCTTTTAAAGTTCTATTGTAATAACAGTCTTTGTCCGCTACAGGTCTTAAACCCCTTAACATTGGAATATACAGATTAACGTATTTTTCATTTATGTCACCTATTACACTTATTATGTCGTGTTTTAATTCCTTCCCTAAAACATTTATTTTATTTACGATTTCAATCTTTTCCGAATTTAGTAAAGCTTCTGTGGAAAATGAGTCATTCCTAATTACGATTCCGTTAAAATTCATTTTCAACATTTTATCGGCATACTGCTTTAATTTAGTATAATTTTCAGAGGAACTAGATAATGTTTCTGGAAGTTTTAATTCAGTAAGTTCCTTGAGAATATTGTCATAATCATCAACGCAGTACTCTGAAAAAGTAATTGTTAATAAGTCTAAAATACCCTCTATAAGTGTATAGAGTTTAGCATTTATGTCCTCATTCAACCTATATTCAAATTTCGTTAATTTATATAGATTTCTTAATAATAAACTCTTACCTGAGTTGTTCTCTCCAACCATAATATTAATTTTCGATAGATTATCAATTAATTCTTCATCATCGCTTAGTATCAAATAATCCCTTTTAAAATGATAAGGAAGTACTATACTTTTTATCATAAAATCAATCCTTTGGGTTAATTAAAAATCTTCTTTTTAAAACTATACATTATTTAATATCACTATTTCTTGAGCTCAAAAAGCAATAAATTCACTCCAAACCTGAAATATCACTATATGTATCTATCAATTTTAATTTGACCTTCCACTCGATTTTTGAAGATAAACGATAATCCCCATTTTATCGCATGAAGTGAGAGCGCTTGAGCACCTGTTCATATTTATATTGCATATTTCAGTTTCCGTTTCAGCTTTCATCTATCTTTTTTATCTCCCAATCTGCCTGTCTCTGCTTCAAGTCGTCTAACACACTAATTTTAAGAAGGTTCCCCTTATTGAAAGTGAGGAACACTTCACATACTCAGATATACTAAATCGATTTGGATGTCGTGGACGCTTTGTAGCAGTCAATATTGTTTTATGATAGGAGCTAGATGATTTCAATACATAAACTGAATTCAATTTCTTATATTTTTTAAGACAATCATAGATAAAGATAGCCTCTGTATTATGAACATTTGCACTCATACCTTTGGGAACATTTCCCCATGCAAGAACAATATATCTTGAATCTGATATTGCATTGTCTATAGTGTACCTATTCCTGTTGTAATATCTATTATATTCGGTAGGATGTTGCATAACTTGGTCTAACAAACTTTGTAGTGATGTGGATTTAGGTTCATATAAAGCAAAAAGATTGAGAATACGAACCTTACCAATCTGATATTTATCATTCTTATTGTCAGACGCAAAGCAAATTACCTTATTTACTGTAACATCTGACTGATCCATATCTGCCTTGCTAGGATTCATCATTATATATGTTAATACATTCTTGTGGCTCTCATTAATAGTAACAGTTAAACAGTACCTTGCCTCTATTCCGTCAATAATATGGACTGGCTGACATTCCCTACTGATTACACAAGAAGGATACTCCTTTATCTTCAACATAGTCATCTCCTTTAGATTTAAAGTCTCTTATTTAATTAATTTAAGAAAAGTTCTCTTTTGATATCCTTCTGCATCTATACCTTCACGCACTTTAAGTTCTACAGACCTTAACACATATCATCTTGTTTACATTGTTACAGCTGCAACCTCCAATCAAATGACCCCTTAATCTAATTAATTCAATCAATTGTTATTTAATAATGACAATACATATTCATTTATGTACTACTGTAAAAGGGCTTTCAGTAAATATACTAAAATCAGCTGAGTTCCATACTCTCCAAGTAAATTCCACAGGGGCATTCCACTAATACTAAAAAATAGTTATAATTACCTATACCCATACTAACATATACCATAGGAAAGGAAGCAAAATATTTAGCTTGCTGACATTAAATCTCACGTTTAACTGGAATTCTAAATTCATTATTAATAGGTGGTTTGTTATGAAAAAGTACATTATGATACTTATCCTATTTTTACTTGTAGTTGCTGCTGTTAGTGTACCTAATAAGCAGCAATACAGTGAATGGTTGAAAGAAGAAGTCAAAAACGAAAGCAATAGCTTTTTGGTTAATCTTGGAATTGATCTACTTGGAACAATGATTATAGAAAATATAACAACCTGTAAGAACTACGTATTTTTAAACATGTGTACTTCAACCATTAGTGATTCTGAAAAAATCACCGCAGTTGGATTATTCAATAACTATCTGGGTTTACAGTTCCCTCAATTGAAACAAACAAATATTACATCAAAACAAGAACAACCAAGTCTAACCTCTTCGCCAATTACGAAAACTTCAACTGATGTAGAAGAAATACCTGCTCTCACCTCTGAACGAATATATATAAGAAGTTTTCAAACAGATACGCAGCTTAATGATTCTGTAGAGTGGACATCTGACAACATTCAAAATGACAAGATCCTTCCACTAAATCTAAAAAATAATAAAAAAGCTGAACTGGTTTTGGGCATTGGACACCCAAATTCTTTTAGGTTCAATGTTATCTTTAAAGAAGAAGCTCTTGGATTGCCTTTACCAGTGGAGGATGCTGATGGCTTGATATTTAATGATTATGGGGATTTAAACAATGACGCTTTGACTGTGCAAGCAACAACACATGATTTTGGTGATAAGACTACTGGAGATAAGATTATCATTGCTATCAGTGATGGTTTTTCACTAGGAATGTTTTGGGTTATCTCTTATACTCCTGTTTATGATTTAACCAAAGTAGACCCTTTTCATCTTGAGTTGTCTGGGTTTATGCAAGACAAAATTTGGATTGAGGACAACAAGCTCTATGTACCTATTGGTAGTCACAACATAATTGATAGGGAATATGAATGGCTAAATCAAAAGTTTTACACATCAAATGTGGATCAATAAACGGCCAATACATGTTAAAGGAACATAGTTTTAAACACGAAAATAACTTGGACATAGAGAAGGAGAACACCATGACAGAAAAGCTAGTCCATTATTACAAAAATAATGTTACTACTAAAGCACTTGTATTCAAATATTTCAGTGTCAGACATACTGTATTCAGTATTTCATTTGTATTTACTATATTCTCATGCATGCTATTAATCTCTTCTCTTATCCTTTCTTACTTTATCTCTATCAAGTTAATTAACATCATAATATTTTTCTTAATGTCAGTCTTATTCTTAGCTACAATGTCTTTTGTTGTTCAGAGAAGCACAAAAAAAGTTTTAGAAAAAAGGTACAATATACAAATCAGAAAAGAAAACTGGCGCCAAGGGGAATATGCAAACATCCAAAATGAAAAATTAATTTCTTACTTAAAATTGCACCAATTGTACACTTATAAAAAAATCGAATTGCTTATAGCAACTCTGGTTAAAGAAATAGAAAGAAAAAAATTACCACCGTTTGTCGCACCAGGATTACTTATTTCATTTCTTGTACCTGTATGGATACAATTTGTAATATTAGAATTTAAGAATGTTCAAAATGGCGGTGAAGCTGCAACATTACTTTGGAGTATATCGTTATTTGTTATCATAACGATAAGTTTTATTGGAGCATTAAAATGGATCACAACAGAATTATCAGATACTATTATAATAACTGATTCCTCACTTCGGAAAAGGTTAGTAGAGAAACTTGAAGATTTACTTATTCAATTCCCAGAAAAAGAACAGGAACTTAAAAATTAATAACTCATATAAAACTCAGACTTTATATACAGAATATTATGCAAGTACGTTAAATTTTTAACGAAGATATCCTTGTTGTTATTCGCTTTATAGCTATTTATTGATTGCAGGGAATATCTTAACGGTGAATGTAACAACACTAGGGTGGCGGTAGTGCTTACTAACAATTAAGGAGAATTTACTTGATAAAAGATGCTGATTTTGCTGAAGCACACGAACTATGGTCTGATTTTAAATTACAGGTTTTATATAAAAACAGATTTATTATCAAACATACTGTCTTAGACTACTTAGTAAAATTAGCTGAGGCAAACAAAAGAGTAATTGAATCGGAAACAATTTTGTATAGAGCTAGGATATTCGAGGATAATCTTAATCAGATTTTGTATCTTAATCAACTTGAAAATAAAGTAATGAATAATCCTGAAGACAAACAAATTTCCTTAGAACGTCTTTTCTATCAAACAATGAATAAAAGAGATTCTGGATTTTACGGTTACAATAAAGAAAAATCTTTTGTTCCATTAGATAATGATTTAATAAATGATGGTAGAGCCAATCCCTCGTTTATAAAATATCTCTATACAGCAGAGGACGCATATACCGCTATGGTAGAAGTAAGACCATTTCTAGAGAGCGTGGTTAGTATTGCAGAGATAATAGTAAAATCACCTTTAACAGTTGTGAATTTTTCGTATGAATCATTGAATGAATTAGGTGGTGTAGAAGAATGTCTCATGTATTTAATAATGAGCGATTTTTCAAAACCTTCAAATTCTAACAAAAAAAGTTACATACCTACTCAATACGTTGCTGAGTTTATTAAAACATTAGGTATGGATGGAGTAAGATTTAACAGTTCACTCTATAAACGAGGCAGAAATATTACAATTTTCAATTATCAGAATTGTGAGCCTTTAAATTCAATGCTTTATCAAATTAAAGATATCTGTTTTGAAGCTAAAGCTATTTTTCCTGATGACAAACTTGATTTGCTTCATTTCAAGCTCTTAGAAGCTAAACAACTAAAGTTAAACAGTTTAATCAAAAAAGATTTAACCAAAGACTTAATATAAATATTCTTCATCCACATTTTAAATAATGAATAATGTTATTATGACGATAACGTAATATTATTTTCCATTCAACAATGAAGGAATAGACATATAAGACCACCATGAATAATAAGTATAAAGAAAAAAGATAACAAAACTCCTTTTGAACTACAACTCAATTCAAGAACCACAACTTTTAAAGAATGATCATTTTAGCATTAAATCAATTGGAGGACGCCTCAATGATAGATTTTGATTCCATAGATTTTAATGAATATGAACAGTTTGTTATCAAAGAAATAGCAAAGAACAGCTTCGATAAAAATCCAATTCAAACTTTCCTTGAATTAGCAGGGAGACCTGTAGCTAAACTTATGGAAGTAGCACATTCATCAAAGAATAAACATGTACAGAAGGCAATCTCTAATATTGACATGACAATTGAAAAATCATTGCGAGGTACTATTAAGTTAGCAATGACTTTAACAAATGATAATGCTATTCGTAAAGAGTACTTTAAAAAACATAAAATAAGCATTAACCATATAGAAGATATTCGCTCTCTATCCTTAAAAGAAATGGACATTGTTGCAAATACATTTGACCTCAGTAATGGCATTATTGTTTCAGTAGAGGGTGTTGCAATGGGACTAGCTACTACCGTGTCTGTTGGACTTCTAGCTCCTCTTACTGTAACTGCCGATGTAACAGCATCAATGACCCTTATGTCACGACATATAAGCCAAATTGCAACTTCATATGGTTATACCCCCATTGATCCAATAAATATCCCACATATTTTATCAGCAATGGCACCTACCTCTTCTTCATCAGATGAAGGATTCTTATCAACAAAATATGCTGCGGTTGCTGAAGTTAGAGCTGCTGTAAAGTTTGCTAAAGATATGACTGGAGAATTAACGTCTGAAGTTGTAGAAAAATCTTGCCCTCAGCTTATTAAATTAATTCAGAAAGTTGCTGAACGTTTGGGTGTTGTTGTTACCCAAAAAGAGTTGGGTATGATTATACCTATGGCTGGAGCTGCCATTAATGGGGGGCTTAATCTAACATTTCAACAAATGAACCACACAAATGCTAAAAACTATTTTAGAAAACTATATTTAGATAATAAATATGGAGAAGAGCGTGTAAACACAGCGCTTAATGCAGAAATAAATCGACTTAAGAATAATAATTAAGCTCAAATATTAATAACACGCTTTGCCTATTCTATAATTTAGACATCCTATATCGCCCTCTAACAAGTGCTAACTACTTAGGGTAGAATTCTCCACCTAACTCATTCCCAATAGTTACAATTGAAGGAGCGAGGTGGAGAGAGCATATATTTATAATGTTTCCTGTTAGTCATTTTAATAAGATTAATACATGTTCTCTCAAACTATCCTTATTCGCTTAGTCGTTATGTTACAAGAAAATTCAAGAATGTATCTCAACTCACACCAAATAGCCGTTCTATTGATTTTTAACTTGTGTACATAATGAGGGTTAATAGGTATTTATATCTTTTTAACGCTTTACAAAGCACTACCAGCATGCCTTAGCTCTTTCATTCCCACTACAATCCACCTTAACGCCCACTCTCAACCAGTTAAGCTAACAAACTGCCTTCTGGGTAACAGCTTTCTTAATTGAGATTTAGTATAGTAGTAGTCAAAACAAGCAACAATACTGGTAGTAGCATTTTCATCTGATGAAATGAATACGCCATTATTCTCATTTCCTTTAAGTATTGTTAAAGTATCTGCTGTTTCTGGGCTGGAACTTAACTTATCCAAAACCAAATTCATTCGATAAAGGTTAGGTTTTTTCATCTTCGTACCACTCTGTATACGATTACGCTCAACAATTTCAATTACTCCTATTTCAGCAAGTTTGTTCATATTCCTTTCAACTGTGCTTTCTGCAAGACCTGTTGCTTCGATCATTTGTTTAAACGTCATGAAGAACACTCCGTCCTTCCTGGCGTATCTTTTACTATGTACAAGCATAGCGTAAGTTAGAATCTTCCAATTTGATTGTTTACAGCGTTCTATAATCGAATTAATTTCTTTAAAAGTGACTGTAACCTCTTTTTGCTTAGGTACAATAGTCGAATCGTTTGAATAGATATACATAACTATTTCATGAATGTCCTTGTAACAGTCAATCATATCACTTCTGAAATACGCTTTGTTCTGATTGTCCATCCATTCATTCAACTTTTGTACTGTTTGTTCTTCATCATTACCTTGATACTTCAAGTACAAAGCTATTTTAAATAAAGAATTATGCCTAGTTCCAGCTACCTGTAATCCGTACTTCAGCAGCTCTATTGCACTATCAATGATTGAATCTGGTGAAACAGCGTAAATAGACAAATCTCTATGTTTAGCAATAACCTCCTCAGCTGTTACCATTTCTTCAGTAGCTGGTTTATCAAGCGTTGTAGTATATTCTATGTTATCTGATGAACGCTCCAATATATTAAAAATCAATTGTATGCTAATCTTTTCAATCTTCAACAAGTAACGCTCACTTTCTTTACTATCCATTACATGTAATCCATCCTCAACCCTACAAAAACCGCAATAGTTCCCACTCTTCTGGTGGATGCCTAAGGGAAGTTTGACTCCCTGCTTTTCGGTAGGACGAAATTCTACGTTACCCTCATTCGACTTTTGTATCCCAGCTTCTTGCAACACAAAACTATAAAATCGTTTCGCTGTAGTGATATCAATCAAATCATTAAAGAACAGTTCGATATGGTAACCTTTACTACCACTAAAGCTGATATAGTATTGATTAATTCCTACATTATTCAACACATCCGCAAGCTTATATGTAATCCACTTAGCATATTCAGGATCAGTGTAATCCACATCAAAGCAAATGAACTTGGAATACACTATACCACCAAAAACTCCTACGGTATGTACCCGTTTCATATGGTACTTCATTACATGTTGTAGTAATGAAACACCGTTTTTCCCACTTACTATAGTATTGTATTTCCCTGATTGATCTTGAATTAGATATTTTTTGTTTTGAATTACGTACAGATCATAAATCTTATCGATAATTGTACTCTTCCTTTTTTTCCTAATTTTTATTGTACTCTTCTCCTGTTATAGATAATAAAGAGCATCTACCCTTAGATAGATGCTCAGAATGATAATATTTAGTTAGCGCTTTCATTAAATTGCATGAATAAACACTCCTACGAAAGGAATGCCCTTCCTGCCATCGTTACTTGATTGCAATTGCTCATCAAATTAAGTAGTAACAGCAATTTTTACGCGAATGTAGCTGTTACTCCTGTAACCTTTCCTTTAAACTCCCAATTTCCTAGTGCTGTCGTAGTTGCTCCATCCGATTCCAAAAATGATTTGTCCTGTACGTCTAAGTATGCCTTTCCACCTCCACCGTTATAGACCCTAAACCAACGTTCATTACTAAACCATAGTTCCAAATCTCCAAAAGATTGCCCAGCAGCCCCAGCTTCCGATAGTTGCAAATATCCTGAACTGTCATTATATTCTCTATAAATTCGATTTACCTTCAGATCCTCTACATCAATATATTGCGATCTAATTTTACCTGCATTAATCTGATCAGCTGACACAGTACCTGTATAGACACCATTTGCATCAATGTACGTCATCTTAGGCGAATTAGTCATTACTCCACCCAGCTGAGCTGCTGTTGGCTGTTCTGTTACCTGAGTCCACGAAATCCTAGCTTCAGGAGCAATAAATACGTTTTTGCCTACATACAGCGTTTCCAGTGATGAAGACTTAAACTTTCCATCCCCTGTCAGTACGCTTGCTCCATTAACCTTCAAATCTCTAGCATTAACAACACCATCTATGAATAGGTTTCCAGTATTCACATCGTAGTACAACATATCAGTCCATGTTGGCGCTGATATTGTTCCAGCATTCTTTTGAAACTTGAAACCCTCTGTAGCATTCAACATTGTTCTGATTGTAGAATCCGATTTCATAACATATAGCCCATTCTCTGAGTCGATTGTAACGCCATTGTAAGGCTTCATTAGCTGCACTAGTTCACTTTTATAAGCAGGATCAAGCTGATTTGCTGGAATCCCTCCTGTGACGGTTAGCTTGCCACCTTGGATGGTTACACCGTTACCATCAACCTTAAATATTTGTTGACCATGTACGTCTGATGCATCGATTTCAAGATTCGTACCAGCAAGAAGCTTTCCGATTATTCTTTCGCCAATAATCATACTTTTTGTACAAAGATCAAGATAGATTTGCTCTGTCAAAACCTTCATACCCTGTTTTTCCAATATCGTTGATTGTATTAATTTCTTGCAATCGTTCTTGGTTAACTGATAAACAACTAGTTCACCACCAACCCCTTCAAAGGAAATATCATTGTATACATTTTGATATACCTCTTTGATACTTTGTCCTTGTAAAAGATATTGCTCAGCTTTGTCAGTGCTCTCCACTGTTTTAATTCCTGCTGCCCAAATAGCAACACCATTCGTATCATCCATCCTACGATCTTCAATTCTGAAGTTATCTGATGAAGAAATGCTATACAAATGAGAAGAATCTTCTTGAACAATACCTATCAATACCTCTAGTGGAATAGCTGTATTGTCTAAGCAAACTTCTTTTACAATTAACCCTAAATTTAATACGCTTTTATCTTTGTGGCTAAGGAAAATGTCCATGATTTGATAAGCATATTTCATGTTCCCTGAACAAAAGATAACCATATTATCCACTTTCCATAGCTTCACACCTGATTCATCTACTCGATAAATCTGTCCATTAATTGTTGTTGAAATAGCTGCATCAGAACCCATAATAATGGTTTGTCCTGTTTGTATAACTAAGCATGCACTCATGATTCTATTCTCCCCTGATGTGAATCAATATAATTTTTGTATTTCTCTTCGTTCTCTTTAGACAAATTATATCTACCATCCTCATAGCGGCTAACCATAGCAAGATCGCAATCTAAAAGGTCTGATAATTCCCCTAATTTGATGTACTTCATAATTCGTTTAATTCTGTAATTCTCTCTTGACTCTTTTCCCATTCTGTAAACCTCCAATATTATTTTCATAAAAATGCAAAAAAAAGGAGCGAGGAGTTTCCTCCCCGCTTTAACTACCTATTCAAAATAAATTATTCGACGGAACATCTTCTTCACTGAAATTATTATAGCACACTTATTCTATATTGTCAAATATTTGATTTTAACTTATTTTTATTGGTTTTTTTAATGATATATGATTAAAATTGAGTTTTTTACCGAAACTTTTTTTAAAAAAATATGCCGAAAACCTGATATGCCTAGTATTACTTCATATTATATATGAATCCTCCAGTTCAAAAGGACTTGAACAAACAATCCATCTTCATTCTCATTAGGCATAGCGCTAGCACCTGTAGCTTATATGGGCAACAAAGAAGTTTTAATGCCGTTTATTATAGAAGATGTACTACTAACATTAACCAAGCTACAGTAGCAGAGTTCAAGAGAAGATTATTACAATATACGGTGCTAGAAATCGTACAAAAGAGCCTATCAGGTGAAGCAACTGATAAGGCTCTTTCAATGTTAGTCCATGTACTGAACGATAATCTACAAAGCTTACGGGCATTTAACAAACAGACTACGGCAGCAAGTTCAAAAATCACAAGATGGACGAGCTACTGGAGACGTTCAAAATCGATCGATCACCCTATGATTCCCGACCTAGATTGTAAGATAAAATGCTTTTTTCAAGCCGTGTATCTAACAGTTCGGTGCGACAATCAATTTCTGCCATATGTAGCGTTGTCATAACTTCCTCAACAGTCTCCAAATTCAGAACGCTAGTACCTCGTTTATGAACTAGCATCAACAATTCTGAAATTATTTCTTGATATGTCTTTAGTTCAAAACACAATTCATCCTCGCGGCATACGAGTCGCTCGTATTCCTCGAAGTCTTCGCTCATTTTACGACCCCCTGCTCAAAGGAAGTCAACAACAATTCCCTTCCTGCTCTCAGACACTCCATTTTGGCTTGTATAGCTTGTCTACGCTCAGTCAAGGTTGTGTCTCCATACTCTTTAACAAGTCGCAAATGGGCTTGTGTGATGGCAAAGAGTTTGTTAAAGGATTCATCGTCCATTATACACAATACGCGGTGAAGTGAGATGGCGTTGTTCAAAATTTCAATCGTCATATACTCATCCATCCTATACATCTAAGTTATTGAGTGGATTAAATTTTTGATTCTGGTCACGCAGAGCAGTACCCCATATTGAAAGATAGCGTTGGGTAATGTTCAATTGACTATGACGAAGCATCTTTTGGAGTGTAAAAATATCGCAACCGTTCATAAGCATTCTATGGGCGAAAGTGTGTCTGAACGTATGACAAGAAAGTCGAACATCCTTGAAAGCCATTGCCTTTTTCAATCTCATGAAAATTGACTTAACAGCATCAACCGCTAACTTCCCATTCTTGCGGTCACTTACAAAAACATAATCCGATAACTCTTTGAAATACTGTTTGCAGAAAACTTGATATTCCGCAAGTTCCTTGACCAATTTGTCAGTAAGGGGAATTGAAGATTGTTCCCTTTTCTTACCGTAAACAGTAACAGTTCCAGATTTGAAATCCACATCATTCCATTTGAGATTAATTAGTTCGCCTAGACGGATTCCTGTTCCAAGTAACGTGATGATAATTGTGTAATCTCTGTATGCATGGAACGTTCTCTCACGTTGTTTAATTCGGCGGTAGTAGTTAAGCATCTGGCTGATGTGATTATCGTTGAATGCTTCTATTTTAATATCTTCTTTAACGTAGAACAATTTCTTGATTGGATTTTTCTTGGATTCGATAACTTCGATTTCTTCAAGATGGTTGAAGAAAATCTTGATTGAGTGAAGTTTTGAATTTCTCGTAGTCGGATTGTTACCTCGTTCCTTTTGGCAATAAATCAGATACGATTTGATTATGGGCTGCGTAACATCTTCGACACTAACAACTTCCTGTTCAGCACAATACGTTTGAAATTCCCTCAAGGTCATCAGATACGATTCAATCGTTTTAGGTGATAAATTCTTGTACTCTCGGTCATCCTTGAACTCTTGTATAGCAAATTTTAACAACAAGAAAACCACTCCTTAATCAGAATTTTAATGTTCTGAAAAGAAAGTGGTTTGTGTTTTTAGAATCGTGTGCAGATATGCCCACTATCTAAAATATGCTTAGTAAAACCTTAAAGTCGAGTTATGGTGCGGTAGACAGGATTTGAACCTGCACGTCCATTGGACACTACCCCCTCAAGATAGCGTGTCTGCCGTTCCACCACTACCGCACATTTAGGGAAGTCTTACAAGAAAAGATGGTGAGTCATGTAGGATTCGAACCTACGACACCCTGATTAAAAGTCAGGTGCTCTACCAGCTGAGCTAATGACTCGCACTAACAAAAAATAAATGGTGACCCGTAGGGGACTCGAACCCCTGTTACCTCCGTGAAAGGGAGGTGTCTTAACCACTTGACCAACGGGCCTTAAATGTCGCACACTGTGATATTAGGCGTAAAAAAAAGACCGGCATGTTGAACGGCCTTCCGTTACAATCACTTTTGAGAAAAAATATGGCGGAGAGAAAGGGATTCGAACCCTTGCGGCTGTTACACCCTAACGCTTTAGCAAAGCGCCCCCTTCGGCCTCTTGGGTACCTCTCCATGTGTGGCTCCCCGAACAGGACTCGAACCTGTGACAACTCGATTAACAGTCGAGTGCTCTACCAACTGAGCTATCAGGGAATATTTTGTTTTTTCTCAGTGTTGCCTGTGAACCGCGGCGACAAGTAATAATTTATCATGTATCTGAATTTAAGTCAAGCGTTTTTAAAAATAATTTTCCACGACATTTTCCGCACGCATATTTTGCAGGATTTATCCGCCTTTTTCGCATGTATTCCATCCCGCATTCCTTGCATACAAGCTTGTACCGAAATGGCTCTACACGGCGCTCCGGCAGCGATTGGCAGTACCTCGAACCGCCCACCTGAGCAAGCAGCCGCTTAAAATCCTCATCCCGGTGACGATAGCCTCTTTTCAAAATATGTAGATGATAATGGCACAGCTCATGCTTAATTATTTTTTCTGTTTCGTCCACACCGAACGTCGATAGTTGATAAGGGCTAATTTCAATATTATGCGACTTCATAAAATATCGTCCGCCCGTTGCCTTCAAACGACCGTTAAAAGTTGCCAGATGTTTGAATGGCCGTCCAAAGCTTTCCAAGGACACCCGCTCCACCCATTGCTGAAGCTCCTCGTCTTTCATCGTCTGCACCATAAATCTTGATTCTCCCTTGTTCATTTGTTCTCTTGCACTCTAGTTTGCCAAATAAAATAACAACCGTAAAGAGGGCCAAAAAAGTGCAGCAAATTCCCTCGTTTTTCTGGCATTTTTGCAGCCCATACGCTACACTGTCAAGTAGTGATGCACTTTTATGGCACAGCAGCAATAAACAGCTGCATGATGCAGCGAATGTTTTGAGGGGAGAATCCAATCATCTTATGCCAACGATGCGTTTTGTACTAATGAAAAACAATGATCAGGTCTTCTTTGTAGAAATGCCTGATACGCATGCCTATCAATTAAGCGCCCTTAACTTGCGCCTGCACAAGGAGCTGGACAAGCTTACTGCTGAGCAGGTGCCTGCGCTTCCATATGCGATTGCTGAATGTGACCGCGTAGAGCTCCATGACAGCTCGATTCGCATTGCTTCGGGCTTAGACTACATTAACGAGTTGGAACGCGAATTTGCGGCTGTTAAAGAGTCTGCTTACCCGCTTATTGCGCTGCTCACGGAAATTCGTGCGCTGCAAGCTCAGCTTGAGCAATGGTACGAAGATGAAATCGGCTAAATAGGACCTGCACGGACATTCGCCCTTCCCCATATGGTAGTAATACATCAGGGATGACCGGGAGGAGGGCGATCCACTATGCCGCAGTGGCTGTGCAATCAAATGATGCGTGCGTTTCATAAGAAAGATCGCAGGCAAATTAAGCTGCTAAATGAATGCTGGTATTTTTATCGCAGCAAGCAAAGCACCAAGGATACGGACAATAACAACGAATTGACGATTCGCCATTGAGCGTCATAGCAAGCGTAAACGGCTGTCGCTGTCCTCTGGCGGCAAAGCTGCCGTTTCTAGGGTGAAAGATAAGAATTTATAAGGGTGCAGCTTATACATTCTTATCTTTTTTAAAAAAAAGAAGCCTCCGGCTCCCACTAATTGCAGTGGCTGCCAGAGGCTTCTTCGTTTATGATTATGAATTACATTTTGTTGAAAAATGCAATGTCGTTGATCGGCAGACGCGTACTCGGATGTCCGGTTTGGGAAGCTTTGCCGATTGGCAGCAAAATGTTCAATGCATAACGCTCTGGAATGTTCAGCAGCGCTCTTACTTTATCGCGATCGTAGCCGCCCATAGGCACGGTATCATAGCCTTTGGCTTTTGCTACTTGCATAATTTGCATCGATACGAGGCCTGCATCAAATACAGTCACTTCATGCAGACGTTCCTTTGGAATGGATGTGTACAGCTTTTGCGAGTTGGCAGCGAACGATTCGCTCATCTCTTTGGTCATAAGGCCAGCTTCCGCCATTGAACCGTAAATCTTTTCAGCATTCTTATACATTTCCAGGTCGCCCAACACGACGATAACAGCTGCTGCGTCCACAACCTGCTGCTGATTGTTCGAGATAGGCAGCAATTGCTGTTTGAGCTCCTCGTCCGTTACAACTAGAAAACGCCAAGGCTGCATGTTCGACGATGACGGTGCTTTAGCGGCAATTTCCAAAATTTCCGTAATTTCCGCTTCTGTCATTTTTGCAGTATTGTCATAGTGGCGCACCGAGCGGCGATCGCTTAATACTTGATAAAAAGATTGATCCAGCTGTGTTTGTACAGTCATGATAATTCCCTCCGAATATCGTTTATATAAGTGCAATTCTTACTGTGCGTAATATAACACAGTTGATTTCAAAAAAAACATCTGCTACACAAGCAATAGTATAGTCCTCCATCTACTCACTTGTCAATCGTATATTTCTAACTATTTTATAGTTGGTTATCTGTTACCTTTTTAAGGTCGCAAACCCGTCTCGTCAGCTGTTCAATTGTCCCTTGACCAAGCATTTCGAGCGCGCTATTTTTGACTCCTTCAGAAATTTCACCAAATGCCTGACGCATTTCCTGTCCAAATTCATGCTCTCCAGTCGTCTGCTCCAGCCCTTTGCATAAAGGCTCGCCTAGTTGAAGCGCTAAATACACATCTGCGAGCGTAATTGCGCCTGCAGAACGGCTTAGCTTGTAGCCTCCGTCCTTGCCTTCCTTCGTTGCCAAAAGCCCCTCGCGGGCAAGCTCCGCCATCACGCGACGCAGCAGCGTTGGCTCGACCTGGAGCCGTTTTGAAATTTCTGCGCTTGTGCATGGCTGATCCTTATGAGCAAGCACAACGAGCGCCTGAAGCGCTATGCCAAACCATTTATGATGGGGAAAAGTGCTGCATTTCTCGGCTTGCATAGATAGTCATCCTCTCTGTCACATAACAGGGTCATTCATTATATTCCCTGTTAAGTATGACGGACTTGCCGGCAATCGGCAAGTCCGTCTTTCAAGCTTTTATTAACCTGGCTTGCGCATCGTAAGGCCAACGCGCCCTTTTTTCACATCTACGGTCAGTACCCAGACGGTAACGGTATCCCCTACAGAAACAACGTCCATCGGATGCTTCACGAATTTATCGCTTAATTGGGAAATATGGACGAGCCCGTCATTTTTAAGCCCAATATCGATAAAAGCGCCGAAATCGATGACGTTGCGAACCGTGCCCTGCAGCTCCATGCCCGCTGTCAAATCCTCCAGATTCAGCACCTCGGTATGAAAAATAGGAGCGGGAAGCTCCTCCCGCGGATCGCGTCCGGGACGCAGGAGGCTGTCCACAATGTCGCGCAGCGTTGGAACCCCGACGCCAAGCTCAGGAGCAACGGAAGCCACATCAAGCTCTGTCAGCTTCTGCTTCAGCTCTTCCGAGCCAAGCTGGTTCAGCTTAACGCCCAGATGGGCAAAAAGCTTGTCCACGACCGCATACGACTCGGTGTGGATTGGTGTCGCATCCAGCGGATTGGCCGCTTCAGGAATGCGCAGGAAGCCGATACACTGCTCGTACGCTTTCGCACCAAGACGCGGCACCTTTTGCAGCTGCGCCCGCTTCACGAAACGGCCATTTTCCTCGCGGTATTTGACGATGTTGCGAGCTGTTGTTGCATTAATGCCTGCCACATAGGACAGCAGCGACGCTGAAGCCGTATTAACGTCTACACCAACATGGTTAACCGCTGACTCCACGACAGCGCCCAGGCTTTCATCCAGGCGCTTCTGGCTCACGTCATGCTGGTATTGGCCGACGCCGATTGCCTTTGGCTCAATCTTGACCAGCTCGGCCAGCGGGTCCTGCAGCCTGCGTGCAATGGACACGGCGCTGCGCTCGGCAACGTCAAGCGAAGGGAATTCCTCGGCTGCCAGCTTGGAAGCCGAATACACGCTCGCCCCTGCCTCGCTGACAATAATATATTTCAGCTCGAGACCAGGCGCAGCTTGGCGGGCTTTAATCAGGTTCGCAATAAATTGCTCCGTTTCCCTTGAGGCCGTCCCATTGCCAATGACAATCAGCTCGACTTTATATTTATCAATCAGGCCATTAATTAAACGCTCCGCTTCCACTACTTTATGATGCGGGGCAGTCGGATAGGATACAGCCACCTCCAGCAGCTTGCCTGTATCGTCTATGACCGCCAGTTTGCAGCCTGTGCGGAAGGCGGGATCGACGCCAAGCACGACATTGCCGCGAACAGGCGGCTGAAGCAGCAGATTGCGCAGATTTTCCGAAAAAATCGAAATCGCGTGCTCCTCCGCTTTATCCGTCAGCTCACCGCGAACCTCGCGCTCAATGGACGGCGCTATCAAGCGTTTATACGAATCCTCAATGACGGCAACGAGCACGCTTCGCACCGCTTCAGCTGTATGATTCCGTAAAATTTTACGACCAACATGCTCATGAATCCGCTCTGTGGACAATTCGAATGCTACCTTCAGCACATCCTCGCGCTCGCCGCGATTAATCGCCAGCACGCGATGAGGAGGCAGCTTGCGCAGCGGTTCATTGTAGCTGTAGTACATTTCGTATACAGACTCCGCTTTCGCATCACGTGCCTCGGTACGAATAAGCGAATGATCAAACGTATGCTTTCGCACCCAAGAGCGAATCGACGCGTCATCCGCTATATTTTCAGCCAAAATATCCATTGCCCCTTGCAGCGCTTCCTGAGCGCCGGGAACACCTTTGGCCTCATCGATATATTTAGCAGCCTCGGCGAGCGGCTCCCCTTGACGGGGCTGCGACCAAAGCCACTGGGCAAGCGGCTCTAATCCACGCTCCTTCGCCACGCTCGCCCGCGTCTTGCGCTTCTGGCGATACGGCCGATATAAATCTTCGATTTCCTGCAGCTTTACGGACGCATTGATGGCTAAGCTCAATTCCTCGGTTAGTTTGCCCTGCTCGTCGATAAGCCGGATTACCTCACGCTTGCGCTCTTCCAAATTACGCAAATATTGCAGTTTTTCCTCAATCGCTCTAAGCTCGGTTTCATCCAGCTCGCCCGTCATTTCCTTGCGGTATCTGGAGATAAACGGAATCGTATTGCCTTCATCCAGCAAGGCGACAGCCGCTTTCACTTTAGTAACCGGGATAGACAGCTGGGCAGCTACGCCTTTAATAATCCGTTCATTTTCCGCAGCTATTTGCTCCGCTGTCCGTTCCACCTTGCCAGTTGGTCCATCGAGTGCTTCACTCGTTATATTCGTCGTCGTATTTGCCAAGCGGTACGCACCGTCCTTTTGCATTTTCATAGCCTGCTTGTTTTGCCGCAGGTGGGCTTCTCCCTATTTTACCATTATGTTGGGCAAGTGTTCAAAATCATTGAACCGCCTATACATTTCAAATGTGCACAGCTACCGGATTCAGCACAAAAAAACCGCCTGCCGCAGGCGGCAAATGCCACGCTGGCTGACGGTTATATTGCTTGTAAAAGCCTAAGCGATTATCGCGTAAAAGGATTATTCGCCTTCTCAAAGCCAATCGTCGTCCGCGGGCCATGCCCCGGATATACTTTAACCTCATCAGGCAGCTTGTAAAGCTTGCCCTGAATGGAATCGTATAAATCCCGCTCGCGGCTGCCCGGCAAATCCGTACGTCCAACGGAAAGCCTGAACAGCACGTCGCCGGAAAAAAGATCGTTGCCGCGCAAAAAGCTCACGCTGCCTGGAGAATGCCCCGGCGTATGCATAACGCGAAATTTCTCGCCCAGCAGCTCCAGCGTCATCCCTTCATCCAAGGCGTATTCCGCCGGATCGGTCGTCAGCGGCGGCGTTACTTCCTGCCAGCGCATGGAACCATTTTTCCCAGCATCCGTCAGCCAGTCGGCCTCCAGATCGTGAATATAAACTGGGCAGCCTGCCGCTTTGCGAACCTCATCCACACCGCCCATATGATCGAAGTGGGCATGCGTCAGCAAAATCGCCTCAATATGCGTATCGGCAATCCGCTTCAGCACACCTTTCGGGTTCATGCCCGGATCAATGATGAGGCCCCGTTCCTTGCCTGTTTCCTCATCCTTTACCGTGAGCAGGTAACAATTTGTCTGGAGAGGTCCCAGCGCAAATGACTCAACTCGCATTTCACTCATGATCAGCGCTCCTATTCTTCTGTTTAGAACGACTCCAGCAGATCGCGCAGCTCTTTCACAATAACCGAATGATAGCCTGTGCCTTCGCCGTAACGGCGGCCCATTTCTTGGCGAACAAGTCCAAGCTTGTCTTGATAATCCGCTGCTTCACGGTCTGGATTTTCCAGCTTGAATGCGGTCATCGCTTCTTGAACATGCTTAGGACGCGGTCCCCATTGTCCGAGCACATGGCCGCCTGTATCTGCAATAATAACGATCGGCACCGCGCGGCCGCCCATGGTCAAAAACTGCTCCATCGTATCGAGATGCTCCTCCATAATGAGCACCTCTGTTGGAACGCCGCTATTTTCGAGCGCACGGAATACAACCGGAATATTGCGAATGACATCGCCACACCATTCTGCCATTAAAATCAAGCAGCGCAAATCGTCGCGGTTGTTCAGCGATTCGAAAAATTCACGATCGCTTTCATCCGTCCATGCAAACTGATTGTACCAGTCTTGAAAAGCCTCTTTATTTTTCTCCATGCCGTCGATGAATTGCTGCGGGCTAATGCCTTTATTCAATTTCTCTGCTACGCTTTTGCTCATAATTAATTACCCTCTTTCTCCTGTTATATGTATCGTAGGTTCATGCGGATCAGGCTGCATTACGCTGATTTCTTACGTGATTTTCTAAATTTATAAAGCGAATAAACAATGATTAACAATACTGCGAGAATAATAGCTGGAAGCACATAATCCTTCGCCTGCTCATGAATATTTTCCCAATTTTCGCCAAGCGAGCGGCCCAAATGGACGAACAATAGCGCCCATGGCAGGGAAGCAGCTGCGGTAAGTGCAGTAAACAGCCAGAAATTCATCTTCGCCATGCCTGCAGGAATCGAGATGACCTGACGCATGACGGGAACGAAACGGGCTGTAAATACAATGCCGGAGCCATATTTTTTGAACCATTCTTCGGCTAGGTCGACATGCTTCTTTTTAATTTTAATATATTTTCCGTATTTCTCCACCAGGGGACGTCCGCCGAATCTGCCGAAAGCATACAAAATCCAGTTTTGCCCAACCGCGCCGAGCGTTCCAAAAAAGACGGCGCCCGCGTAGGAAATTTCGCCTTTGTACACCAAGTAGCCGCCAAAGCCGAGTACAATCTCGCTTGGAATGACCTCCATCAGCAAACCGATCAAAATCCCAAAGTAGCCAAGGCTTTCAATCCATAAAAGCAGGGTATGCAAAATCTCCGAAATGCTATCCATCACGCTTGCCTCTCACATCCTCTCTAAACTACTGCTTCGTTTGTTATTCTACCACACCGAAGGAAGGCTCATCCAGTCGAAACCGTGCAGGTGACGTTCATACGGGCGGAAGCATACATATAGAGGAAAGAGAGGAGCGGGTCTGCCATGAAGCCTACTGCCCAGAAGCATGACTCAAGCCTGCCTACCGCTCGCAAAATACGGCGTGCCTGCAGCAATGAGCTGTACCGTACGGCCAAACGTTTGAAGCTGTGGGTGTCCAAAGAAAAGCTTGATCAGGCGGAAAATTTGTATTTTAAGAAGGTAGCAGTCAATCTGCTGTGGATTCACGAGCATAAAAGCAATCGCAAGCTGCTCGTGGATTGGTGGGATGAGAACGTCTCTGCTGAAATCGCCGAGCTATGGGAGACGGACCGAGCGAAGCTAAGCGAAGCCTTCCGCGAGTCGTTTGGCGGGTAAGATGCCCGGCCTGTGGGCATACGAAAAAAGCAGGGTTTTTCTATGGGCCGCTGGCCTGAGAAAATACCCTGCTTTTCATGATATGCTTAGGCTGCGCCTCTTAAAGCGGGAATTACTCTTCCCGCAGCCGCTCCACCGATACCGTTTCCGTATTTAATGGATTGGAGCCCACCTGTACGGTTGCCATGCTGTTCGCTACGTCTACATGCTCGATCCATACGGCTTTCCCATCGAGCTGCACTCCAATTGTTTGCGATGAATCATAGATCTGCTTGGCGCGCGAAACGTCCATCAGGATCCCTCCTTAAGCTTAATTGCTATCTGCCCTCTTCCTCCATCGTATCGGTCGTCGATTCATCAATAAGGCCGTTATGAGGCGTTACATTGCCTCCTCCAAGCCCTTCGTTCACCATACGGTCAATATCCATAAAATAATCGGAGCGCCCTTCATGCTGGGCGTCAACGCCTGTACCATTAGTTGTGTTTTCGCCTGCTGGTTGATCATTCATATCTGTCATTGCCATCCCTCCTTTCTTTAAACAGCTCCTTGCCTACTTGCAAAATATGCCCGATCGGACACTTGTTCATTCATTCCTGCCGTTCAAGTGCCCGCTTATAATAATGGAGACAGCAGATGCGCAGCAGCTTCCGCCATTTTCTGAAGGACTGGCCGCTCCGAAAAACGGTTCAAGCTCAGCTCCTCGCTATCCCGCTCATCCTGCCGAAAATCCCGCTTCAGCTGCGAAATAGATCCCGCATCAAATAAAAGCGCATTTTGCTCATAATTGTTGTAGAAGCTGCGCATATCCATATTCGCCGTTCCCACTGACGCCAGCATGCGATCAATGATGAGCACCTTGGCGTGTATAAATCCTTTTCGATAGCGAAACACCTTAATCCCCGCCTTAAGCAGCGGCTCTACATAGGAGAGCGTAGCCCACAATACAAGCTGGGAATCCCCTTTGCCCGGAATAATAATTCGCACATCGACGCCGCTCAGCGCCGCTACGCGAAGCGCCATCAGCAATCCCGGATCAGGTATAAAATAGGGCGTCGACAAGCATATGCTTTCTTTCGCAGCCATTACCGAAGCAACGACTGATTCCAAGATCGGCTCCCCGATTTGATCAGGGCCTCCAGGCGTAATCAATACGGGATCGTTGCCTTCACAATGATGCAGCGGCATATAGAGCGCTTCGCTCAGCTCTTCTTTTGCAGCAAAAGCCCAATCGCTCCTGAACAGCTGCTGTAAAAAATAAACCGCATCTCCCTCCAGCTGCACATGGGTATCCCGCCAAAACCCAAGCTTCGGATTTTTACCCAAATACTCATCGCCAATATTAATACCTCCAACGAAGCCGATTTTGCCATCGATGACTACGATTTTACTGTGATTGCGGTTGTTCAGCCTCCGCTCGTACCAGGCATGGCGCGGCGGCAAAAAACAGCTTGTCTGAATGCCAGCCGTATTAAGCTCGTGAATATAGGCCTGGCTTAGATTCATGCTGCCGATGCCGTCATACAGCACGCGAACTTTTACCCCCGCCCTTGCCCTCTCGATCAAAGCTTGCTTGAAGCGCTGTCCGATTCTATCATCCCGTATCGTATAATAATCAAGATGAATAAAGCTTTGTGCCCGGCTTATCGCCGCCAAGATCGCCTCGTAGGTATCGTGTCCATTTTGGAGCACATCGACCTTATTGCGCAGCGTAATACAGTGGCCTTTCGAAGCCGTCAACAGCCGGAATAGCTGTTCTTGCCCATCAAGCTCCTGTCTTGCCTTCAAATCAGCAAAGCTTTGCGCATTTTGCGTCAGCTCCCCGGCTTGGAGAAGCTTCTCTTGAGCCAGCCGTTTATGTGTATGGCTGCTTTGGCGATTCACCGGCCGTGCAAGCAGCAAGTAAAGCACAATCCCTAAAATCGGCAGCAGCATCGTAATCGTCATCCAGGCAGCTAGGCGTGCAGGCCTACGATATTCCATTGTGAAGATAAATACAAATTGCAGTAAATAAAGCCCTAGAACGATGGCTAGGGCAATTGTAATCAACCAAACGGACATAGTAGTCCCCCTTGCATCCCCCATATAACCTGCGTTCGTGCGCTTGCTGTTTTAGTGTCGGCGGTTCAAGGTTTCCTTATGCGTTCATTTTTTTCAAGTTAAACGGAAGGCAAATCACATTGAAGATAAAAAAAGCATGCCAGCCTGATTTGATAAACCAGGTGACATGCTAGGCTGTGCGGTTCATTTTCGTCCCGTGCTAACCAGTGCGCTTCATCGTTGCCGAAGTATCATTGACTCTGTGCATCCGGTCCCATATCAGCTTATGCATACTGAAATGCCGGCACAAAAATAATGGGAGCCGCTTATGCTTAATGCCGAGCTTGTAGCCAATGAGCTTCGCAGCCGATTCCGCAACCAGTACAGGAATCAAGTGATAACGCCGTTCTTTCAGCAAGCATTTGAGCTGGGTTTTTACCAGCTTGAAACCGGGTTTTCCCACCTTGCTGTATGGGATAATCCATTCATTTCGGCACATGGACACCCCATTATCAAAGAAACGCCTGAACTGCTGCAGTACCGTATATTCATGGGAGTGATACACACCAGCTTCAGCAGCATAAGCAATATTATAGCCATTCATCACACAAGTAGCCGCCATAAACATATCCTCATTGAAGATAACCGGTGCGTCAAAGCTGCCCATCTCATAAAAGGTTTCCCTCCGGTACGCCGCGCACACATTTGAGCAAATGAACGTCTGAATGCCCATTTGGTCAATATCCGCTTTAGATTTCAAACGTGGTTCTAGCGGATAGTTTGATTCCCGCGCAAGCCGTTCCAGTATGCCAGCATTTGGATAAGGGATTTGTCTCGCATAAGAGCAGGCCGTTCTCTCGTCTGCCAGCAGCGGCTGGATCAGCTTTTCAAGTAAATAGTCATCATAAGGAAGGGCGTCCTGCGTCATAAATACGAAAAAATCGCCTTTAGCTTGAGCCGCCGCCGCATTTCGTGTTCCCCCATGGTCAAATTCACTGCGCTGCACGGACATCAACCGCGTTCCCAGCTTTCGCGCCCGTTCGACCGTACCGTCCTCTGAAGAAGAATCCATTATAATAATTTCGTAGGGACGCAGAGTCTGTTTTTTCAGCCGCTCCACCTGCTCAGCCAATCCCGCCCCCGCATTTAACGTTGGTATGATAACTGATACTTTCACATCCGTACTGCGGTCAGTAAGCATTTTTATTGACAAACCCTCTCACAATCGTCATTACGATAATTTTCAAATCCAATATAAACGTCCAGTTCTCGATATAAAAAATATCATGGACGATGCGTTCCTCAATCGATGTATCGCCACGCAGCCCGTTCGTCTGTGCCCAACCGGTTATACCAGGGCGAATCTGGTGCTTGATCATATACTTCGGAATTTCTTCCTTGAACTGGCTGACGAAATACGGACGCTCAGGCCGCGGACCGACGACGCTCATATGCCCGAACAGCACATTGAAAAACTGCGGAAGCTCATCTAGACTCGTACGGCGCAGGAAGCTGCCAAATTTCGTACGCCGCGGATCATTTTCCACCGTCCACTGCGTGTTGGAAACCTCACCAGTCGATACGCGCATCGAGCGGAATTTATACATAAAAAAGTTTTTGCGATCAAGCCCCATCCGTTCCTGCTTAAACAACACAGGACCAGGGGAAGTGAGCTTGATCCCGACTACCGTAGCTAGCATAATGGGGGACGTTAAGATAATTGCGATTAAGGAAAAAATAATATCAAAGCCACGTTTCAGCACGCGATTGCTGAGCTCATCCAGCGGCACATCCCGCACATTAATAAGCGGAATACCCGCAAAATTATCAAAGAACGGCCTAGCCGGCAGCAAATCGAAAAAGTCCGGTATAATTAGCGTCTTCACGCCTGTCTTTTCGCATGTCTCAATAATTTGCGCGTATTTCTTATGCGCTTCTAACGGAAGCGCTATAATGACCTCGTCAATCGTTAGCTCGTTCAGCTTCGCCTCAAGATCATCCAGGCAGCCGATAATCGGCTTCATGGTCTGAAACTCTTCCGCATGCTCCTCCTGGTAATCATCAAGGAAGCCGACTGCTTCATAACCGAGTTCCGGACGCCTAATCAATTTCTCGTAAAAGCTTCGCCCCACTGAGCCTGCACCAACAATAAGCACATAACGCTTGTTATACCCGCGGCGACGGAAGGAGAACAGCATTGACTTAATTACATACCTATATAACGATACCGCAATAATATTCATTACAAAGAAAATAACAAGAAACTCCCGGGAAATATGTACTTCGCCTGTAAAATAAAACAAGCTCAGCAAACCAAGAAAGCTAATCGTCTGAATTTGAATAATTTTCAATACTTCATAGGAAAAGTTTTTGCGGCGTTTGGGTGAATAAAACTGCAAATAGAAGCCCACAACAACAGCTGAGAAAGAATAAACGGTTCCCCAAAGCAAATAAGTAGAAAACGGAATGGATTGAACATAATCAAGCAACTCACTGTAAAACTTAAGCCAATACGCTGCTAAGAAAACGATTAGCGTACACAGAAGATCCGCCAACATATATAATTGCGTTAAAATCCTTTGATTCTGTCGGATCATTACAGCGCACTCACCTACATTCTATCAAATTTCGACTCTACTAGCATTGTAACAAAATCTAGGAGAAGATAAAACCCCGCTTCCAGTGAGCGGGGAATGAACCAATAATTAATTGAAATTTGTTTTATTAAATAATATATAGTGATACAGCAGTTTCATTTCGATAAAAGTTAAACATCAACATTTTCAAGAAAATGCTGAAGTGCTTCTTTCCATGGACGCAACAGTTTGAATCCCGTACTTCTTATCCCACAGTGATCCATTACGGAATATGCTGGACGAGGGGCAGGCCTTGGAAATTCATTCGTCGTACATGGTTCTAAATTCAATTTATAGCCACTCTCTTCAAAAATAGCTTGTGCAAACTCAAACCACGAGCATATTCCTGTATTTGAAGCATGATAAATGCCATAAAAATCGCTTTGAACAAGTTCCAATAAGAACTCCGCTAAATCATACGTATATGTTGGAGAACCAATCTGGTCAGCTACTACTTTCAAATTATCTTTCTCTTTACCTAACTTAAGCATGGTCTTCACAAAATTATTGCCATGTCTGCCATATACCCAAGACGTGCGTACAATAAAAAAACGATTATGCAGGGATTGAACAGCCTGTTCCCCACCTAATTTGGATTTGCCATAAATCGTTTTAGAGTTTGTCTGATCATATTCGTTATAAGGCACTGAAGAGGTTCCATCAAAAACATAATCAGTGCTGATGTAACAAAGCTTTGAACCCACTTCCCTTGCTGCGATAACTATATTACGCGTCCCAACCATATTCACACGAAAAGCCTCGTCCGGTTCGGACTCGGCTTTGTCTACTGCTGTATAGGCTGCACAATGAATAACAACATCGGGCAAATGCTGTTTGAGCACTTCCCGACATTGAATTAAATTTGTAATATCAAGGGTATCACGCCCAAGGCCAATAATCTCCGCCTGCTCTGTCTGCCATTCCGTTATTTCACGGCCCAACTGACCGTTAGCACCAGTCACGATAATTTTCAGCTTAGACTGCTTCATGCGTTCTCCTCCAAGCGCTCCTTATACTGAGTATCGTAATATTGCTGGTAGGAACCGGATATAACCTGATTCATCCACTCTTTATTGTTTAAGTACCATTGAATCGTTTCTTTGATTCCGCTCTCATATGCAAATTTCGGCTTCCATCCGAGCTCGTTACGTATTTTATCAGCATCAATGGCATACCTGCGATCATGACCTAAACGATCTTTTACATACGTAATAAGTGATTCCGGTTTCCCTAGCTCCGCTAGGATGGTTTTAACCACATGAAGGTTATCGCGCTCATTACTTCCTCCAACATTGTATACCTCACCATTGCGCCCTTTGTGTAAAACCAGATCAATTGCGCTGCAATGATCTTCTACATATAACCAGTCCCTTACATTCAAACCATCGCCATATACAGGAAGAGGCTTATCCTGAAGGGCATTTTGAATCATGAGCGGAATGAGTTTTTCTGGAAATTGATAGGGGCCATAATTATTAGAACAACGAGTGATATTAACAGGTAAGCCAAAGGTTTCATGATAAGCTCTTACAAGCAAATCCGCCCCAGCCTTACTTGCGGAGTAAGGGCTGTTTGGAGCAAGCTGCGTTTCTTCGGTAAATAATCCAGTATCGCCAAGCGTTCCATATACTTCATCTGTAGACACCTGCAAAAATTTATTGATGCTGTATTTTTTCGAAAGATCTAGAAGAGTTTGAGTCCCCATAATATTCGTTTGCACAAAAATTTCAGGATGCAAAATGCTGCGATCCACATGCGACTCAGCAGCAAAATTAATTACTGCATCTATTCCTTCTGCAAATAACGGTTCAAGTGCCTCCCGATCAGTAATATCAATCTTAAGGAAGGTATAATTTGAGTGTGCCTCAATTGAACGCAAGTTTTCTAAATTCCCCGCATAAGTAAGTGCATCAACATTAATAATTTTATATTCAGGGTATTGATTAATCATATATAAAACAAAGTTGCTACCTATAAAACCGGCGCCGCCGGTTACTAATATTTTCATTTTAGTAACTCACCCTTCGTAATCAAAATTAATATCTGCATCGGTAAGCACAGGGTGCTTACTATCTTTATCCGAAAGTATTGGCTTAGAAGTCGGCCAATCAATAGCAAGTGCAGGGTCATTCCAAGCAATTCCCCGGTCATTCTCAGGTGAATAAAGTTCGTCAACTTTATATTGTACCTCACTATTTGCAACAATCGTACAAAACCCATGTGCGAATCCCTGAGGTACAAGCAGTTGTCTTTTATTAGCTGCGGAAAGAATAAAGCCCTGCCACTTACCAAAGGTAGGAGAATTCTTGCGAATATCAACGACAACATCATAAATCGCACCAGCAGTAACCCGAACCAGCTTGGTCTGAGCTTTCGGACTTAATTGATAATGGAGACCACGGAGTACACCAGCTTCTACAGAAAGAGAATGGTTATCTTGAATAAACTTAATGTGAATGCCATTTTCCTGAGCCGTTTTTTCGTTATAGCTTTCAGTAAAAAAACCGCGATTATCTCCATAAACTGCAGGTTCAAGAAGCCTTACACCTTGCAGCTTCGTATCCATTACTTTCATACGTCACCTGCTCTTTAAAGTTTAAGTTTCCCAAATTCCACACCAAATGTTAGTTCATTAGCCATTGCATTTGCTTTTGTCAACGAAGCATGTGTTCCTGCATCGGTCCACCAACCATGTAAAACATCATAAGACAACTCATTTGCTTCAATATACGCATTGTTGACATCCGTAATTTCTAATTCGCCGCGACCAGATGGCTTCAGCGTTTTAATAATTTCAAAGACTCTGCTGTCATACATATATATTCCCGTAACAGCGTATTTACTCTTAGGTTCCTGCGGTTTTTCCTCAATAGAAACAATTTTATCTCCTTGAAGTTCAGGAACACCATAACGCTGAGGATCGTGAACCTCTTGAATGAGGATTTTAGCTCCCTTATCTTGCTGATTAAAATCTTTCACAAAATCAGCAATGCTGTCTTCAAATACATTATCTCCAAGAATAACGACCATCTGATCACCGTTAACAAAGTTTTCAGCTAATCCGAGCGCCTGAGCAATACCTCCCGCTTCATCCTGAACTTTATAAGTAAAACTTGCCCCCATATCGCTGCCACTTCCAAGCAAATTAACAACATCGCCCATATGGTCTTTGCCGGTTACAATCAAGATGTCTTTAATTCCTGCTTCTTTTAATTTATGAATGGAATGAAAGATCATTGGGTATTTCCCTACCGGAAGTAAATGTTTGTTTGTAACTTTGGTTAAAGGATACAGTCTGGAACCAGTTCCACCTGCCAAAATAATACCTTTCATCTGCATACACGCCCCTATTTTTATTTACATGTAAAATCTATTTATGCTTTCTACTACTCTAGCAATATCACTTGATGACAATTTATAATACATTGGCAGCCTAAGCAACTTCTCGCTTTCCAAAGTTGTATGAATATCTTCTCCCCAAAATGTAGCATATTGCTCCCCTGCTTGCGAAGAATGCAACGGAATATAATGAAATACAGATTGTATCTCCAACTCTTTCAAATATTGAGTCAATTTAGTTCTTTCTTCAATCGATTTGCACTTTAAAAAGAACATATGAGCATTATGTTCGCATTCCTCAGGAATGTAGGGTAAGTGGATGTCACCTCTAGTTTCAAGCTCCAACAATCCATTGTAATAGTGGTTCCAGCTTGCAAGACGATTATCATTTATTTCTTCAGCTTTTTCAAGTTGAGCATACAAAAATGCGGCATTTATTTCACTTGGCAAATAAGATGAGCCAATATCCACCCAAGTGTATTTATCAACTTGCCCTCGGAAAAATCTTGAACGGTCTGTACCTTTTTCACGGATAATTTCCGCTCTTTCTATGTATTGCTCTTTATTGACTAATAGGGCTCCTCCCTCACCACAATTGTAGTTTTTGGTTTCATGAAAACTGTAGCAGCCCATATGACCAATAGTACCTAAATACCGCCCCTTATACTTACTCATAACACCTTGAGCCGCATCTTCAATAACCACTAGATTGTACTTCTCGGCCAATCCCATAATTGTATCCATTTCACAAGCAACACCTGCATAATGCACAGGAACAATAGCTTTAGTTCTGGCTGTAATAGCAGCTTCAATCAAAGTCTCATCTATATTCATTGTATCGGGGCGAATATCTACAAATACAATTTTAGCCCCTCTCAATACAAAAGCGTTTGCCGTAGAAACAAATGTATAGGAAGACATGATGACCTCATCGCCTTCCTTTATGTCAGCCAATATGGCTGCCATTTCTAAAGCATGTGTGCAAGAAGTTGTTAACAAAGCTTTAGGCGTATCAAATGTTTTCTCCATCCATCTGTTGCTTAACTTCGTGAACTCGCCATCTCCTGAAAGCTTTCCACCTACAATAGCTTTCTGAATATTGGCCTGCTCAGTACCTGTCACTGCAGGAACATTAAATAGAATCATCGATGATTTCTCTCCTTTTAATCACTACCGCTGGGGTACCTATTGCAATGGAATAGGGAGGAATGCTTTTTGTGACAATAGAGCCTGCTCCAATAACACACCCTTCTCCTAAAACTACTCCAGGCAATATCGTTGTATTTCCTCCAACCCATACATTGTTCTCTATAATTACTGAACCTGCTGTATCTGGAAGATTTAAATATCGGTAGTCATGAGAAGCTGAAAACACAACTACATTGGGCCCTAATGCGATATTGTCACCTAGTATAATTTCTGCTTCCTTTATTTGATAGGAGCCGTAAAGTTGACAACCTCTATTAATCCAAACGTTATTTCCAATAGTAATTTTTGACGGATATCTATAATAGGTTTTATAATCAAGATTATTATTTTTTCCGTACTTTTTAAAAGCTACTTTAAAGATAACTTGCCTCATAAATGGAGGGAATATTTCAAGAAAAATATAAAACAAGTTAAAAACATAAGAATACAAACTAAATAAAAACTGTTTCATTTTCATAAGTTAAAAACAATCACCCCTATGATAATAAATACTGTCGACAATACCGTTTGTTTTGTGTATCTTTCTTTCAAAATCACATTAGAAAGTATTAAAGTACTCACATAATTCAAAGATATAATAATGGTAAGACTTTTAAAGCTTATATGTTTCAAAAGATAAACAACCACAATTGTAGATAAGAAAAACAAACTGTAGCCTATTAACGTTTGAATATTAAACTTTAAAATGGACTTCTTTTCATTTATATTCAATGCTCCGAGTTTCAAAAAAATCTGTGCAAAACTATTAATTAAAACAAGTATAACAATTACGAACACTATCATTTAGTCTCACTCTTTATGTTCTGAATTACTATGCCTATCATTATTATTAACACTCCCAAAATATTATTAAGAGTAACTGCTTCATTAAAAATAAAATAACTGAATATAAGTATAAAGACATTATTCAACGAGGTTAGAGGATAGGCTACCGAAAGATCTATCTTTCTCAACGTTATTTGCCAAAAGATTGCCTGCAAAAACAGGCATACAATTGCAGCCAGGTAATAACCATTAAGCATCACTAAAAAGAAACTATCTTTTTGTAAATCAGTAGCTGCAAATTTAGATAAAACAGAAGAAACGGATTGAAAAATTACACTCAATAATAAAAAGATATAATTAATACTCCATCGCATCTTTATTATTTCTCCATCCCCAGATAAAATATGCTGAATCAGGGCCCGTATGAAACAAAACATCAAGAATAGTAACAAAATGCTCGAATGGAGGATGAAATTGTGAATATTCCGGATAGTTCGAATAGTCTTTATAGATTAAATTTATACCGGCCTCGCGGAATCTTTCCTCTTCAATATAGGCTTTAGCCGCGGGTCCTGAGATATATTGTTCTGTTTTTACTTCTTGGAGCAGGCTTATCAGTTTGTCTAGCTTTTTACTCTTTATATTAAATTCACTTGAATCAACAAAGGTTGCTTTAATTCCTAAAAACTCTTTTGATATATGTTCTATTACATATTGATTAAATTCTGATAATCTGCTCCATTCACGCTCAAGATAAATATGCTCAAAAAAATCTTTATATTGATGGAAATATGGAGCTTTAGAATAAGTCATTTTAATTTCATTCCAATGCTTTGCTGCCCAGTTTGATGGTGGCAGCTCTACCTCATTTATGAGCCTGTCTTCTCTTGAACCTACGGGTACAGTAAGCCATTTCAGACCTGAATTCGTCTTTACTTTGTTTCTATTTCTCCAATCATTTTTCGTGTATTGTAAATCATCATGAAAGATAAAAATATCAGAATCGTTGATTATATCAAAATAACCCTTCCACGGAATATAATTCGACTGTATTACAGATACCGTATTCATAGTCTTCTCCTCAATAGTCAATTTCATTGCAATCAAATAAGATTTTTGATAATAGTGACTGTTTGATATGCTTTTTCCTCACTAAAATTTTTATCATTAAACAAATTGATAATATTCGAATGTAAACTTTCTGCTTTAGGGGAAAAGCCTTCAGTGAATATCCCCTTTAAAGAAGCGTAATGTGTGCTGGCAAATAAATTATTTTCAAAAAGCATATTAATAATTTCATCCCTATTAGGAACTTTAATGTTAAATCTCCAAAGCTGGAACTCAGGGTCAAGCTTAATACGATCTGGAAGATTATCAGCATAAATCTTATTTATTCTGTTTTTCATCTTAATACTATCCCTATATTCTCGCTCAACTTGCCTAGAATATTCTTCAAATGATGTTTTCACAATAGAGTTATCCAGCCATTCTGAATCTTTATATATATAAGAAGAACGTTCCTTTAGATTCTGCTTGTAGTCTTTGACTAATTCTTCATGCATGAATTCATTATATTGAAGGGTATGTTTTTTGTATTTAACATCCCGATTGATTTGTGCAAATCCTCCAAAACCTAAATCGACTATTTTAGAATATCCCGTGCTGTATAAAATTACATCAGCATAAGTCCTAACATGCTGTAGATTCGGCACAGCAAGACATTTATCATCAATAATCATAAAATCTTCGCTTATTTCCTTTATACTTTTGAAAAAATCCTCAAATGAGTTATTCACTCCAAATGTCCGAACAAAAAAAACACCAGCGTATTGCTCTGAGTTTAATTTAAGCTTCTGTAGAGCCACTTCTTCATCCATGCATAATGTTTCATTACATATATCTATAAATTCAATTCTTTTATTTGCTTTAAAAAAAGTGATCGGAACGATTGGACACACATTTGAAGGTAGTAAGAAAATTTTATGATCTGGAATTTCACTCAACAAATTATATATAATTGCAGAAGCTCTAGGTTCTAGGATCATGCTTATACTCCTTTGCTGGATTGCCAAATACAACTTTATTCAACTGCACATCCGTTAGTACATTTGAGCCCATACCAATAAATGCATAGTCGTTTATTTTAATATCCTCTCTAATGGAAGAGTTTAAACCAACAAATATGCCATTCTCCATCTTAATATTTGACCCGATACAAACAGAGGCAGCAATATAATTATTATTTTTCATTTGAGTATCGTGCTCAACCACCACATTAGAGTTAATAATATTATAATTACCAATTCTCACGTTAGTTTGAATTGAACAATGAGACAGAATTACATTTCCAACACCAATCTCCACATTTTTGGAGACGTATGATGTTGGATGTATAAACGTGTAAAATTTGCTGATTGGTATTTCGTAGCTATCAAGAAGTTTAGCCCTCTCCATCATTTTTTCAGGTTTGTAAAGAGAGTATATATACTTTACATCAGAATACTTTCCAAATTGATTTTGGAGATTAGCAGTGGAACAAAGAATAGGATATCCATTTATAGATGCTCCTAACGAAACATCATCTATAGAGAAGCCCAGAAACTCCGTCTTTTCTCCATGCTTAATTTGAGCATCCATTATTTGATCTGCAATATTAACAGCCGTACCTTTACCACCGATAATTATGATCTTCATTAGCAGCTCCTACTCATTTTCAGTAGATTTTGAAATAATATATAGTGGTTTTTTAGTCGTTTTAAAATTAATTCTGCTTAAGTACTCTCCGAAAATTCCAAGTACTAATAACTGAATTCCTCCAAATAATACTACTCCAGCTATGATTGATGCATAACCCGCAATTGGAATTCCAATAAATATTTTCCTGGATAGGATAACTAATAACCAGGTGAACCCTGAAGCAAATGCTAGTAATCCTATCCATGAAGCAAACTTCAAAGGTATATCAGAAAAAGATACAAAAATATTCACCGTATGCTTAACTAGCTTGGATACACTGTAGTTACTGCCTCCGTGCTGCCTCACTCCATGTTCTACAAATACTGTTGAATAATTATTTGTAACCCATGCTAAATAACCATCTACAAAGGGGAAGGGCGATTCAAATTGGATTAATGCCTTTCCAATTCTTGCATGCATCATTCTAAAAGATGTATATTCATAATTCAAATTTGGAATGGCTTTATTAAATAAGTTTCTTGCCAATTGCGAGGTCATGTTCCTCCATTTAGCATGTGACCTTTCTTTATAAATGCCATAGACTAGATCGTATCCTTTCTTGGTTTCTTCATAAAGCAAAGGAATATCTTCTGGCCTTTGCTCTAAATCATCATCTAGTGTAATAATCCATTCTCCCTCTGCCTTTGCAATTCCACAAATTATCGCTGCATGCTGCCCATAATTTTTAGTGAATTTGATTCCAATGACGCGGTTATCTTGCTCGCTTAGCTTCTGAATCACACCCCATGAATTGTCTCCACCGCAGTCTTCGACTAATATGATTTCGAAACTTTTACCGAGCTCTTCAAGTGCCGACTTAAGGCTCTCATACAATTTCACCAAGGTTTTTTCAGAGCGATATACAGGTATTACAATTGAAAAATATGGTTTCATTAAGGTCACCTTTCTTAAACTACAATTCTCTACAGTTACGATATATCTATAAAAATTAATTCTACCGAAGGCAACTGCCCATTCTTAATTAATACCATAATTCAGAATAACTAAGTCATACTTGGTTCCCTCAATGACATTTCCATCTTGTATCCCTACTTTTCTTAACTCATCAAAAAGATTGTACACAGATTGAACGTCTTCTGGCATTGTATGAGGCATAATAATGTATTTGGTTTTGCTCCATAATAAAAATTTCTTTAAATTATCCAAGTCAGAAAACAATTGGGAGTTACCCAAATAATCCGATGCCGAAGCATTTACTGTTTCCATTCTGCATGATAGTTGATTTAATAAATAATCATCTCCCAAACCAATACACTTTTGAAAGCCATCATCTTCTTTCAATCTTTGTTCAATTTTCGTTAAATCATTATATTCAAATAGCTTATTTTTCATTTCTACTGTGTTATTGCTTTTTTGAATAGTAGCATTTATAGGAGACATGCCATAACTCCAAGAAGGATGCGACGTAAACATTATAAGTGATTGAAAAGGGATAACTAATATTAAAGAAATTATGAGGAGATTTTTATACTCAAACATTAGAAAAGATATGTAACTGAGTAGGCTTACTAATACTAAAATTAAAGGAACCAAGTAAAAATTGCTGTCTCCACCGTTTGGAAGAACTGTGGCATAATAAACACCAACCAAACAAACAGGTAGAACAAGAATTAAAATGTTGTTTTTTTGAATCACTTTAACTCTCAGTAGGTTCAATAAAATAAACAAACCAACTAATATTAAGCCAAAATTCCCCATCCATAACATAATAACATGTCCAAATGGCTGCGGATCAAACAACAAATGATACCAGCGTGAAAAGATATTTATCATTCCAAAAGCATCAGATGAGGCGACCTCTCCAACGTTTTTCATTATAAAAGGATATTTAACGTCAAAACCAAGTAAACTCCATACATTTCCGAATGTAGGGTAAATGGGAACTCCTGTAATGATATATGTTCTATAACATATTCCTAGAAATATGAAGACTGAAAAACTAAACAACAGCAGAGGAAGCCAACTAATCTTTAAATTAATTTTCTGTTTAAATTCCTTCCTATTCATAAACCCATATATAACTGCTCCTACAATAATAAATGGAACATACAGCATGCTGGTTGGCTTACCGCCTAAAGATAAAACAAAAGCGATAATAGCGTACCAAAAATAAATGCTTTCTGACTCATTAGAAGGATTTCTCAAATAGAAAAACCATTTCCACATATAATATAAACCCAACACTATTAAGAAGGTAGAAAAAATATCTGTCTTTGAAGTCGATGCCATATTGGAAACCATAGGGATACATCCTATTAGACAAACATAAAAAAATGAAATAAATTTAGTATTAGACAATTCTCTAAAAAATAAAAAAACAGTATAGAGTAAAAGCAGAAGAAACATTACATTTCCTGAAATAATATAGCTGTAGCTCCCCAAATTACTAATCGGAATTAAAAAGAATTCCAAAAATTTGGGATATAAATGAACATAACTAACTAAACCCAAGTTATCGTAAAAGGAATTTTCTCCCACCAATACTGCTTCAGGTCTCAACCCATACCATATGGAGTCAAATTCATATACTAATAATGTATTTGACTTTGCAAATTGTATAAGTATTAATAAAAGCACAAATGTAGCAGGAATTTTTTCAGATGTTGTTAAGCTTTTGAATTTTATAAAGGCATAAGCACTAAAAGGTAGGTTAAAACCGTTAATGAAACTCATCAACAATAATATTACTGTAACTATTCTTAAATCATTAAAACTACCAAATCCTAATAAAGAGCATATTATACTCACGGTACCCCAAATCAACAATCCTATCAAAAAAAATGCAAGATATTCATTTTTATTATTAGTTTTCTTATTTCTTAAAACAATTTTTAGAGTGGCTCTACCAATAGATATAATTGTTTCAAAGTAAATAACACTCAATAAAGCTGCTATTAAAACACCATGAAGATACAAAAAAATCCCGCTTAATATGGTAATTATATATACAGACTTATTGCTTTTAGTTAATAAAATCGCTAAAGTGAATAAGAATGCAATTAAAATAATTTCTCCTATTCCATTCATTGTTTCCGGTTGTTCAAGCTGCCAAGTGTACACTTTAACCAATATATTTTTCAAAGCTGCGTATTGAAATAATACAGAACAGATAGCGGCTCCTACTAAACAAAATAAAATATACTTTTTTTTGTTTGTATCCAATTCTTTCATAACTTCTCCCCAATTTTCTGAATAATAAGATCTTTATACTTATCAGCTCAAAACCTGTATCTTACTAATCAAAGCACTCATTTGACGCTGATCTTCATTTGTCTCCGATGGTATATGCACAGCATTAAATTCTATAGTAACCAAATTTGTATTACTCGATGATTGCACCGGGATATTTAAAAAGAACCCTTCGCCAGGTTTAATATCCGTATCATTGATCTTAGCATTATTTAAGTATATGCTTACTTTACTAATTTCCTTGAATTCCTCTGGCACGAAACCATTAATAAGTAGTTTGGCATTACTAGGGACATCCAACTCGATATTTGCCTTTTGAGCAATCCAACGGTAATTTTCATTATTATTTTGTGGTAGCCATCCATCTTTAAAAACACTCTCGCTTTTTAAATAGGGAAATTCAATAACACTTGGTTTTGCATTAAAGTTCAAAAACAATATAACAATTATAATAAGATAAACTGAATACTTTAACCAGTTCATATTCAATAAGTAGTTAATTACTGTCTGTAATATTTCCCACACTCTTATTATGAAATTAGGGAGCAGTCGATCTAAATTTTTCTCACCAATAAGCTTTACCTTCTTAAGTTTCAGAAAATTTTTCTCAATAATAAACCAAGAGGCTATAGCCAACAAATACGTTAAAGGGAAGGCGATTAAAAAATTTACCCACTCACTTGTCTTGCCTCCAAAAAAATGCGTTACAGTTTGTTGAATAGGAAAGGCATATAAATAGATGCCATAAGAGAAGTCCCCATATTTAGTAATGACGCCAAGTTTAGTCTGAGGTAGAAAGGCTGCATAAAGAATGAGATAGGCTCCCACAATTACAAAAATGGGCTTAAAGCCCCCATAGTAGAGTGAGAGGAATAATAAAGCTACTCCTATCATCACAAATTCTTTTTTTATGTATATAACGTTTTTAAATAAACAGGCAATACTTCCTATCATAAAAAAAAGAAGAAGTTCAGATAGCGTTTTAACTTCTAATCCAAACAAATGCCCGCCGCCTGCTGGGGCAATCGTATCACTAAATACATAATAATAAAATAAAGCACTCGTCAGTAACAGCATTAAATAACGATGCTTTAAAAGCCCTAAGAATCCTAAAGCGCCTATAACGAGATAACATAAAAACTCAAAGGGAATCGTCCATAACGATCCATTTACGGAGCCTTTATATGCATTTATTTCAAACACTCCTGGCAAGTTCCACTGCATAGGGAACAAAAACACAGCTTTTAAATATTGAATAACTCCGTGGTCCATAAAATATTCACGAAATGATAACGAAGTCACGATAGGGCCTAACAATAAGGCTGAGAAAAATAACACCCCTATTAAACCTGGAAAAATCCTTAATAGTCTTGCTTTTAAAAAGGTAATAAGATTATTGGAATACAAATAACTTTGAGTAATTAATAAACCGCTAATAATAAAGAAAACATACACAGCCAAATTGCCTAAGGTAATTTGACCATTAGAAATACGATATAAAGGTTCTTCATTTCCACTCCCCGATAGCGGATAGGCATGAGAAAAAATAACCAATATAGCCGCCACTAGTCGGATTAAATCAAAATAATTTTCCCTTCCCTTTAATAAATCATTCAAGGTTCTAGGCTTTTTCTCCAGTTCAAGTTCAGTAGTTGTATTCATAGCTACTCCCTGCTTATTGATTTAAAGGCCTACTCATCATCAAATTACTTTTCATCATCTAATAAAGTGATCATATCAATTACTTTCTCAATCGTTTGATTCGCCTTCGTTTCATAGACAGGGGCCGAATCATGCAATAAAATATTAAGCTTTACTCCAGCACGAATACCGGCTTCAATATCGCTTTCTTTATCTCCCAGCAATAGGCAGGAAGATAAGTCCAAACCAAACTCTTCCTCCGCCTCCAATATCATCCCTGGATTCGGTTTTCTATTGAAGGAATCCTGTTTATACGATCCTACTCCATGCTCGGGATGGAAGGGACAATAATACACCTTGTTTACCGATATTCCTTGTTTCTCGAATTGATCCAGCATCCAACGATTAAGAACCTCAAAATCATCTTCTGTATAGTAGCCTCTCCCAATTCCGGCTTGATTCGTAATTATGATCAAGAAGTATTTTTTTTGCTGCGCATACCTCATTACTTCAAATATGCCCTCTACAAATTCAAAATCTTCAATTTTATGAACGTAGTTTTTCTCAATATTAATGACACCATCACGGTCCAAAAACAAGGCCTTATTCATGATTTCCCAACTCGCTTTGTGCCCGATAGTAATCCTCTGGGATACCAATATCTATAAAGTAGTTGTCGAATGGGACAGCTTTAATAGTCAGTTCATTAAAATAACGTTGAATAAAATCAGTTTCAAAAGAAAAACTTACAGGAAGATCATATTTATTAAAGGTATCGCGAGAAAGAGCATAAACGCCTCCATTAATATAACCCCGATCTGTTTTTCGCTTTTCTTCAAATCCAACCACATCATTTTCTACTAACGTTACAGTCCCATATCGGTCAAAATGATGCATTTCTTTCAATGAAATTGTAATATCCGCATTATGTTTTTGATGAGTAAACATTAATTGATTCACATCGACATTGAATAAGGTATCACCATTTAGTACTAAAAAGTCATCACCTTTTATAAACTCCACAGCTTTCAGAATAGCCCCTCCTGTTCCAAGAGGAGCTTCTTCCACTGAATATAAGAGCTCCAGTGTATTTGCAAAGCTGTTGCCGTAATATTCTTCAATAAGCTGATGTTTGTATCCCGTTGATAAAATTACTCTCTTTACCCCTTGCTGCTGAAGAGTATTTAATACATAAGTTAAGAATGGTTTTCCATTGATAAGTGCCATTGGTTTTGGCACATCAGCGACAACTTGCTTCAACCTTGTGCCAAAACCACCAGCCAAAATAATGGCTTCCATATTAATTAAATCCTTTGCCAAATATAGTTTCTTCTACAACGGCACAAATAATATGACCGATTAAAATATGTGATTCCTGAATGCGTGGGGTCTCATCAGAAGGAACCTGAATACTATAATCGCACAGTTCGGCCATCTCCCCACCATGATTGCCGGTAAAGCCTACCGTAATAATACCCTTTTTCTTGCATTCTTTGAGCGCCTTAATAATGTTTTTAGAGTTGCCTGAGGTGGAAATACCTATGAATAAATCCCCCTCCACACCGTTTGCCTGAATTTGTCGAGCAAATAACTCCTCGTAGCCGTAATCGTTGCCTACTGCAGTTAAAATGGAAGTATCCGTCGTTAGAGCTATGGAAGGCAGGCCCGGACGATCAAAATAAAAACGGCTTACAAATTCCCCTGCAATGTGCTGAGCATCGGCAGCGCTTCCCCCATTTCCCGCCAATAAAGTTTTATTTCCTTTTTGATAAACTTGTGTAGTTACTTCAGCAACCTGTTTAATTAATTCAGTAAGTTCTTTACTCTCTAAAATCGCCTTTTTAACCAAATAAGAATTTTCAATTTGATCATTAATATATTTTTGCATCATTATGCCCTCCAGCTTTCTGTACCTTTTTCAGTGAAATGAAAATTAATGACTTTCCCTTGTTGCTCCTGCAATTTAGCTATCAATTGCCTTCTTCTAGCCGGGTCTACCATAAACATCATAAACCCACCACCTCCGGCTCCAGAGACCTTACCGGCATATGCTCCTGCTTCCATCGCAACATCATATATTTGGTCAATCAAATCATTGGAAATAGAAGCAGCCATCCTCTTCTTTGCATTCCAAGACTTGTTGAGATTAACCGAGAAATCTTTAAGATTACCTTTTAAAATATTCTCTTTCATCGTAAGGGCATCTGCCTTAAGTTCATGCATAGCACCAATTGATTTTTCATTTTTATTTTGCGTATTTTTCACTTGTTCATCTATAATTTTTGCTGACTCCCTCGAAGCCCCTAAATAATATAACACTATGGAACTTTCCAACTCATTAACGATCCAACTTTTAATACGGAGAGGATTCACGATGACACGATCATCTTTATAAAATTCAATAAAGTTAAACCCACCAAATGCAGCTGCATATTGATCCTGCTTTCCGCCACTTAAACCCACATCATTTCGTTCAATTTGATACGCTAGCTGCGCAATATCATATTCCCCCAAAGGAAGATTTAGCCATTCCGAATAAGCTTGAAGAATAGCTACAACCAATGTAGAGGAAGAACCTAATCCTGATCCTGCAGGTGCATCAGAATAAGTTGTCATTTTAAAAGATAACGGTTCAAGATGATTGAATTCCTTAACGATTCTATTATAGACACCTTTATGCAAATCCAATAGTCCGTCATATTCCAATACTTGTACGGCATCGTATTGTACATATTCTTCTCTGTCTGATGCATTGAACGAAACTTTATTATCCTCTGTAACTTCAATTGTGCAGTAAGCATACATATCTACCGTAGCATTAAGAACGTAGCCCCCGAATTCATCACAATAAGGAGATACATCTGTGCCCCCTCCAGCCAAGCCTAATCTTAAGGGTGCCTTAGATCTAAAAATCATTGTTTAACATCCTTCCGTAACCTTTTAAATAAAATCATCCGCGATGATGGATTCAACCGTTTCAGACGAAAAATATTTTTGAACATATGAAATTGAGCTTTCTGACAACCTGCGCAACTTTTCTTCATCGCTATATAACTCAATAATTTGTGCTGCCATTTGCTCACTGCCATCGGCCTCAACCAAATAACGGTCAATCTCCTGCAAACCTTCAGAGCCTACAGTAGTCGTTACAATAGGTATCTGATTATATAAAGCCTCAACTACTTTTCCTTTTACCCCTGCACCATATCGGAGAGGCACGACTGCAATTCGAGAGGATTCATACAATTGTTCGAGTCTATCATCTGTAACAAAACCGTGTACAATGATTGAAGCACTCGCCAAATCTTTGACAACCTCAGGCGGATTGGAGCCAACAATATGAATTTTCATGTCTGGCGACGATTTTAGAATAGTAGGGAAAACCTCTGAAATGAACCACATTACACCATCTACATTCGGTTTATGTCCAAAGCCACCAACAAAAAGCAAATCTTTAGTGCTGCGAATATTTCTATTCAATTTTGCTTTTGAAATATCATAAATATAAGCTGGAATAGCTTTTGCCTTTAAATCCGGAAGCATTTCGTGAATTTTGTTAATTTCAACTTGAGAAGGATAATATACGACATCCGCCTTTTGAAATAGCTCAACCTCAATTTTCTTCCATCTATTCGATTCTTGTAGAAGAAACTCGTTTTGGGTAAGCTCATATTCACGAAGCTCTCTCAAATAATGAAGATCATGACCATAATAAATGACTTTAGCCTTTGTATGTTTTCTAACCATATCCATATATTTAATAGATATATGCGGACGATTTAGAAAAACAAAATCAATATAACTACCGTTTTGAGAAAGCCATTTTTCTATATTTTTCTCATAGTGGCTACCGTAAAGCACTTCTACTCCCATTTGTTCCAATTGCGTTGTATAAGGCTCATGTTTGAAATAATTATCACCTATGAACTTTACATTCATGCCGGCATTCACAAAAAATCCAATGTATTGAAAGATCGTTTTACTCCCTGCATCTTTATCATAATGAGGGACATAATGATCAATAATCAGCAATGTCTTTTTTCTGGAACTGCGGTCTCTTGCATGAAAAACATGTTCGCCATTCATAAATTGTTGGCTTAATTGTTTTTCCCACTTGGCGATAAACTTCTCTTTATTTTTTACTTGATAGCTCTTTACACCGCTCCCAGTATCCGTTCCATGGGAAATCCCCTCGAAATGCACAACTACCGATTTAGGCTGCAATACTACCTTATATCCATGTTTTCTAACTTCAAATGCTAAATCTGAATCTTCGAAATAAGCAGGGACATATCTTTCATCAAAACCACCGATAGTTCCCCAGAGATCATGACGAATTAATATAGCTGCCCCAGATATGTAGTCCACTTCTTTTACATAATTGAATTCAGCAGCTGCCGGATCACTTAACCGGCCATAATTCCAGCCGCTGGCGTCGTTCCATATGATCCCTCCAGCCTCCTGCTGCCTGCCATCTGGATATATGAGCTTGGAGCCTACCATACCAATGGAATCATCCGATTCAATTAATCGTACTAAACAATCGAGCCATTCAGATTGAACATTCGTATCATTATTTAAGAAAAAGAGGTATTTACCTTTTGCATGCTTAGCCGCATTGTTGCAATTCAGCAAAAAACCGCGATTGACTCCATCCCTCACTACCTGAATATTCGTTACATAATCGCTTATATTTATCGTTTCATCTGAGGACATATCATCAGCAATAATAATCTCATAAGCTATTCCTTTAGTATTTTCCAAAATGGATGCTAAACAAGAATACGTATAATTGAATTGATTATAAACAGGAATAATAATAGATACTAATGGGCTAGTAAACTGCTCAAATTCAAGCTTCGAGTATTCTTTATGTTCAAACAGTTGAACCGCTGTACTTGAATGGGAATCTTCTACATAACGATCCACATAAGTATCAATACGATGCTCCAGTTGCTTTGCTTCCTCGGCGTTCATATAATATTTCAATTTTTTGAGATTATTTTTATTTAAACTTTTCATTAGAAACTTTGGATTTTTCACAAACTTATTGAACAGCTTTAGAAAAACTCTGCGTCTACTATTAGACGGCATAGCAAAATCCCTGACAGCGTAGTATTTCTTCAAAAGACGCCAGCCGCCAGAGTTATAGATATTGTCCAGTTTTCTTTCTTGAACGAGAAGCTGTTGAATATGCCCCTCTTTATTATAAATCGTCTGATTTCTTTCTTCCGCTAATTGCTCCAACTGCTTAATACGCTCATTCTGTCCAAATACTTTAGCATCAAGCTTTTCTAAATGCAGCTGTAGATCGCGAAATTCTTCATCTTGCTGTCTCTTATCTATATTTAGCTGCTCTTTTTCAATATATAGCCGTTCAATTTCGCGGTTTTTAGTCAGTACTTCTTGATTTCTGGCCTCGACTTCTTGTTTTTTCGACTCAAGCTCTTGACTTCTGGCTTCCATTTCCGAAAAACTCAAGGAATTATTTTGAACGTTCAAGGTTGAGGCATACTTCCTGGCTTCACCGAAAACAAAATTCTGAAAGCTATCTTCCATTGCTTTAAAAATGTGAACATTCGCCTGCCTTATACCTAAGAAAGTATACACTTTCGCCAATTCAACAAAATCTTTAAAATGCTTGGAATACTTAACTGAAAACTCCGTTACTGCACGAAACATTACGAATTCTATTGGAATATGAAAATTAAAAACCCATTCATAATCAATAACGGTTAGCTGGCCGCTCCCATTTATCGTCAAGTTATCAAAAGTTAAATCTATATTGGCATGGTTCATACAGTTAACTTCCGGTATGCTTACTTTTTGCTTAAAAACCACTTCAAATGATGGATCCGACGTAAATAGTTCAAAAGAAGACAGCTCTTGTTGAAGGAGCATATTTCGGTATATTCCTAAATACTCAAAAAACAAATCTCTATTATTTTGCTTAATTGCCTGAAACAATAAAGAATCCAGAGATGGAAACTCAGAATAATTAAAAACAATTGAATCTTTATCCAATGTTGGCTTAACAATTTCTACTGCTCTCATAGACTGCTGAAGTATCGTATAATTATTAACCATTGACTGAATGTGCCCAACGGCTTGAATCGTCATCGCTTTTTTACGCGCATACAGTTGGCCTGAATCTTTGTAGATCATCGTCTCTGTCTGAAAATCAGGCAAGCGTTCTCTATTATATTTAGCATACAAAATTTCCACTATTTATCACCTTGCCTAGAGAAAATTAGAAATGAATTAGAGAAAAAAGGAAAATGGTCATTATCAATTAAATTATTCATGGCAGCTTGTTCGTCAAAAATTAAGTACCGATCGCGATCATAATTTGGTGATGTGCGTAGTTCTCCTGTTTTGGGCAAATACTCATCTGAAAAAATTTGGTTTGGCAATTTATAATCTGGTATCGGATAATAGAACTTCCCTGCTGTCATTCCTGCTGCAGAAAGGATTTTCTCCAGCTCCATTCTGCTGAAGGTCTCCACTCCATTGTTATTGGTGTAGCCTTCAATACTCTCGAATAAAGCACCTGTATGGTCCTCACGCGCACCTGCCCAGTATTTTAGGCCAAACTTATTTTCAATCGCTATAATTAATACGCCATCAGGCTTAAGAAAGGTTTTAACCCTCTCTATAAAATCAACGTGCGGATTTACTCCATCAATATATTTCCCAGCGTATTCTAATACGCCAATTAATGTAATGTAGTCAAACTTCTTCTCAAGCTGCACTTCCTGCATATTGCCTACAAATATGTTTATGTTGTCATGCTGCTTGCATCTTTCCGAAATAATTTGAGCTCTCTTCTGCGATAACTCGACTACTGTGACATCGTTCACTTTTTCACAAAAAAGACCTGTTAACGCGCCACAGCCTGCACCAATTTCCAGCAAAGATGCATCTTTTTTAAAAGGGTACCATTGCAGAAGATTCCATCTTAATGGAGATAAATGATAAAGAATCGGCCATCTAGTATTATGATGCAAAATGTCGGTAAACGAGGTATTGTTCTTAACGATTTCCAATAGCTCGTCTTCAATATCCCCGTCGCTATATTGATCATGGCCACTATAGTAATTCAGGTTTAAATCCAAACTATTCTCTCCCATAGCTCCCTCTTTCCTACCCTATCCGTTCAATATAAGTATTGGTATTCAAATTAGTAATACCTACAATTGATTTAAATAATACAACCTTGAAAAAGAGAACGTCGTATAGGCGGTGATAGACTACTAGATCATCGCCATTATATCCTGTACAGCCCAAGGACAGCATGTAATCTCCATGTTGAAGGTTTAATTGATGGGTAAAAGTAATGACCACTTCATCTCCTTGGTTATAATCGCCAGTCAAAATACCATCATACCAAGAATTGCTTCCCGCAATTTCCAGTCCTTTCACATCTTTAATGGTATAAGCGAATATCGGATTAGAAACAGCTTGATGAAAGTAAACCTTCATCTTAAACGTAGTCATCTCGTCGCTTTGAAGTGTAGAATTTAAATGATTCGTTTCATTAAAAATACCGTAGTCAATAATTTCCACCTGACGGTCACCATATTCCACAAGATCAGGGTGGACCTCCATCTTTTCTTTCCATTCACTTACCAGCTCAGCTGATGTTACTGCATTTTTCTGTTCACGCTTTGCCGTGCTGCTTGTTATAATCTTTTTAAATACATCCACCATCTCTTTAGGTGACCCTTGATTGATCAGCTTGCCTTCATTCAGAACAATAGCGGAAGTACAATATCTAATAATGCTATCTAAAGCATGGGTAACGAATAGTATCGTTTTCCCTTGTTCTTTAAACTCATCAAATTTACGATAGCACTTCGCTTGAAAATGAATATCCCCCACTGCCAGAGCCTCATCGACAATTAAAATGTCGGGATCCACATTAATAGCTACAGCAAACGCCAATCTTGCAAACATCCCGCTCGAATAAGACTTAACTGGTTGATAAATAAAATCCCCGATATCTGCAAAAGCCAATATATCATCTAGCTTAGCTTCAACTTCTTCCTTTTTAAAACCCATTATCGTTCCGTTAAGGAATATATTCTCAATTCCATTGTACTCCGGATTAAAGCCTGCACCGAGCTCGAGCAGCGCCGCAATCTTGCCATTTACAGATACGTTGCCCGATGTTGGTGTAAGAACACCAGTAATAATCTTTAACAATGTAGATTTCCCAGAACCATTTTTCCCAATAATGCCAAGCACTTCTCCTTTTTTTAATGAGAAGCTCACATCTTCTAAGGCGCCGAAATCCTTATGAAATTTTCTATTTGCAAAGTTAACCGCTTCTTTCAAGCGATCTACTGGTTTATCGTACAACTTATACGTTTTATTTAAATTCTGGACTTCAATAGCATATTGCCCATTCACAGTTATTTCCCCTTTCATTTACAACACATCTGCAAAATGAGGACGGAGTTTTTTAAAGATAAAGCCCCCAATAATGAGTATCACAATAGTTACACACCAAAAATACAAAGTTGATAACGGATGCTGCCAAAACCATTCATGATAAATAAAAGAATCCCGATACCCATCCGTAATATAATAAAAAGGGTTCAACTTAAATAAGAAATGATATTTTTCTGGTATTATGGATATTGAGTAAAAAATAGGTGTCAGCCAAAAGCCAAATTGCAATACCATTGCCACAAATTGGCCAACATCTTTTAGGAAGATAACAAGAGATGCAGTAATCCATGAAATTCCCAAAACAAGCAGCATAGCACCCGCCAGATAATAAAAAACCTGCAAGTTATATAAAGAAGGCGTATATCCATATATTGCAAACATCACTAAAATAAAGATAAGGAAAAAGAGATGTACATATAGAGCAGAATAAATTTTCACAACAGGCAAGATACTGACTCTAAAAACTACTTTTTTCACTAAATAACTATTATCAACGATAGAATTCGTAGCATTTTGAATGCTATCTGAAATAAAAAACCATGGAATCATCGCAGAAATAAGCCAGAGAATAAATGGAAAATTATCGACAGGAACATTTTTAAACCCGACTTGAAAAACGAACCAAAAGATAAGAATTTGAATGGTCGGTTGAATGAACGCCCAAAGCACGCCTAGGAAAGAGCCTAAATATCTTGTCTTAAAATCCCTTAATGAAAATTCAAAGATAAATTTTTGAATAGATTTCATTTCTTTAAATACGTTTAAAAGCATTCTGTCTTTCCTCATTTCCCCATATGATTGCAAACTTGCTTATATATTAGACGAATTTTACGACCAATTTGTTTCTACTTTTAGTTAATAGCATTAAGCTCCCCTCATGTATTCTATCAATAACGAACAGTAACGTACACCCTTTTCTTATTCCCAGCTTACCGCTCAAACTGTTGGTTGATACTACTTAACGCCCCCCTTATAGTAATCGACTCCCTCATTTGTTAAAATAGTACTATGAAGAAATCTACTACGCATACAAGGAGTACATATTAATGAGTGCAAGGAAAAAAGCAACACAAAATACAGCGGAATTGTCTAAAGAGCAGCCGCTGTTGCAAGGGTTACTGACGCTTGGCTTGGCTTTGTTCGTCCTTATTTTCCCATACGAGCGCGGATTGTTCAATGGCTACGAGTATGGCTTTGAGTCTCCCATTTACAACGCGGCCATCTATGGCTACGTTCTACTCGCCGCAACCGCCTTGTTCGCTTATCTTACGGGCTGGAAACTGAATAACCATCGCAGCGTGCTGTCGATTGCAGTTTTGCTGCTTCCGGCCATCTATTGGCTCTCATCGATGCAGGCCGTCTCCAGCTATTATGCCAAATTTATGACGTTTGTCTTTTTCCTGCTCGCTGCCCTGTTTCTGACCAGTCTATATGCCGCTGGAAGAGTACAGATGCGAAAATGGCTGGAATATGGCGTTGTGCTCTCTGCCTATTTAATCGTATTTTTCGGCCTGCTGAACTTGTTCGGCCAGCAATATTACAAGGATGCGATGTGGCTAGCCCACGATGGCTACCGGCTTAGCTCAGTCTTTCAATATTCCAATACATATGCCGGCTTCCTAATTGCCATCTTTCTGATCGCCGCTTATTATGCCGCAACCTGTGAGCGCTGGTATATGCGCCTAGCTAATTCTATTATGCTCGTACCAATTTTAATTTCTTTTTTTCTCGCTTATTCGAGGGGCGCCCTCGTTATTATTCCAGTGATGCTTATTGTACTTCTGCCTTTCCTGAAGCTGGCTAGGCAATTTGCCTATGTCGTCTATGCTGGTCTATCCGCTTTGCTGACGCTCGTTATTTTGGGCAAAATCACGGCTAATACAGAAGCTATTTCCGCAATTGTCCAGCCGACCGAAACGAAAGTGGCGACGACGATTTCGATGTTCGACAAGCTGCCGCTGCAAAGCTGGGCATTGCTTGCAGGCGCAGCCCTTGTTAATGCTGGACTGATCATGCTTATTCACAAGAAGCTGTTCCCTTGGATCGAAAAGAAAAGTGCACGCCTTGCGCAGCGCAAATGGGCGTTTGCTGCTTTTCCCGCTGCTATTGTCGTTGTCGGACTATTGGCAGCCGTATTGCTTATTACAAGCGACGGCATCCGTGATCTGCTGCCTGAGAAAATGGCTTCCCGATTCGAAAACATCAACTTGCAGCAGCACAGCGTTCTCGAACGCTGGACCTTCTATGAGGATGGCCTTAAGGTTGCCAAAGACTATCCGCTGCTCGGAGCTGGCGGAGGCAGCTGGCAGGCTCTATATGAGCAATATCAAAACAATCCATATTGGAGCAGACAGGCGCACAGCTTCTTCATTCAAACGCTAGTTGAGGTGGGCTGGATTGGATTTGCTGCGCTTATCGGGCTGCTCGTTTATGTCTATTACTTATACATTCGCTCGTACATCCGTTACCCTGAACGTCGGGGCAGCCACTTGATCTTTTTTATTTTGGCAACGACGCTTCTGCTGCATAGCGCTATCGATTTTGATATGAGCTACGTCTATTTGAGCGCTTTGCTGTTCATTAGCTTGGGCGCTATGATTGCGCCATATGGCAAATCGCTTGCATTTAAACAAGGGGCAGAACAACCCGTACAGGGCAGCGCAGTAAAATGGATCTATCCATCTGCCATCGGCGTGCTCGCAATTGTCCTGCTCGTCGGCTCCGCGCGCGCGAACGGCGCAAACAGCACGTTTCAGGATACGTATAATACGGCTGCTGCTGGGAAGGCGCAGCTCAACCAACTGCTGCCTTCACTCAATAAGGCCATTAAGACTTCTCCTGATCATTCCGTGTTTAGCCTGACCAAATACGAATGGCTGATGCAGGTCTATGAGCAGACGCAAAATGCTTCCATGAAAAATGAAGCGCTGCAGACGCTTGCAAGCGGCAAAGCCAATGATCCTTATAACCGTTCGTTCATTATGGCCCAATATCAAAATGACAAAAAGGACGGCAAAACAACAGAGATGCTGCAAGTGCTGGAAGAAGGCATTAGCAAATTCCGTTGGGATATCGAGTTTTATGATCATGCCATTGTTGAATATGTCGCGGCCATTAGCAGTGATGCTGGAAATGCAGAAAGCTACCACAAGCGTGTGCTGGAGCTTAAAGCGGAAGTGGAGCGGCGTATCGCCCAGCTTGCGACACTGCCTCCAGAACAATCGCAGGGACGCGACTTCAGCTTCACACCTGCGATGCAGCAAGCACTAGCTTCTATTGAAACCAAATAAGCAATTGCCACAAGAATAAGCGCCTTTCCGGCCTCGTCTTTAAACGGTTGAATCTATGCATTACTTACGCATAAACCCGTTTTGAGACGTTCCCTAGGAGGCGCTTTTCCTATTTTTCTGACATGTTTCCCGCCGCGGCAGAATAAATTGCATTAGAACGTTCTAAATTCTCATACCGGCCGGAAGGAGAAACCTCTATTGAATCGATCGTCTAATTCAAAGTGGTCGTTTGTAGTCATGCGCGGCGCTGACAAAACCGTCAAGCAGTTTCATGTCTCAAAGCGATCCGTCATTGCGGCCCCTGCCGCAGCTGCACTGGCCGTGTCAGGCTGCTTTGCCGCCCTCCAGATCAAATCGGTCTTCGAGCTGCATGAGCTTGAGGCGCAGCTTCAGGAGCAGGCGACGCAGCAGGATGAACAATCTCAGCAGTATCAGCATACCGTCGCCAATAAGGATGAGACGATCCTCGCCCTACAGCAGCAGCTGGCAAGCCTTGCTCAGCAAACCGAGGACATGCAGACGCGTGTAGATGAGCTGCTTGCACTGGAAAACAAGCTCAAACAGTTCATCGACAAATATGGCAGCTCTGACTCTGGGATAGACACGAGCAGCCACAAGCTTGGGCAACAATCTGAACAGTTGTACAAGCGCGAGCAGGCTTTGGCACAGCAAGCCGGTTATGATACGAGCGGTTCCTTGCAAACGAGCGGGATGTCCTTTCGAGCTTTGGCTTCCTCTACCTCGTTTGACGTTCAATCGTTAAGCGCAATGATCGACTCTTTGGAGGAAACGATGGCGCAGACGCTGCGGCAAGCACAGATAAGAAGGCAGCAGGTTGATTCCTATCCATCAGGCTGGCCTACCTATTCGAAGAAGCTGACGTCCAGCTTCGGCTACCGCAAAGATCCTTTTACAAGGAAAGCCGTCTTTCATGCCGGCATTGATATTGGCGGCAAAGCAGGCGATCCTGTTTTCAGCGCGGCGGATGGAACGATTAAGGAAGTCGGTACTGGAGGCTCTGAGGGCAACTATATCATTATCGACCATCATAACGGGCTGAACAGCGTTTATATGCATATGCAAAGCATAGAAGCCAAGGAAGGAGAACAGGTCGTGCGGGGCGAGAAAATCGGCCTGCTGGGCTCTACAGGCAGAAGCACGGGGCCTCATCTTCATTTTCAAATTATGCAGGGCGACGAGGCCGTCAATCCTTTGCCCTACTTGCTTCAACCATCCTAAGCTGCGAAACAAGGAGGTTTTTCCATGTCTATTTTTAAGGAAAACAAACGAATATCCCCTACGGATACACTGATTGGACAGGGGACCCATGCGGAAGGCAAGCTCATATGTGAAGCAGGCCTGCGTATTGAAGGCGAATATCGTGGAGACATTGAATGTGTTGGAGATGTCATCATTGGCGAATCTGGAGTAGCTCGTTCAAATATAACGGCGAAGGATTTGACTGTAGCAGGCAAACTTTTCGGGGATATTACGACAAAGGGTCGGCTCACGATTACTGCAACCGGGCAAATCACAGGAAACATTTATGCCCATTCCTTAATTATTCAAGATGGCGGAAGCTTTAATGGCAGCTGCCATATGGAACGGGGTCAGGCCCCGCTCACACGCCCGCTTTCGGAAACAGACAGCGCAGGGAAAGATAACGGCAGCAATCGGGATAAGGCCCGTCAGGCCGTCTAGCAAGCGTCCAGTGTGTGCCAATGAACCACATATAAGCATATAAGCAGCAGCTTGAAGCACTCAGCTGAAACCACATAGAACAAGCAATCGGATTGGATTAGGGGAAGCAGCCTGCTAACAGCATTCGGGAACATACTGTGCAAAAAGCTTCACTTATATTTGAACATACAAAAGCAGGGCAGGCGAATTATCGCCTGCCCCTTTACTTTTTACTTGCTTTTGCTTTTGCTTATTTCTTGCTAATCCAGCTGTGCACCTTATTCAGGAGTCAGGCTGGCAAGGTTCCTTTTTTTCTACGAATTAGAACTAAGCCGGGGCGAGCTCCCATCTCCCATCATGCTTATGCGGCTTCACTACGCGCCAACGTCACGCTTAGCGAATACAAACCAGGTGAGTGCTGCGAATATTGCATAATACACAGCAAGCACGCTTATCGCGAAGCCGAGCGTCCGATCACCAACGTTTCCGGTCAAATAAGGCACCAAATCCAATTGGACGAAAAACAAGTAGTCCACCCATTTATAATTCATCAGGCCGATAAATGGACCGATGGAAATGGAGGAAAATACGAGGAAAATGGATAGCCCGATAGCAAGCCCGCCGCTCCGGAATACCGTTGACAGCATAAACGCTATCATCGAGGTCACAAGCAGGGCAATAAAGCGCATCAAATAATATTTCATATTATATACTGCCGCTGAGCCTTCAAATTGGCCATCAGCAACTAAAAAACCGTGAATTTCTGCAGCCGTTACATTCGTATGGTCAAAAAACAAAAAATTGAACGCAATAGTAAATGCATATAGCAGCACAACCTGTAACACCGCGAACAGCACGACTGAAATATATTTGGACAATAAAATTTTCCATCTCATCCACGGGCGAATAAGCAGCAGCTTAATCGTTCCGCTCGTGAACTCCTCAGCAACGCTCCCCGCCGCAACGACGGATGTGAACATGGCAATAAGCATATAACCTACTGCTGATTCATATTTTACAAGTGTCCACATCGATACCGCACTGTCTTTGGACATAAAATAAACGGGTACGGTCATAAATACAACCAATGCCAGCAGCAGGCCCGTCATAATCCAAGTTCTTGTGCGGAGGTATATTTTCATATTTTCATTCAATAGCAGCTTGCTGAAGTTATACAATATGACCGCCCCCCGTCTTCTCGAGGAACCGATCCTCTAAAGATTGATGCTGTGCCTGAATGCCGTATACTTTAATGCCTGCCGCTACGAGCTTTGCATTAAAGCTAGCGACCGCTTCCTTATCCGCCCCAATGGCAATGGCGTGGCCAGCCCGTTCCCCCGCTATTCCCTCATTAGCCGCAACAGCCAGCGCCGACTCTAAATCGTCCACTTCAAAAACGACCCGCTGCGTTGCATTCTGTTCCGACTCTCTGTTCTTCTCGACCTGGACGACCTCCACTAGCTTGCCCTGCTGGATAATGGCTACCCGGTCGCACATCAGCTCCATCTCGGCAAGCAAATGGCTGGAGACGAATATCGCCAGTCCCTCCTGCTTGGCCAGCCTTTGCAAATAATCGCGAAGCTCACGAATGCCCATGGGATCCAGTCCGTTCGTCGGCTCATCCAGAATGAGCAGCTTGGGCCGATGCAAAATCGCCTGCGCCACACCAAGCCGCTGCCTCATGCCAAGCGAATAGGTATTCACTTTATCATGAATGCGCGAGCCAAGGCCGACGAGCTCCGTCACCTCCTGAATACGTGAATGCTCAACACCCGGAACCATCCGGGCAAAATGAACCAAATTTTGATAACCAGTCATATATTTGTACATCTCCGGATTTTCGACAATGGCACCGACATGGCGAATCGCTTTCTCAAATTGCTTTGAGATGCTGTGACCATCAATTTTGATCTCGCCTTCTGTTATTGAAATGAGGCCGACCATCATTCGGATCATTGTCGTTTTGCCGGCGCCATTGGGACCGAGGAAGCCGAATACTTCACCAGCCGGCAAGTCAAGACTGAGATGATCAATGATCGTCCGTTTGCCGATGCGCTTCGTTACATTTAGCATTTGTACGATTGGCTGCTCCAATTTTTATTTCCTCCTTCTCCAGTGGATCGCATGTCCTGTCACATTTCTAATAGCGATCTAATAATGATCTAACATTAATCTAACTACAACTAACCTTACCTAGTATAATCGAATTAGGAAACGATTGGAATATGTACACGAATCATAGAAAAAGCCTCCTGCTACACAACTTCTGTAGTCAGGAGGCTTTGGGATGCAGGATAAAAGCTCGTTTGATAGGGATCAAAATCAGATTTAGCAGTTAGCGGGATCACTCCGCCTGTTGCGCCTTGCATTTGTGCCTCCAACTTGTTAGCATGGCCAGCTTGGGCCTGAGCACAGGCTCTACAACAACCTAGCCGATTTACTACACGGAAAAATCCGGTTCGGAACAACACATTCGCTTGCCCAGTAGGTATCATGTTTTGGCATCCGACGCAATAGAACTGCTCCTGAGGCTGAATCACCTAATCACTCCTTGTATACTTAATGTATCATAATTTATGTAAAATGTTACGTAATGTATCTGTTTGTTTATATTTTATGGTATTTAGCGAATAATGTCAACAGAAAACTCAAATTTTGTCGCCTTACAGAAACATCGAACCCTGACACCGATATGTCAGGGTCCTTATCCTCTTTTTTATAGAAGCCGAAAGCTTTAAACCGCATCCGTTTCTATGCTCATTTGTTTTTTCAGAAGCTCGTGAATTCGATTCCGCTCCTGATCGCCGACGATGTAATACCATACTTTATCAATCATCGTTCCGCTGCCACTTATTTCAATGCTATCCACCTTTTCGATCCCGGTCCCATATTCTTTAAAAAAGGTTTTCATCTCGTCAAACGATATATTCGTTCTTACATTGTCACCCATCTCCGCAAGCAGATTGCTTATTTGCGTAGCTCCATATAAGGTAAATACATTGGAAATGAGCTGCTTTAGGACGGCGCGCTGGCGGTCATTTCTGCCCCTGTCCCCCTTCGGGTCCTCATATCGCATGCGAGAATAAAGCAGCGCCTGCTCTCCATTCAATTGAATAGGCCCTTGCTCAAACGTATGACCACTGAAATCAAAAGCATAAGGATTGTTGACGGTTACTCCGCCAAGCTCGTCTATGATTTTTGAGAAACCTTCCATATTGACCCGAATATAATAATCAATCGGATAATCAAGAAAATGCTCTACCGTCTGCTTTGACATTTCTACCCCGCCAAAAGCGTAAGCATGGTTTATTTTATCCGTCGTGCCATGTCCAATAATAGCCGTTCTCGTATCACGCGGAATGTTGAACATAAAGATCGAATGCTTGAGCGGATTCACCGCCATGACAATCATGGTGTCTGTTCGTCCCCGATCATTCGTTCTTTCATCTACACCCATTACTAATACGGTGAACGGCTTCTCCGCAGTTATTGCTTCTTCTATGCCGGATATTTGCAGCTCCGAATCTGAGCTGACGTATGGTGTAGATATGATGGGCTCGAACATATCAGCAGCCGTTTTTTTAAATTTTCCATAAAGATACCAGCTGTATAGGGCCGTTCCCAAGCCAGCGACCAGACATACGGTGCTGACGATAATAAGTGAGCGTTTCACCCATCGTTTCACCCGAAGAGCCTCCTCATTTGACAAAAGTGCTTCCTGCGTTCAAACTGCGATATAGCTGATGGATTTTCCGCTGCTGCGGCTGTTGGGCGAGTAATTCTTCGTTTAATAGGCGGGTAATAATGGATTTGATAAGCAGTGGGGGCTGGAAATGCATACCGTACTCGAAAACATTATCCGTTCGTTTACGCCAAACGACATTTCCCTGAAGCCGGATGTTTTTGCCTGAAAGCTTCATGCGGACTTCTACCATGTACATCCGATGTACGGGGAGCCTTAAGGAAGACCAAAAGCATAAACCCTCCTGGCTTAAATTCAGCACTAATACCGTTCCAGTAGATGGACTCATTAAATGGCCATGCCGATTGAGCAGCCTCAATCCTGCTTTAATGCCTGGCCTCAGCTTTAAACGCACCTTGCTGCGTGAGTTTTCCTCTTTACCGTCCATTTATTTCTCCTTATAGGTATAAAGTGATAATGACTTGGAAATAATTTGATACGTTATGTATCAAGCTTTTCCTTCACTTTAAGATACAAATTGTATCATGTCAAGCAAAAAAAACGTCTAACAATATTTTTTGCGACATTTCGTTGCAACAAATGCAAATCTAACGTTTCCGTATTAATATAGGTGTAGCAGTTATAATCCAATAAGTGTGTATACAAACTAGGTTTTGCATAGCAAAACCTGCCGTTTATATGTTGTAAGCAAGTTTATGCTTACAAAGTTGGTTTGCTGAGCAAACCTAAGACTATGCTTACGATGCTAGTTTGCTTCGCAAACTCAAGTTAATGCTTACGAAGATGGTTTGCTGAGCAAACTAAAGTTAATGCTTACGAAGATAGTTTGCTTCGCAAACTTTTAGGAGGGGTCATATGAACATAGGCAGCAGAATTGCTCAATTGAGAGATGACAGACACTGGACACAAGAGCAAACCGCAGCAAAGCTAGGCATTTCACGCGCTGCTTTATCTCATTATGAGAAAAATCGCCGGGAACCGGATTCCGAGACATTGAAAAAATTTGCCGATCTATACCAAGTATCCGTTGATTTTCTGGTTGGACGCACCCTTCATCCGCAAACGGTACTTAGTGACGATGTCCGCAATTTTGCCGAGCATTTGGAATTATCCGATGATGAAATATTGGAGAAGTTTAATTTGAGTATTGATGGGCGTAAGTTGACAGTGGAAGAAACGAAACGGTTTATTGCTTTTGTACGAGCGGAGAGAATGATGAATTAGACTATTTATTTGGATGGTGAATTCACTAGCGGCGGCCATTTCTCTGGAGGAATTCCCATTTGCCTAAGTATATCCTTTACATCTAGTTCAATACGGCCTGAATTTTTCTCTGCCATCTTCGTATCCGACTCCTGCCTTATGTATAGTTTGAACAATACTGTTATTATACCCAATACCTTACTGGGAATTTGTCGTAAGGTGGGAGCACGATTGTTCTTTTTTTGTTGTTTTTTTGTCGAATTACGTAGATTTAAGGTAAATATTTTTTGTTTTTTGAAATACTTTTCATTTTTCCTAAATTAGTGAACAGTGCTTGTACGAAAAAGCAAATATTAAAACCTGCCCGCATAAGCAAATGCTTATAAAGATGCAGCATAAAAATAATAAAAAACGGCCCTCAGTTAAGTTTTATTTCTCGACAAATAATCGTTCGAACAAATATAAAAGTAATAATGTCTGTTATGTTGTGACGCCATTAGCCCATCTGAACTTCTATACCGTTCAGGTGGGTTCTTATTTTATAAAGCTATACCGATTAACCATTAATTTAACGGGCACCATAGTTTAATCATAAAATTGAAAGAACGACTGGACAAGCACATCCAACTGACAAAGTGGTGGGTCATCTCGTTGCTTCCTTAGACGGATTACGTTCAGCCGCTGCCATCAGGCTCTCCGCTCCTTCTTCAGCCCATCGTTCATCTTAATATTAATTTATGTAATCATAACTGAAAGAGTGTTAGATTTTGTGCTATAACACTACCCTAGCATAAGCCCAAATTTTTGGAAATAGTTTCTAGTCTAGCCGATTGCAGGTTATTAGTCTATACCTAAAAAAACCGACTCACGTACACTGAACAATCTTTACAGGGAGGTGTCGTGATTGAGTTGTTCCGATATAAAAAAACGGTGTAAAAATAAAACCATAGTGGTGTGCCATCCAAAAGGAAAAAAAAAGAAACGTCGTCATCGCGTAATTAAAAAGCTTGTTTGTAAAAATTGTCCCCCGCCTGAAGGACGGCAATTACTTCAAGGACTTGCGGGAGCGATTGCAGAAGCTGGACCTCAAGGACTTGCAGGAGCACTTGGACCCCAAGGATTAGCCGGGCTCGTGGGAGCAATTGGCGCACTTGGACCCGAAGGAATTGCAGGAGCACTTGGACCCCAAGGAGCAGCAGGAATTGTAGGAGCGATTGGCGCACTTGGACCTCAAGGACTCGCAGGAGCACTTGGATCCCAAGGAGCAGCAGGAATTTTAGGAGCGATTGGCGCACTTGGACCCCAAGGACTCGCAGGTGCACTTGGACCCCAAGGACTGGCAGGACTGGCAGGAGCAATTGGCGCAGCTGGACTGGCAGGACCTGCTGGTCCTGCTGGAGCAGTAGGTCCAGCGGGTCCAGCAGGAGCAGTGGGCCCAGCGGGACCTGGAGGGCCAGCAGGTGGAGTATTAGGCTTTGCAGATTTTTTCGCCTTGATGCCACCTAATAATGCAGCAACTGTTGCTCCCAACACGGATGTAAGTTTTCCGCAAGATGGTCCAATTAGTGGGACTGCAATTACCCGTATAAATGCGAGCTCATTTAACTTGTCTGCAATTGGCACATATCAGGTTTTGTTTCAGGTTAATGTAAACGAAGCGGGTCAACTGATTTTAACACTAAATGGCGCTGATCTGGCCTATACGGTGGTCGGGCGTGCAACAGGAACTACTCAAATAGTAGGAATGGCACTTGTGCAAACAACGGTCATTAATTCAGTACTCACAGTTCGAAATCCTGCTGGCAATTCCACAGCACTCACAATCACTCCATTAGCTGGAGGAACAAGGCCAGATTCCGCACATCTTGTTATTATGCAGATCGCATAGAGGGGAAAATATAATATTTTTCGATAAAATGCCAAATATCAAATAGAGGCCGCCCTCTTGTTTAATGTGTACATGATTAAGCTAATGGAGAACCATAGTGCAATGAATTCTGTAAAGACAATCACACTGCCTTATTCAGAGGTTAGTGATTGTCTTTTCAGTGTTCTAACGCCTTCTTGAAGCCTCGACCAGACTCGCTCATATCCGCGTTCCATATTTACCCATTCCGAGTATTCGTTGTTGCTTTATTTTTCGCCTCATGCTTCTTGTAGCCCAGATATGTGTCCATCTCCGCTTCTAGCATCTCTTGAATGGCCTCTGCAAACAGCTCTTTAAGCGCATTTTGCGCATCCTGTGCTGTCACCTATTTGTTCCCCTTAAAAAGAGGCAAAAAAAAGCATCCTCAATGAAAATGAGAATGCTTGTTAAAGATATAATGTGATACTTCATTTGTAGCTTTTAGTGGCGATAGGGATTAACCACATACACAACAGTTAAGTTTACATATCGGAGAGCCGTTTTTCATTTATCTATTGGGCAACATGGATCAGCCGCCTGTACGGGCAAGCTCTTTCATGCTGGCTTCAAATGCTGACAGCAGCGCTGCATCTTCCTTCAAACCGGAATCTTCAGCTTTGCGGATATACTCCAGCATTTTCTTGTAATCTTTCGGAATGACTTTTACGAATTTCTCAAGCGATAGATCCCAGTCATTCAATACACGGCCGCCAATGGCGCTATCCGTATAGTCAACATGGCGTTCAATCAAGCCGCGCAATTCAGCCATATCCGCTTCCTCTTCAAGACGCTCAAGCAATACCATTTCGATATTGCAATGCTTGTAGAAGTCGCCTTGCTCATCGTAGATGTAAGCAACGCCGCCGGACATACCAGCTGCAAAGTTACGGCCAGTCTGACCAAGAATGACGACTCTGCCGCCCGTCATATATTCGCAGCCATGGTCGCCTACGCCTTCAACTACAACGCTCACTCCGCTGTTGCGAACCGCGAAACGCTCCCCAGCAATACCGCGAATATAAGCTTCGCCGCTAGTTGCTCCGTATAGTGCCGTGTTGCCGATAATGACATTTTCCTCAGCGGCAAAGGTTGCTTTCGATGAAGGAGCAACAATGACCTTGCCCCCGGAAAGTCCTTTACCTACATAGTCATTCGAATCGCCTTCCAGCGATAGCGTAATGCCTTGAGGAACGAAAGCGCCAAAGCTTTGGCCTGCTGAACCAACGAAGTGGAAGGAAATTGTATCCTCTGGCAAGCCCTTCGCGCCATAACGACGAGTTACTTCACTGCCAAGCACTGTTCCAACAACGCGATTCGTATTCAAAATTGGGAATGTACCGCGTACTTGCTCCCCATTTTCCAAAGCGGCTTTCGCAGCCGGTACCAGCTCCTGAACATCAAGCGACAAATCCAAACCGTGGTTTTGCTCTTGTGCACAGTAACGAATAGCATCCTGAGATACTTCCGGTTGATACAACAGCGGCGTCAGGTCAAGACCTTTCGCTTTGTAATGCTCAGCCAGATGCTTCGCTTCAAGAATATCTACGCGGCCAACCATTTCCTGAATCGTACGGAAACCAAGCTCAGCCATAATTTCGCGCAGCTCTTCACCAACGAAACGCAAGTAGTTGACTACATGGCTCGGATCGCCCATAAATTTCGCGCGCAGCTCTGGATTTTGCGTGGCTACGCCGACCGGACACGTATCCAGCTGGCAAACACGCATCATTACGCAGCCAAGTACAACAAGCGGTGCTGTCGAGAAGCCATACTCTTCAGCGCCGAGCAAAACAGCGATCGCAACATCGCGTCCGTTCATCATTTTGCCATCTGTTTCAAGCGTAACGCGATCACGCAAATTGTTGATCATCAGCGTCTGGTGCGTCTCAGCCAAACCAAGCTCCCACGGCAGTCCGGCATGACGAATCGAGTTCATCGGAGATGCGCCCGTTCCTCCATCATAACCGCTGACCATAATAATGTCGGCACGGCCTTTGGCAACACCTGCTGCAATCGTACCAACGCCAACCTCGGATACGAGTTTTACGTTAATGCGCGCGCGCGGGTTAGCATTTTTCAAGTCATGAACAAGCTCAGCCAAATCCTCGATGGAATATATATCATGATGCGGTGGCGGCGAGATTAAGCCTACGCCCGGTGTGGAGCCCCGAACCTCAGCAACCCAAGGGTATACTTTACGTCCTGGCAGCTGTCCGCCTTCTCCTGGCTTCGCGCCTTGCGCCATCTTGATTTGAATTTCATCCGCATTGACCAAATAGTTGCTCGTTACGCCGAAGCGTCCCGATGCCACCTGCTTGATTGCACTGCGGCGGGAATCGCCGTTCTCATCCGGAATGAAACGCGCTGGGTCCTCGCCGCCTTCTCCCGTATTCGAACGTCCGCCAAGGCGGTTCATCGCAATCGCTAGGCTTTCGTGCGCTTCCTTGCTGATCGAGCCGAAGGACATAGCACCGGTCTTGAAGCGTTTCATAATCGATTCCAGCGGTTCAACCTCTTCGATTGGAATCGCCGTTCTGCCATCCTTGAACCTTAGCAATGAACGAAGCATCATATGCTTCTTGTCCTCGCCTTGAACAAGATTGGAGAATTTTTTGTAAAGCTTATAATCGTTGGAGCGAGCCGCCATTTGCAGAGTGTGGATCGTCTGCGGACTAAACAGATGGTCCTCGCCGTCTTTACGCCATTGGTATTCGCCGCCAGACTCAAGCTCCGTTACACGGCCTTCTTGGTCAGCGTAAGCCAAGTTGTGATATTTAAGCGTTTCTTCTGCAATTACATCAAGTCCAATACCGCCGATACGCGAAGGTGTCCAAGTGAAATATTCATTTATGAGTTCCTCTTTCAAGCCAAGCGCCTCGAAGATTTGAGCGCCACGGTACGACTGAATCGTGGAAATACCCATTTTGGACAATACTTTCGTTACGCCTTTAGTAGCAGCTTTAATGAAGTTTTTGACCGCTTTCTCATGCGAAATATTTCTCAGCAAGCCTTGGCGAATCATATCATCAAGCGTCTCAAATGCCAAATACGGGTTAACCGCACTCACGCCGTAGCCGAGCAGCAGCGCAAAGTGATGAACCTCGCGCGGATCGCCGGATTCAAGCAAAATTGCTACTTTAGTCCGCGTACCTTGACGAATCAAATGGTGATGCAATGCGGATACGGCAAGCAATGCCGGAATCGCTGCATTTTCCTTATCGATACCGCGGTCGGATAAAATAAGAATGTTATGCCCTTTGTCGATAACGCGGTCTGCTGCTTCGCACATTTGCTTCAGTGCTGCGCGCAGTCCCTCTTCCCCTTCACTTGCCGTGAAGAAGATCGGCAGCGTAATCGACTTGAAGCCCGGACGGCGAACATGGCGAAGCTTCGCAAACTGTTCATTGGAAAGGAGCGGTGTCTCCAGCTTAATGTGGCGCGCACTTTCCGGCTCCGGATTCAATAGATTGCGCTCAGGTCCGATTGTCGTACCTACTGCAGTAATGATCTCCTCACGAATCGAATCGATTGGCGGGTTCGTTACTTGCGCAAACAGCTGTTTGAAATAGTTGTACAAACGCTGAGGACGATCCGACAATACAGCAAGCGGAGCGTCATAGCCCATTGAAGCAATCGGCTCCATGCCGCTGCTTGCCATAGGCTCAAGCACTTTGCGCAAATCTTCAAACGTATAACCGAAAGATTGCTGGCGCTGCTGTACCGTCGCATGATCAAGCTCAGGCAATTCAGGCGCATCCGGCAAATCTTCAAGATCAATCAAATGCTCGTTCAGCCACTCGCGATACGGGTGCTCTGTCGCAATTTGCTTCTTCACTTCCTCATCGGAAATGATTCTGCCTTCCTTCGTATCGATCAGCAGCATCATGCCTGGACGCAGACGGTCTTTGTATAAAATGTCCTCTGGCGGAATGACAACGGTACCCGCCTCGGAGCCTAAAATAATATGGTCATCCTTCGTCACGTAATAACGAGCTGGACGCAAACCGTTGCGGTCCAGGAAAGCGCCGATCTGCACGCCATCTGTAAAGGCCATTGCAGCCGGTCCATCCCAAGGCTCCATTAAGGTGCTGTGGTATTCGTAGAAAGCTTTCTTGTCATCATCCATGCCTTCGTGGTTGGACCATGGTTCAGGAACCATCATCATTGCCGCATGCGGCAATGAACGCCCCGACAAGTATAGGAATTCCAGCGTATTGTCAAACATCGCAGTATCCGAGCCATCTGGATTAATAATCGGTTTAATTTTGTCCATATCGCTGCCGAACAATTCCGTCTCGAACAGCGTTTGGCGCGCATGCATCCAGTTCACATTGCCGCGGAGCGTATTAATCTCACCGTTGTGAATTAAATAATGGAACGGATGGGCACGTTCCCAGCTTGGGAAAGTGTTCGTACTGAAACGGGAGTGGACAAGCGCCATCGCTGTAACGACGGACTCATCGTTAAGCTCCACATAGAAGGAGCCAACCTGTTCAGTCGTAAGCATGCCTTTGTATACGATTTTCTTCGTGGACAAGCTCGGGAAATAGAACATTTCTCCGCCTTCTTTGCCCGAGAAGCGAATGGCGATTTCCGCCCGTTTGCGAATGACATACAGCTTGCGCTCGAATGCCAAGACGTCCTTCAAGCTTTCGTTCTTGCCAATAAATACTTGGCGGACAAAAGGCTTAACCGACTTAGCAGATTGACCGAGCTTTGCATCATTCGTCGGCACGGTACGCCAAGCGATGAGCGACTGGCCTTCTTCACGAATAATAGTTTCAAGATCGTTCTCCAGCGAACGGCGAACGTTCTCATCCTGCGGCAGAAACACCATACCTACGGCATATTCGCCTTCGCTTGGCAGCTCCACTTCCATACGCTTCAGCTCATTTGCAAAAAACGTATGTGGAATTTGAAGCATAATGCCTGCTCCATCTCCCGTATTTGGTTCGCTGCCTTGACCGCCGCGATGCTCCATATTCTCCAGCAACGTCAGCGCCTGGCGAATAATCTTGTGCGACTTTCTTCCTTTGATGTTCGCCACGAATCCCATGCCGCATGCATCTTTCTCAAATTGAGGATCATACAGACCTTGTTTCGGCGGTAATCCAAAAATTTTCTCTTTCATTGTGTGCAACCTTTCTATCAGAAGATTTTTGGGGCGTGCATAACGGAACCAAGCCGATCGCTGTGAGAACAAGCAGTAATGCTTCATCAAACAGGCTTGTTGCTTGATAGCAAAGCGGTTAGCAGAGCCAAACCGCCAGCTTATCACTTTGCATAATTACTCAAACGACTGTATCCGGCAGCGCGCCGAATAGGTGTACACAAACTTTTTAGCTGCACTCGCAGGGAAACGTTCGTGTTATGTTGAATAAAATTAAGCAGCGCTGCGGGGATCGTTTGAGGTTGACCATATTCCGGGCTGTATTCCGCCACTTGCGATTATTACAGTATTTTAACATCAGGCCAAAACGGAATCAATTTAATATTTTCATAATTGGGAGCAGAACGGCAATGTTCGTGTTCTTACTGCAAACTTTATACACAATTATGCAAATGAATGAAAACCCGCTGCTACTATTTTATCAAAAGGAAGTGTCTATGTTGTCTGGAAAGTGGAGGAAAGTGTCGTTTCTATTTATAATTATCGGTTTATTGGTGGCTTCACCTGGCTGGAAAACAGCTGCCGCTGCAGAAGAAGCTGCGGCTGCAACCTATCAAATTGTTGCGCTTGGAGATTCACTTACGGCCGGCTATGAGTATGGCTTTGATGCAAAATCTGTGCCCTATGGCTATGTGGAGCATGTATATGAGCAGGCCTTGTTCCAGGGGCTTCGCGCGGAATATGTCAATTATGGCCTGCTTGGGCTGACGTCAACAGGCTTTAGCCACTTACTTGGAGCGGTTAAAGATGGCAAAAGCGTCTCTGTGAGCGATGTGCAGCCTAGCCTGAAAGATCCGCGTGCCACTAGCATTATTGGCGATACTGCAAAAATCGGAGGCAGCATCCGCGGTGCCGATCTGATCGTCATGACGATTGGCGGCAATGATCTGCTTGGTGTAGCTGCACAAATCACTTCCACAACGACAGATGAGGAGAAGGCACAGCTGCTGCAAGCCTCATTGACTCAATATGAAACGGGACTGACTGCAGGACTGCAGGCGGTAACGTCACTCGCGCCAAAAGCAAAACTCGTGATCGCCGATCAATATATGCCGATTCCGGCAACGATTACGGTTGGCAGCCTAAGCTTTCCTCTGCCTCCAGATGCAGCACGCCTGCGCGAATTTGAATTACAGGCGCTGAGCCAGCTAAACGAAAAGCTAAAAACGATTGTTGCCGCTATAAAAGCGGAAGGCATCGATATTTCCATCACTGAGGTCAGCAAGCCTTTTGTCGGCAAGGAGCTGGAATATACGTCAATCTCCAACAGCGATGTCCACCCGACTCGCCTTGGGTACGCTGCTATGGGTCACACTTATTCTACCACAATATGGAATAAATATTTGAATGTTCGCACTCGCCCAGCGAATGTGCCCGTTTCGGTAGTTGTGCGCGGCAAGGAACTGCCCGCTGCATCCCCTGCCACGATGAAGAGCAATCGCACCTTCGTACCGATGCGCGACATTACAAATGCCATTGGAGCGAAGCTTGACTGGAACAAAACGACCCAAACGGCAACCGTTTCCTACAATAAACATACGGTAGCGTTTACGATTGGATCGTCAACTATACTCGTCGATGGCGTGAAGAAAAAACTGAACAGTCCTGCCGCTTATTTGCAAAAGAACGGCAAAGAGCAAAAAACCTATTTGCCGCTAGCGGTCCTCTCCGAGGAACTTGGCTTGCAGGTTACCTACCGCAGTACACTTCAAGCTGCCTTCATCAACTAGCTTCAAGCTAGGAAAGCAAGAAGGCGCAAGACTACTCATAAATGAAACAAATGGCAGCCGTCCTAAGTGAACGACTGCCATTTGTTTTATCCGATTGGCGCAGCCCAATCCAGAGGCTCCATCAACGGCTACTTGTATTGCTTTCCAAGCTGCTCAAGCAAAGCAAGCCCCTGCTCGGACCAGCGCTTTAACCGGTCAAGCGTAGCCACTTCGGCTGCCAAAGCCGCATGCAGCGATTCGCGGTAATCCGGCACATGGCCGCTAAAGGTCTGCAGCTGGCGCAGCGGAATCATCGTCTTCTCTGTATAGGCCAGCGCCGGCCGCTCATGAAATAGCGGTACATCCGGCTCATACGGATGGTGCAGGTCCCCTTGCTGTGGATGCTTAAGGACAGCCAGCACCTTGAACAAGGCACGGGGCCCATGCAATTCCATTACTTCTCCTACATATAGTCCCGATCTTACTTCCGCTTTTACAATGGCTCCGACTTCAAACGCGCTCCTTACTTCTTCCATTAAGCATGCCTCCTACTTGAATGCCCATTATAAGTGTAATACTTATAACTGCTTATATTTTAAATGAAACGATCCTAATGAATAATCTGCTTCCGGTTAATGCCATTCTAATCATAAAGGACAATAGCGCCGGCAGGCAAGCTCTGAACCCCGCTGCTTGCGACAGGTAGCTGCATCAGCATATTGAGCAAGCTACTAAAGAACGCAACAGGTGCGGCCACTTGCATTTTAATAACCTGGAATGACTTGTGTTCCCAACCTTGGCGACGTATTATGGAATTAGAAAAGTAGGTGACATTATGCGTAAGAAAAGAGTGCTGCTGCTCTCCGAGGGCTTTGGCTCGGGACATACGCAAGCCGCATATGCTTTAGCGGCGGGACTGCGCCAAATTAACCCCGAGATTCAAACCCGCGTTATCGAGCTGGGCAAATTTCTTAATCCGGTTGTCGGGCCATGGATTATGTCTGCTTATCGCAAAACCGTAAGCAAACAGCCAAAAATGGTCGGCCTGATGTATCGCAGCAATTACAAGAAATCGCTTAACCGCTTTACGCAGCTTGCTCTTCATCGCATGTTCTATACACAAACGTCGCAGGTTATTTCCCAGTTGAAGCCGGATCTTATCGTATGTACGCATCCTGTTCCCAATGCAGTCGTAGGCAGGCTAAAGCGTCTTGGACTACATATTCCGCTTTACACGCTTATTACCGATTACGATGCTCATGGCGCATGGGTCAATCCGGAAGTCAGCAAATACCTGGTATCTACCCCGCTTGTGAGAAACAAGCTGATGGAGCGCGGCGTAATACCCATGAAGATAGAAGTGACCGGCATTCCGGTACATCCGAACTTCTGGACAACCTACGACAAGCAGGAGCTGCTGCAAAAGTTCAACTTAAAGCCGATGCCTACCGTGCTTATAATGGGTGGCGGGTGGGGATTGATGTATGAAGACAATCTCCTTGAATATATGACCAAGTGGCGCGACAACATACAGTTGATATTCTGCGTAGGCAGCAATGAGAAGGTAAGGGAAAAAATGCTTTCGAGCACGAAGTTTCAGCATCCGAACATTCAAGTGCTCGGGTTTACGAACGAGATCAGCAAGCTGATGGACATTGCCGATCTTCTCGTGACGAAGCCTGGCGGGATGACCTGTACCGAAGGCATGAGCAAAGGAATGCCAATGCTCTTCTATGAACCGATTCCGGGACAGGAAGAAGAAAACTGCGAATATTTTATCCGCAATGGCTTTGGTGAAATGCTTGATTCTGCTGCAATGGTAGATAAGTGGTTTGCCATGATTCAGGAACCGTATACCTCAGGCCAATTCCGAGAAAGCTTGCTAACGAAGCGCAACCAACAATACGACCCGAAGAGCTGCCCGAATGCCGTCCTGCGTTTAATGCAGTGACGGCGTTTTTGTCAGACTCATCGGCCAATCGATAAGGAGTGGAAAGCGAATGAAGGAACGCAGCATGGACGGTAAAACGATTATTTTACGGGTGGAAATCGATATTCAGCAAGCACAGTTCGGCAAGGCCGCGACGGCTATTGAGACTGCTGGCGGCGATATTATAGCGATTGACGTCATTCATACCGATAAAACAACGACCGTACGGGACTTGACCGTAAAGATGACCGAAGCAGGCACAGCCGATCGTATTTCCTCGGCTCTTGGCACGCTGCCCGGCATCCGCCTTCAGCACATTTCCGATCGCACCTTTCTGCTCCACCTTGGTGGCAAAATTACGGTTCAGCCAAAAACGCCGATACAGAACCGCGACGATCTCTCGCGCGTTTATACGCCAGACGTCGCAAGAGTATGCCAAGCGATTGAACAAGATCCGTCCAAAGCATTTACACTAACGATTAAACGCAATACCGTCGCTGTCGTCTCTGATGGCAGTGCCGTGCTCGGGCTTGGCAATATCGGGCCATATGCGGCAATGCCTGTCATGGAGGGCAAGGCGATGCTGTTCAAGCAATTCGCAGACGTTGATGCGTTTCCCATTTGCCTCGATACCCAAGATACGGAACAGATTATTCAAGCCGTCAAACAATTAGCGCCGGGTTTCGGCGGCATTAATCTAGAAGATATTTCCGCTCCGCGCTGCTTTGAGATCGAACGCCGATTGCGTGAAGAGCTTGATATCCCTGTGTTTCACGATGATCAGCACGGTACAGCCGTCGTCCTGTTCGCCGCTATGCTGAATGCGCTCAAGCTGACGGGCCGAAACATTTCTAATACCCGCTTCGTTATATGTGGTATTGGAGCAGCAGGTACGGCTTGCACCAAGATGCTGCTTGCCGGCGGCGCAAAACATATTATTGGAGTCGACCGTGAAGGGATTTTAACCGCTGACCGCCATTATGACAATGGCATGTGGCAGTGGTACGCCGAACATACAAATACCGAGAAGAAGGCGGGCCATTTGTCCGAAGCGCTTGCTGGCGCAGATGTATTTATTGGCGTATCAGCGGGCGGGATTTTGACCAGAGCGCATATTGAATCGATGAATGCAGAGCCGATCGTATTTGCTATGGCGAATCCCGAGCCTGAAATTCGTCCAGAGCTGGTCGAGGATATCGTTGCTGTGTTTGCAACAGGCCGATCCGACTATCCGAATCAAATTAACAACGTGCTGTGCTTTCCGGGCATTTTCCGCGGGGCACTCGATAGCCGTGCAACTACCGTCAATGAAGAAATGAAGCTGGCTGCCGCCGAAGCGATTGCTTCTGTCATTAGCGATGACGAGCTCAGCCCGATGTATATTATCCCAAGCGTTTTCAATGCAAAAGTCGTCGAAGAGGTGCGAAAACGCGTCATCCATGCTGCTATCGAAAGCGGTGTAGCTCGCAGACATCCGCGCGAATAGCCTCACAGAAAGGAAGAAATGCTACATGTCTACAGCATCCTTGCAGCGCCGGGAAGCGATTCCCGAGCTGCAAATTGTTCGTGCAATGGCCATTTTAGGCGTATTGTCGGTCCACTCGACCTCCTACGCTACGCTGAAAATGGTCAATTCCGGCTACTATTTCTTATATAACTTTTTTAATATATTTATGAAGTTCGGCACACCGACCTTTATTTTTCTAAGCAGCTTTGTGCTATTTTACAATTATTATACGAGGCCGCTGGACGCCAAGCTGATTGGCTCCTTTTATAAACGCAGAGCGCTTTATATCATTATTCCTTATTTGGTTTTTTCCATTATTTATTTCACCCTGCTGCATTACAACTACTATCCAAACAGGCCGCTTGATCAAACGCTAAGCAGCTTCTGGGACAAGGTGCTGACGGGCAACGCCTATACGCATTTGTATTTTGTATTTATCAGCATCCAGTTTTATTTGCTTCTTCCGTTGTTTCTATGGCTGCTGAAAAAGTTCCCGGCTCTAGTCAAATGGGCGATACCAGCTGGCTTTGCCATTCAATGGGCATTCGTTCTCATTAATAAATACGCGCTGACGACGCCGATACCGAATAAGGGCAGCTATTCGCTATCCTACTTCTCCTACTATTTGATGGGGGCAGCAATTGGTATCTATTTTCCGAAAATCAAGCATTGGATCATTATAAACAAACAAAATGCGAGCAAAACGCGAGTTGCCGCATGGCTTGCATTATGGTGCCTATGGCTTGCCGCTGGGCTATGGCATGTAAGCATTTGGTATGATACGAGACTTAAAATCGATAACTACCACTCGCTGCTGTATGAGTTTTTATGGAATATGCATACTTTCTTCTCGGCGCTCGTGCTGCTGCAGCTTGGCTTTCTGCTTTACCGCAAGGCAGCGCCTTGGCTAGTTTCGCTGCTTTCTAAGCTTGGCGCTTTATCGTTCGGCATTTACTTGGTTCACCCGTTCATCCTGTTCTACTACCGCGAATATCCACCTGTGACAGGCAATTCCTTGCTGCTGCACAGCTGGTATGTGGGCGGCTATGTAGCTGCGCTCGTCGGCTCTTGGATTATCGTTTCATTAGCCGCACGGTTTTTGCCTTTCTCCTGGGTGCTGTTCGGCAATTTGCCCAAACCAGGGAAACGGAGGCAAACGCCAATCGCGCCGCAGAAAGACTTTACAGCTTAACCTCAAGCTTGCTCATTGAGCAGCCTCCAGCATCATTGTCGCTTTGCGATGAATGCTGGAGGCTGTCTTTTTTTATAGCAGATGTTTCAAAATTGGTGGTTGTCCCTTGACCGGCCTACAGCGCGCTGCCTCCATACAGGAATCGATATTCCCAATGGGTGCCTGCTATGCTGCTTATCGTTACGCCGCCAGCCTCATTGGAATATGTATGCAAAATTTTGCCGTCTCCTAAATAAATGCCGTCATGCGTAATCGTTGCTGATGCTTTGTTCGTGCCAGCATAGGCAGAAGCTTTACTTCCTTTATAAGACATGAAAAACATAAGATCGCCACGCTTCAGCTGACGCCAGTCCGACACCGCTTTCCCTCGCTGCGCCACATACTCCCCTTGCCCCCTCGAATCAGCCGGCAGCTTAATGCCTACCCCATCCAGAAAAGCTTGCCTTACAAAATCCGAGCAATCAAATGTGGATGTCGTGCTGCGGCTTGAGCCGTATTCATAAGGCGTACCTAAATATTTAAGCCCCGCCGCAATGACGCTCTCCACAGAACCGGTCGAAGGAGCTGTAGTGCCAGGCGATCCACCTGAGCTGCCTGAACCGCTGCCGCTGCTTCCGTTGCCGCCTGATGAAACGTTTCCTGAGACGCTAATATATTGGGATTGCGAGCTGACATAGCCAGCTTGTCCAGAAGAATCTTTAATTTTATACCAACTGCCGTTTGGCTGGGATACAATCGCTACCTGCTCACCAGCCTGCAAAAACCGGATTCGGCTAGCCGACAGAGAAGCGCCCGTCCGAAAGGCTACCGACTTTTGAATCGTACCTGTTGTCGTGTTCGGAGTCGATACGGAGGACACGGAGAAATAGGAAGGCGAAGCATAGCCTGTCCGTCCAGAAGAATCCTGCAGCTTATACCAATACGCATTGGAAGCATCCAGAATCGTTACCTGTTCTCCTTTTTTAAGCATGCGAATAACGGGAGCCGATGCCGCTGGTGCGCTGCGGAAGTTCACGCCTGCATCTACGGTTGCGCTCTGAGCAGCCATCACTGTGGGAATTGAAGCCGAGACAGAACCCAGCAATAGGGATGCAGTGAAAGCGGCGGTGATCATCCTTTTTTTCATGGTGTGTTTCAAGCTGTACGCCTCCTTGGTTGTTTGAAAATAAATAAATGGTGCTTCAACCATTGTAGGGTCGCCATCTTGCCGCCAGCATCAACCTTTTATCCTATTTGCCAATTTGCCAAATTGGTAAATTGGAAGCATTAAAAATTCGCATTAAAAAACGAAGAGGCCTTCGCATTTGCGAATGGCCCCTTCATATAAAGCGCTGCAGCTACTGCTGTTACTCACTTTATTGCTTTTTTAACCCAAGTCAGAAAACAAGACTTTAGTCGCGATAATCAACCGAGACTAAAGGACTAGTTAAATTGGTTTATTTTACCTTGGGAACAATTACATCCCTTTTATTCGACATCTCACTCGACATTTGGCTCGCGTTGCGCAGGCTCCAGCTCATGAGGCTCCACATGGACATGCACACTCATAATATTATGCTTGCGCTCCATGCGATGCTCAATATTATCACAAATGATATGGCTTTCGATTAGCGTGAGCTCTGGATCCACCTGTACAATGACGTCAACCAGCACGTTGCTGCCATGAACGCGGGCTTTAATATCCTTAATGGATTTCACCCCTTTCGTACGTTCAATCGTCGCTCTAAGCGTCGTCAGCTCCTTCTCATCGAAGCCGTCCGTCAGCGCATGGGTCGAGCTGTAGAAAATTTCCCAAGCCGTCTTGCAAATGATAAGACCGACCGCAATTGCCGCTACTGGATCAAGCCAAGGCAGGCCGAACTGCGCGCCGATAATGCCAATCGCTGCTCCCGTACTGACGAGCGCATCGGATAAATTATCTTTTGACGCCGCCATCAGCGCCTGATTGTTGATCCGCTTGGCCAGCCGCCGATTGTAATAATAGACGCTCAGCATGACGACCGCAGAAAATAAAGCGATCCACGCCGAGCTAAGCGCTGGAGCAGCCTCCGCATCTGACCAAAGTGCTCCGACCGCTGTAATCAGTACTTGAATGCCGACCGTTGCCATAATAAAGGACGCAATCAGCGCGGCAATCGTCTCTGCCCGAAAATGTCCATACGGATGATCTTTATCCGGCGGCTTCTGTGAAATTCGCAAACCGATAAGTACCGCAAGCGATGCCACGATATCCGTTAAATTGTTAAAGCCATCCGCAACGAGCGCTCCAGAAGCAAAATAATAGCCGCCTCCAAGCTTTAGTGCGGTAAGCGTCAAATAGGTGGCAATGCTAAGCCAAGCACCCTTCTCGCCCTGCTTAATTTTTTCATACTGATCCAAAGCGTCCTTACCTCATTTCCTAATGATCTCCAAGTAAAGGTATCATACCCGACTAAACCAGAGTGGGTCTAGAGAAACAGTGTTGACCTTATGCGTACTTTTATGCAGCAGGGCAACACTTTACCTTGAAAATCGCATAACGGCAAGGGCTGAGGCGGATCGCTTTAAAACGCTATTTCAGAAAAAAAATTTCGCGAAACGGTTTTATCGGCTCGGCTTGCTCCAAATGAAATGATCCTTGAACCATTTTGGACGTAAGGGCATTCCAGCGGTTGCAAGCATCGCTTTTTGCAATATAGGCGAAGGCCGCTGCCACATCATCGCACTCAAAGCAATAGAAAAACTGCGTGCCATTTTGAAAAATAGAATAGTTGGAGATGCCGGCACTGCGATGCTCTTCCATAATTTCCGGCCACGGATCAAGATGCATCCGGACATATTCCTCCAAGCATTCCTCCTTCACCTGCCAGCTCCAGGCATATTTATTGCTGAGTGCCATGATGCTTCCTCCTTTTTAACCCGGCCCTGTTTTAGTAGACTTCCTTCCACTCTGCAATGTTTGCAGCATCAAATTTGAATGGATCGCCGAGCATAATTTGCGTGCCTCCGACGTCAACGATCACTTCTTTATCACCGAGGCGTCCTGCTGTAAACTTGTCGCCTACCTCGCCTTTAATGGTGCCATTCACTAGTGCGTCAGCCGCATAGCCGGACAAGTAGCCCACATCAAGCGGATTCCACAAGTACATCCATTCACTCACGCCGCTTTCAATATATTCCGCCATTTCGCTTGGTAGGCCCAGGCCCGTCAAATGAACTTTGCCCGTCAGTCCTTTATCGGTAAGCACTTTGCCTGCAGCAGCAATCCCTACTGTCGTTGGCGCAATGATTCCTTTCAGATCTGGATATGATTTGAGCAGCGCCTCTGTTTCCGATACGCTTTTGTCCCGCAGATCGTCGCCATAAGCGACCTTCACTAGCTCGATGTCTTTATATTTCGGGTCCTCCAGCTCTTTCTTCATCCATTCGATCCATGTGTTCTGGTTCGTCGCCTGCGAAGTTGCACTGAGAACTGCAATTTGCCCTTTACCGCCGATCATATCGGAAATGGCCTGTATCTGCACACGCCCAATACGCTCAGGGTCTGCTTGGTTAATGTGCACCATCCGGCTTTCCCCATTAACTGCGGAATCAAGCGACAGCACCTTGATGCCTTGATCCATCGCTTTTTTCAGTGCAGGCTGCAAGGCGTCGGGATCATTGCCGACGATGGCGATAGACGCAACCTTTTGCGAAATGAGCTCCTCGATCATTTGAATTTGCGCTTCAGCAGTCGGCTGATCCGGCGCCTTCAAAATCGCCTCATGCCCCAGCTCCTCAATCGCCTGCTTAAAGCCTTCCATTTCTTTCTCGCCATACGGGTTGCCCGTATTTTTAAAGATGATGGCAAATTTCTTCTTGCCGCCGCTCGCACCGGTATCGCCGCTGGACTCCCCTGCTGGCTTGCTTCCCGAAGTGCTGCATGCAGCTAAAACCGTTAACATCATGATTACTGTCAAAAATGTCGCTAAAACCTTTCTCATCTGTATTGCCTCCCTTTTATCATTTGTATATAAAAAGCTGCATCTTTCCCGGATGAGCCGGGCAGGCTGCCGCAAACGAAACGCTTTTCTCTCTCTGCTGCCCGCTCCTGTTAAAAATGCAGCCGTTTACCGTGCATTGCGCTTAGCGGCTTGGCTTCTTTGCAGGAGAAGACAGCTTAAGCTTCGGCAGCATAACCGCTACGATGAGCAGCAGACCGAGAATAATAAGCAGCATTTGCGCAGGCACATTGACGAGCCCAAGGCCGTAGCGCAGGAAGCCGATCAGGAACACGGCCAAAATCGCGCCAATCATTCGCCCTTTGCCGCCCGCTGTGCTAATGCCGCCAAGAACAACCATCGCAATAACATCCAGCTCATAGCCTGTCGCTACATTCGGTCTCGTGCTGCCCATGCGCGAGGTGAGAAACAGCGCCGTAACTGCCGCCATCAAGCCCGCCAAGGTGAAGACGATAATTTTCATCCGATCGACGCGAATACCCGAGAAGCGGCTCGCTGTCAAATTGTTGCCCATCGCATAGATGCGCCGCCCGAAGGTCGTGCGATGCAGCAGCACGATGAACGCCGCCGCGAATACGGCGAATACAATGAGAATAAAGGGAACCGGGCCAACGTAGCCCCAGCCAAGAAAGCTGAACCACTCTGGAAACTTGCCTGCCGCTTGATCCTCCAGCAAAATATAAGCGATGCCGCGATAAATAATCATCGTTGCCAGCGTCACGATAACCGAGGAAAGCTCCTTGAACTTGACGATTAACAGGCCGTTAATAAAGCCGCATACGACGCCGACGCCAAGGCAAATCAGCATTGCCAGCGGCATGGGAACGCCCGAGTTATATAAGTCCGCCATGATGACGGAGGATAACGCAACAATCGATGCTACAGAAATATCAATGTCCCCAAGAATGATGATAAGCACCATCGGCAGAACGATAAACGCTTTATCAAGAAACGTCATCGTCGCATCCCGCAGGCTGTCAAAGCTCCAATAATACTCGGACAAATTCATATTCATAATGTTTACGGCAATAAATATCAGCACCAGCATCCATTCCCATTGCATAAAAAAGCGCTTCCATGAAAAGGCCCGGCTGCCCGAAATGACTCGTGTTTCCATCGTTAAATGTTCCTCCTCATGAGGTTATTGCGGTCAACGCCCCGTTTAACGAGCGCATTCGTAATAACGGCGATCAATATAATCGAGCCTTGAATGCCCGTCTGCCAAAAAGGCGATACATTAATAAGCGGCAGCGCATTATTAAGAATGCCGAGCAAGATCGAGCCAAGGATAACACCGGAAACTTTGCCCGAGCCGCCCGCAATGCTCACGCCGCCGAGTACACAGGCCGCAATTACGCTTAGCTCATATCCCATAGCTGTGTCGCCTTGCGCAGAAGCGAACTTGGATACCCATAGCACACCGGCTAGACCAGATAAACCGCCCATAATCGAATAAACGAGCCATAAAATGCGATCATTGCGGATGCCGCTGATTTTCGCCGATTCCGGATTGCTGCCCACCGCGTAAATCTGTCTGCCGGTACGGGTGTGATTGATGAAATAATAAAATACGATGTAAATGACGACCGCAATGACGATCAGCGTATTGATGCCGAAAATCGAGCCTGTTGCAATCGCTTTGAAGCTGACCGGCATTTGATGGGCGCTTACCCATTTGCCGCCGCTGGCCATAAAGGTCAGCCCGCGGAACACGTTCATCATGCCGAGTGTGGCGATAATCGGGAGAATGCCCATTTTTGCAATGAGAAACCCGAGTACGACGCCGCACACTAGTCCGACAGCCGTTCCAAGCATAATCGCAATAAGCGGATTGACCTCCGGGAACGCATTTACCGTCAGTGCAGCAATCATACCCGACAGCGCAAGCGTCGCTCCAATTGACAGGTCAATGCCTCTTGTAATGATGACGAGCATCATGCCTGCCGCCAAAATGCTCAAAATCGCCGTATTCGTAATCATGTCGTTCATATTTTCCAGCGTTAGAAAGCTTGGATTGCGCAGCTGCACGATAAGTGACAGCACAATAATAAACCCCAGCAATCCCAGCTCGCGAAACTTCGCGACCACAGCGCTCAGCGACTGCTTCTCTGCTGGCTTGTTTACTAGCCCCTTGGCAGCCATTTTTGTCTCGGCCATTGCCGTCCCACCCTTTTCGTTCATAATGGAATATTCCCCGTTCAAAAATAACGCTTGCGAATCGTCCCGTCTTAGCAGCAGACTGTTCTTGCTATAGCTCACCACCGCTACGCTAGCACAACACCCGGGCTGCGACTTTCCATCGCCGCCTGCAAAATATTTTCCTGCGTCACCTCATCCTTGCCGAGCATCGCCGTCATTCGGCCTTCGCGCATAACGGCGACCCGGTCGCACATCCCGATGATTTCCGGCATTTCCGAGGAAATCATAATGATGCCGTAGCCTTGCCCCGCCAAGGTGCTAATAATTTCATAAATGGCTGATTTCGCCCCAACATCTACACCTTTCGTCGGCTCGTCGAGTATGAGAATATCAAGATCAGCCGTCAGCAGCTTGGCAAATACAACCTTCTGCTGGTTGCCGCCAGATAGCGAGCTGACCAGATTGTAAATGCTTGGCGCCTTGACGTTCATTTTTTGCGCCAGCCTGACTGCTTCCGCCTCTTCCTTCCCCGTATCAAGCGAGCCTTTGCTGACGAAGCGATCCAATGCGGGCAGCGTGATATTGCGTGAAATTTCCCAGTCCAGCACCAGCCCCTGCTTCTGCCGATCCTCCGGCAAGTAGCCAATGCCAAGCTTCATCGCCTGCTGCGGATTATCTACTCGCACCGGCTCGCCCTTCACGAACACATTCCCTTTGTCATACGCTTCAATGCCGAACAGGCTTTGAAATACCTCTGTGCGTCCTGCGCCTACAAGTCCGGTAAAGCCTAATATTTCTCCGCGCCGCAGCGAAAAAGAAATATCCGCAAAATAGCCTGTTCTGCCCAGCCCCTCTGCACGGAGCACTTCCTCCCCCAGCTTTGCCTCCGTCTTCGGAAACAGCTGGGTAATTTCCCGGCCTACCATGGCGACGATTAAATCTTTATTGTCAATTTCATCGACCTGCCAGCTGCCGATATATTTGCCATCGCGGAACACCGTCACCTTGCTCGCCAGTCGATACATATCCTCGAAGCGATGGGAGATGAAAATAATCGAAGCTCCCCGATCGCGAAGCCGCTCCGTAATTCGGTACAGCTCCTCGCTCTCCCGCTTCGTGAGCGCCGCTGTCGGCTCATCCATAATGATGATTTTCGCATCGGCGGATAGCGCTTTCGCAATTTCGACGATTTGCTGCTCCGCTACGCTGAGCGAGCCCATCAGTGTACGCGGGCTGAATTTTGCGCCAAGGTCATCCAACAGCTTTTGCGCTTCCTTGTGCATCTCGCTCCAGCGGATGCGGCGCGTGCCTTTTTGCACCTTTTCATGCCCCATAAAAATATTTTCCGTCACGCTAAGATCCGGATAACAGGTGACATGCTGGTAAATCGCAGCGATGCCGAGGCGCTTCGCGTCATTCGGGTTTTGAAACTTCACCTTCTGCCCATTCACGTACATCTCACCTTCATCGGGCGCGTGCACGCCGGTAATGATTTTAATGAAGGTCGATTTGCCTGCTCCATTTTCACCCATTAGCGCATGAATTTCGCCGGGTCTCAACTGGAACAAAACATCGCTCAGCGCTTTAACGCCGGGAAAGATTTTTGTAATCGCTTTCAATTCCAAAACATATGGCTCCATCGGCTTGCTCCTATTCATCAGCTTATTTAAAGCAAACATGAAATAGCTTTTTTGTGACGCTTTAGATGTTTATTTACTTTCTTTTGTGATTATTCATGTTCGTTGATTTATCATTTCGACATGTTGTGCGCGATTCCTTTTTTTGAAATCGGTTTTTTCGGAAAAAATTTTTGAGTTCGCTAGACCGAAATTGGGTAAATATGAGAGGATATAAGGATGAGATTGCGAGACTGCCCGGCGTTACATCACCGTTGTCCGCATAATTTAAGGAGTGAACCGCTTGATTTTGTATCTATTTTTAATTATTGCCTTCTTTCTTTTCCCAATCAGCTCCATTGCTCTCATGATTCGCAGCTGGATTATAGATGAGCGTACATCCGTTAAAAAGGTGCATGTAAAAATAATGGAGCTGCTGTCCTTCATCGCAATGGTAGTGTTTCTATGTGCAGGCTTTCTTCTAAACGACCACGGTGTAGCAGGTGGGTTGCCGCTGCATCAATTGGAACGGACATTACACTTTCGGGATGCGTACGCTACCCTTTCCAATGATTATGTTGTGACCATTATTTGCAGCATGATTTTGAGCGCCTTCGCTTACTGGGGGTTGAAAAGTAACAGAGGAGCATTGTCACCGCTTCTATACACAGCAGCATCTGTCCTCTTAATTGCCAATGTTATATTTGCTATCGTTTATTTTTCGCATACTGGCTTCGGCCATTACGGCGATGATTCCGCTGGAGCCACTCCTATTATTTTGCTGCATTTAGGCTTCGCTTGCTTAATCGGTTTGTATGCAGCTGAGCTTAAGCATTCCGCCAATGCGTTTATGCACAGCGCCCAGCAAGAAGAGATTGTGTACAGCAGCAAATGGCTGCGGTTCATGGACTATTTTCGCCAAAAATATTACCGGCTGCCGCTGCTCTGGTCGATTGCATTTTTCCCTGTCATGCTAATCGTCCAGCTGCCGCTTGTCCTGTTCGGACAGCGTCCAGATAGCTTCATCCGTGTATTTCTCGAAACGAGCAGCTTTCATTATTCGCAATTGCCAGCCCCTCCGCCGATTCTCGTGCCGGGAGACGGTCATTATTTATGCACCGTTTCGGTGAGGGGGCATCGTAAAATCGTCAAGCCGCTGCGTGCCGGGCTTCGGCACGGCAACAGAATCGTCGTCAACCGCCAGCTGCTGGTTGCGAATGCTTTTGAAAATATTATTGAAGAGTACGCGCCACGAACGCACAAAATCATCCGCCGCTGCTATGACAAATACGGCTATCCGCTCAGTAAGCACATCAATCAGCCGTGGTCTGCCGATGTCGTTTACTTGCTGATGAAGCCGCTGGAATGGATTTTTCTCGCCGTATTGTATACGGTCGATCGAAACCCAGAAAATCGTATTCATCGGCAATACAGCGAGCTGAGGAAATAGCCTTTTGGCAATAAAAAGAGCAATGAAAAAGAGAGATTAGCTTTGCTTAAAAAAGCAGGCTGATCTCTCTTTTTTTTAAAACGAATAGGTTGGATTCATTGGACATATGCTGTCATTATGCCTGGTACGGCACACTTCCAATAAACTCCAGCTGTGTGGATGTATCTTGATAGCTCCCCCGTTCGCCACCATACTCGAAATTGTACAGAATAATGACGATATTAAATTCATCCAAAGTCATACCTTTTAGCAAAGCGGCAAACTTCGGAATCAATTCCTCCTCATAGGAGAAGCCTGCTAGCAAATTCGCTGCATCGCCACCTCGATCTTCCTCTGCGAAAAATTCAGCTTCCCTGAAATCATCGTCATACCACTCGATGCCAAAATGCCCCGCGAAGACAGAAGGAACCGAATCTCCATCATCGGTATAATTAATTTCAAGCAGAACATCGAGCTGCTCCTCCGAGCCCAGCTTCCCCAGCCATAATGAAGCATAACCTGCTTTTTCCGTGACAGTCCCTCCTGTAGCTTCTCGATAATATTTTCTTCTTTGAAATCCATAAGCACTTCTTCCCTCCTCATCCTTCAAATCATGAATGATTAAAGCATTTGTTAAAGATAAAGTTGTTGATTTTTGTAATGTGAGATCATAAACATTATGATATCTAATTTTAACTCTGAATGGCTCTTTTGTTTCTAAAACAATTACATAGAAAAATATATCAAGGGTCCCAATGTAATCATCCTCATAATCGAGTTCAACCTCGTACTCCATTTTAACAAATAGTTGTTGTACACCCACGAACCATGAGCATTTAGCTTGTCAGTTATTATTTCATGATTTTTTATAGGGTAAGCGTCAAATAGCCCCCACCTGTTCAAATAGATGAGGGCTAAGTTATGCTGAATTATGATTTAACAAGTTAGCGGAAGTGATGCTGACCGAGGTAACAGCTTGTCCAAAGCTCCTGGATCGTCGCCGGAAAACCAATCGATTGATCTGGTTCATCCTTCGCAAGCGGCCATGGAGCAAATCGCGCAGAGATTGTATGCTGCGATTTCCGTTCATCCTCACCATTCCGAAACCGCACAGCGAAACAACCCCGGCCGAAAGACAGGAATCCGCACATTACATGCCGTTTTCTGCGCCATCGTCGCGCAACCTTACAAGAGTGTAAGGCAATTGTCATCTAGATCAATGGCATCAACCTATCTGCTCCTCTATACTAATCCATTGATAGGACTATTTTTAAGGGGGAGTTGGCGTGAGGTTTTTTGAAATGCTGTTATTCTTTTCAAGTGCTTGTTTGTTGGCACTCCTGTTCATTTTCAATCAACGTATCCGAAGATCAGCTTTGCTCCTGACAAGCGGAGCAGGCTCCATTTTTTTAGTGATACATTTGCTTGTCGAAGGATACAGGGTTCAGCTTTTATTTTTATACGGATTTACGATCCTGATGCTTATGCTTTCGCTTATAGACGTTTTCATAACGCCGAAAGTCGTTCGGACTGCCTCGCGAATCCGTAGGGTGCTGGGCCGCCTTTTTATCGTGATTGGGCTAATCGCAACGGTGTGCTTCCTCTATGTGTTTCCCGTATTCGACTTTCCGGCGCCAACCGGCGAGTTGAAGGTAGGCACGCAAGTCTTTCATTTCATCGATCCAAGCCGGGAGGAGACATTTGGCAAAACCGCGACAGGCAAGAGGGAATTGATGGTTCAGGTATGGTATCCGGCTGGCACCGGCAAGTACGCTCCCTTTATTCCCGATACCCAGATTTTACGTTATATGGCCGCGAACTATGGCCTTCCCGGGTTTACTTTTCAACACCTGAAGTACGTATCCAGTCATGCTTATTCGGGGGCCGAAGTCTCTTCGGCACAGACTTCATACCCGCTGATCCTTGCGAATCCCGGCAATGGCTCTTCCAGGTTCCTCCACACGTCGCAAGCCGAAAATCTCGCGAGTCACGGATATATCGTGGCAGTGATCGACCACACCTACAATACATTTGCAACCGAGTTTCCGGACGGTCGAATCACGACCAGCACAACCAACGACTTATTCTCGCCCGACCATGATTACCGGACGAGTAGAGGAAATCGCGACAAGTTGGGAAAAGTTCTAACCGACGATGTGGCGTTTGCGCTGGACCAATTCGAGCTCATCCAATCGGGGCAGATTCCAAGTCATCTAAAAGGGAGGATTGATCTCGGTCATGTCGGGGTATTCGGTCATTCCATCGGCGGAGCGACGGCCTATGACGCTTCTTACGATCCGCGAATCGCGGTTGGAATAGACCTTGATGGAGGGCTTTATCGATTGCGTGACAGAGAGGGTCTGCGAAAGCCGTTTTTGTTCATCAACTCGGAAAGCTATTCTGAAAAATTAAAAATGGTGATGGATAACCGGGTCTACACGGATGCAGAGCTTAACCGTATGGGCTCAACAAGAGAGTGGGAGGATCAAGTAACGGAAGATAAAAAGTTGGAGCTTGAACGGATGCGCGAAACGGTCGACGAAGGGGGACAAGTCCTCTATATCGAAAATACGGAGCATTTGAATTTTGCCGACGTACAGTTCATTTCTCCGATTTTCAAAATGCTGGGCATTACAGGAAAGATTGCGCCCGAAAGAGCGAACTCCGTTATCAATGCCTATATGCTGGATTTCTTCGATATGCATCTGAAAAATCAAGGCGGAATCTTAATGAAAGGACCGGATAGCCGCTTTCCGGAGGTGAAGTTCTTAACCTCACTATAAATTACGGAACAGGCTACCGATTTTGATATGCTCTCCTTCAAGTAAACAGGTTTAATAAATAAACCGCTACTTGAAGGGGAGTTTTCCTTTGTCTAAGAAGAACGAATACAATGCGATTGAGAAACTAGCCATCATACAGGAGTTAAAAGCAGGGCAGAGCAGCCGTGTGGAAGTAGCAAAAAAAACATAACATCAGCGTTACCACCTTTAGCAAAGGGCGATCTACCAATCATCAGGAACGAATAGACATTGTTCTTTACTGTCATGCCCACGATCATGACTACGGGAAGACAGCGGAACAGTATCATTCGCAAATAACCAGTTCTTTCTCCCGATTACGAATGGCTTGATCGAGCGCTTACTGCGATTATTATCGATCTCGAGCGGACCATCCTTCAGGAAGGAAGTCAATTTCCCCCACTGATTCAGGCTGTACGCAATCGCTTTTCCAAACAGACTCTTCAGCAGTGTTTGAGAGCGCTGTTGCTTGAGCCATATTAGAGAAGGAGAAACGCTGCCAGGTGGATCTACAGTGGCAAGAGGTACAAACTATACGGGGGAAGTCTTTGGATCTGGAATAGCTGAGGATGATACACGCTTTATTTTGTACAGCCAATATTTCAATTGTTCGACAGAACAATGATTTGCGGAGCACTAAGCTTTCATCGTGAGGCCACTTGCCCGATAGGCAGCGATACGTGTGTGCCAATCTTGTCTGCGTTGTTCTTTGGCATTCATGAGTTACCCTCCGTATTCAGGTTAATCTCATGATCTCATAGCTAGGTTAGTAGTTGAAGGGGTGGAGAGTTTGACGCTTACGTATTAGGAAGCGTGCAAAAAGGGTGCCCCGGCCATATATCGGCTTCAGGCACCCTCTTTTTGCTATCTAGATTGTAATATCATTTTATTTTAGTATATCGTTTGCAATTTGTTCAAGCAGTGCTTGTTTTCCTAGTGCGGTAAAAGCCTCATTATAATTCTGTCTCGTAGAAAGATGATAGACTTGAGATTCCTTTACAGCTTTTAATCCGCTCCAAATCTTGCTGTCCTTAAGCACATTTTCTTCACTCTCTGACATAAGAATAATGTGATCCGGGTTTAAAGTGGACAATCCTTCAATACTTGTAACTTTGCCTCCCCATTTGTCCGGATCCGGAATACCCGGTGCTTTGGGCAGCTTCAAGTCGGAGTAAATAATATCAGCAACTCCAGTTGTGGAATAGATTCGCACTTCCTTTGCTGTTGCTTCAATGATGGCAAAAGTCTCATCAGGAATAGCCTTATTAATCTCGTCATGCAGTTGTGCAGCCCGAGCATCGTACTCTTTCAGCCATGCATACATTTCATCCTTTTTATCAAGCACATCCGCCACGAACGCAAATCGTTCCCGGAAAGAGCTGAAATTATAGGGCACTAATACTGTAGGAGCAATTTGGGAGAGTTTATCATAGATCGGTGCCTGAGGGGGACCTGCCAAAATAAGATCAGGAGCCGCCTCCATAATGATTTCTGGATTGGTCTCCGTATTGTACCACCCTGTGTTTAAAGTTTTGCTATCCAGCTTCGCCTGCACAATAGGGGTAAAGAGCGAGGGATCAGCCATATCTGTATTTCCGCTAGCAATCGGCTGGAAACCTAAAACCAGCAGTTCCTCTGTTGCTCCTGCAATATCCACAATTCGTTGCGGATTAGCGGGAATCGTTATCTGCTCCCCCCTTGCGTCAGTAACAATGCGTGTTGCAGAGCCCTCACCCTGTTGTGACACGGACGGTGAAGCAGAAGCGGAGGCTGTTGGTTGCTGTTGCTGAGTATCTGCAGCCTGCTGATTGCCTGTTGCTGAGCCCGAACTACTGCACCCAGCCATTAGCAAGATCATGACAATTGAAGTTAGTTGCACAAAAAAGGATTTCCTTAACACAAATATGCCCCTCTCGAATGATAATCATTTTCAATCACCGATTAAGCATATATCGACAACCGCAGACAAGCTACCAGCCGACGGAGAAAATAACGGTTTAACGGATTTTTTCAGGGCTTTATCACGATGTGTTGCTTATGCCGTTCCCTCCTTACGTCCGACGGAGAGCAGTCAAAAGATTTACGAAACACTTCAGCAAAATGGCTGAAGTTGCTGTAGCCCACAATTTGCGCGGTCTGGCTAACACTCATATTTTCAAAACGCAGCAAGCTCCAAGCTTTTTCCATCCGTTTATCCCGCAAATAGGAAAATACACTTTTACCAAATTGCTCTTTAAATCCGATTTTCAGCTTAAAATCATTTACCCCGCACATCCGCGAAAGCTCGATCAACGAAGGGGGATCAGCCATATGTGATAGTAGAAGCTCTTCCGCTTTCTTGATTTTATCGCGATCACTTCTAGAGAGTCGGCTCGGTCTATATTTTTGGTCTCGTTCAAATAATAAAGATTCAAAATATAAAGAGAACAATTCCAAGGCCTTACTCTCGACATACATTCTGCGCATGGATGAGCTACTAGGGAAATTACGCAACTGGTTGAGAATCTGCAACGTTTCCGGACCTATACTTGTTCGAAACATTCGGAAACTACGGGTTCCTAAAATGTCTGCAAAACTTGTTTTCGTTCTCCCTCCCACTTCCTGCATATAGCTATCGAACAAGAACAGAGGGATACCGATGGCCATTGTCTGCAACTTCGACTGACTTCCATAATCGAACGATACCTGAAAATCTTTCATAAATTGCAGTGTGCAGCAGTTCGGTTCTAATTCATAGGCTGAATCCGAGACACATACCTCTGCATTTCCTTGAAAACAAAAACTAAGCTCTACCATCGCCGCGTTGGATTGAAAACTTACAATACGCCGTTTATTAAAATTTAAATTTGATTCAATGCATTCAATGCCAGAATGGGTAATGAGACGGTTTATTTTTCCTTCTCCAATCACTGAATCGAGCCGTATTTCATCCATTTTTTCATCGTAACGTTGTGGTGAGGATAAGACATTAAAATAACGATTAATGATGCCATGATGTTCAGCTCTCATAATAAACCCCGTGTGGTCGCGCCCTGACCGTCAAACAGTCTGGAAAAATTGTGAATGATCGAGTTTGCCTTTATAAATAATTCATTTTGGATGGGTACAACAATAAGCTCTGTTATTGAAAAATTCATGTTAGCTCCTTTCTTCGATTGCAATTCATATATAGTTAAATTTTTGGAATATGCCGCAGTCTGTTTTTTAACTATATCAGACGAAATTAATTACAGACTAATGCTACATTTCTTACAGAAAATACTTCCTTTAATTGTTGAACAAAACTGATATCTTTCTTCCACTTACTATTAACATTAAGCAGATAAATAACAAATGGTGGCGCTGCACCGAAACCTCCACAAAGACAATCCTCAAGACTTTTAATATCATAACCATAGTAACCACCTGGGCCGTTAATAGCCTCACCAAGTGCACAGAAGAAATCAGAAGAATTTGTTACATTGGCTGTATCAATATAGTACTTTCCATTTTGTTGATCTTGAGAATTATGGCTTGTTTTGTAATGTAATCGGGCAACTTCTATCCATCCTATTCGCTGTTCTTTTGATAACGTTGTCCATACGTTTTTTTCTGTAAGTGATGATCTTCGCATCTCCCAAATCGCTAAATCTTCTTCCGCTGCCACTTGTAACAATTCCCCAATTAATTCAAGCTCAATCCTACACTCACTAAACTCGGACCTGAAATAATATTGAGGCTCTTTTAAAATTAAATAGTAAGATCCTATTGGGATCCCCTCATTATTTAGTATAGTGAGATATAAATTATTTATATATGTTTTTTTCTTGCAATATTCCTTAAACTCATCATTATATCGAAAATTTTTCAGAATTATTTTATGAAAAGCCTCACTATCCATTTTCTCAATACAGTTTCCAGTCAGGCCAATAAGTTCAGAAGAGTTTCCAATAATTAAGTCACTCTCAGCATCTATTAAAGAAAATTTATTAAACATATAGCCTCCATACGCTTTGACTTATTTCTTCCCACCTTCTAGATACAATGGGCCTGGAAATAGTCTAGATATCCTTTAGTCATGATTTAATGCAAATTCAAGCGAGCCATCCACTCCCTTGCTCTTCTGTCTCTCAAAGATACTGAGGAGACTGCCTCCTTAGGGCAGAGAACTAATAGAATTTGCAGATCAACTCACTAAATGAATTACAAACATGCACTTCTTCTATTCCACTATCTGAATTAGACTTACATAAAGATACCGAAGGTATACTGCCTGCCCGATAATCGAAGCAAAAAAGATGCTCATCCGCCCCAAGCCCGAATGGTACTAAGCCAGATCGAATATGTTTTTTCACTGAATTATATTTCTCAAGAATATCGAATTCATCAAATGCCAAGAACGTCAATAAGCAAATAAATTGCATACTACCTTTTCCATCCACCATAATATTTGAAGGAGATGGACTGCCACCTTGATATTTGATTGCATAATTCAGATAGTCTTGAGGAAAATGTATGGCTAATCTCTCCTCAACCATTTTAACATTTTCAATATCAGCTTCATCATAATCTGTTGTCCAAGTGACCATTAAGAATCCACTCCAACCGTTATAAAATCCGTTAATTCTATAATCATTTTCTTCAGTTAATATCGTTTATAGATCATTCGGCTTTGTTATTCGAAATCAATCATTTCATCTATTGCATCTTTAAACCAATCCCAAAATGTAATATATGACTTGCGCTGTTCGTAACCAGGGGATGAAAAATCATGAACAATCTGTACTTCTTCATTTTTTCCCACTTCAAAACAAGCAATATCATCATTATCAATCCTCCGGGCGAAGGGGATTAATAATCTATTTGGATATCTCTCTTGCAATCCCTTCAATCTTTGAAGAACTTGATCCTCATTCATTACATTCCATATATCAAACTCCACTAAATTAAGTCTAACTGTCTTTAAAAAAGCATCTGGATATTTAAAATCCTTTGGCAGTTGAGTAGCATTTGGTAATTTTATTTGCATGATATAGTTACCATCCCATCCAGTAATATTTGCTCCCAAAGATACATAGTTCCAAACGAATAAGAATACAAACTTCTATGTCCTTGTAAACGCTCCAAAAAATTCATCATCAGCTACTTGCCCATATTGAATGTCTTGGTAATGAGCTGCTACAGTTAGGGCAATTAACTCTTGGTGTTTTATGAGCCTCATCCAATGCCTCCCATCTATCCGGACAACCATAATACAGCTCTGGAATTGTCGGGTTTGCAATAACTCCGAACCAATTACACTCTTGGCATTGCACATTCTCAATTTGCACTCTTTGTAGTTTGTTATTCATGTTGAATAATAAACAAAACATCCACCTGTTCTGATCCCCTAATGGATAGAATGCAAGAGAAAACAAAGTATATTTTTGCACGAAATTCATCATGTTAAAAACCATGTCTAATGCACCAATCCTCTGCCCCTCAATAACAGGATTGTTTACCAGAAGTTTAAAAGCTTTTTTATCTAAAATATATATTAGTTGATTATCAATCTGTTGCTGAGCAATTAACTCATTATTTAGGTTCACTTTGGAGTAAAACCTCCTATACCAAATTTAATTAAGAACTCATTTTCTGTAGACCCCGGTATTGTTTGAGGTAGTAACTGGGATTTCGGGATTTAGCCTCGTATACTTTTCCATCATTTGCAAAATACTTGGCAATCTTCTCATCAGTAGTGACAGACATCAATGTCCTATCCATTTTAAAGGCTTTTGGCAAATCTGTGCCGAATGCACCATGAGCTTGAATATAATCATTCATATTGTTGTACCATATTTTGAGCCATTCATCATGTATAGCTTTGGAAGCTGTGTATGCATTATCTAAACTACCAGTTTCACTATATGCTATTCGGGTGGCGTCACTTAATAAATGTCCTGTTTCATCATATATTAAATTCTCTAAATAGTTATCTGTCCCCGATATACTGTAACTAGTTCATCCGCTTCACCAAAAATATTCTTCAGCTTCGAACCCGCCAAAATGACACCCTTGGTACCATACTTACCCGCATGCTTCAGACCCGGAATCGGAATAATGCTCAATGTTGCTCCGATTCCTTCGCCCCAACGATCTCCCGCCGAGAGATGTTCGCCAGTAATATAATTGTTACCCGTAAATGCCTGCTGGAAGCCTTTCACCGTGCTTACCCATGGCACGAGATCAGCTAGGCAGCTTCCGCCTTGCATGTTTGCCGCACCCATCACTAGCCATTGAACAATTGGAAAAAAGCTACATCCGCTTGATTTCCGGAAACAGCCTTAGTCCTTGCTATTTTTCAGTGACTAATAAATAAGGGCATGACCATCGGATAAATCTACATCTTTTTTAATTCCCACTATAAGGACACCTTAGCCTAGATACTTTTTCTAAAATCCAATCTATGAGTACAAGTTAACAATCGAGCCCTTTCATCATTAAATTTTTTCAATTATTAACTCACAAGAACCGTCTTCCAGAGAATTAAGATCATCGTAATGCATATGATTTCCTGACGGAACTTCTGGTTGTGCAAGGGTTAGTAACTGCCTAGCTAAGGATCGTAGACCTGCTTCATTCGCTTTAATGGTAATAATGCTACCTTCAATTGAAGACTCGATTGTAAAGTTGTCGTCCCAAACAAACTTTATACCTTCTTCTTTCCGATAATTTGGTATGTTAATTTCAATATTCACATTATTCCTCCAGATAAATATGCAGATTTTGAACAACCATCATTTTCCGTGGCTTACTAGGATTAAGAGCAAGGGTTTCAAAGTTCATATGCGGCCCTCCACCATGTTTGCCTAGAATATCTGTATCCCCCATTCTAACAACACGTATACCATCTTCGGACATAAGACGTCCATTCCCCAAATCTTTATAACCTTTTTCTAAAAACTCTTCAGCTGCTGATAACACATCATTCGTTTTCATTTTCATTCCATCTATAAGTGTGTAGCTAGCAGTTTTAACAAATTCGCAAGTTCCGCCACCAGTATTATGCACCCATATCCCAAAATCACTAACAAAATAGGTATGGAACTCATCCACCGTCATATTGAAAACAGTAGCCTGCCTATGTTCCAATACAATGCGATCTATCTTGAGTGTATTGCCATCGCTCTGAACAAGCAAGTCTCCAACTTTTAAGTCTTTGACAAACGTCCACCCTTTACCTTCTACATAGAACGGATGGTTAAAGAGCAATAGCATTCCAACTGCATCATACGCATAGACGGTTTTTTGTCCCTCCGTATCAATTACGGATAGGAGACGGCCCTGATTTTCGTACGCATACGTCACCTATTTATGTCAACTGGTCGTCACCAAATTGTTCGTTCACAATAACTATCGCGGCAAGTAGCCCATTCGTTGTGGACAATTTGCAGATAAGTCCTAACAATATTAATGGTCAGGCTATCTATCTCAAAAGATGCTTTGCCTTTTCATCCTCCCTATCGGGGCGGCTTATTCTACAATTGTGTAGCATTTTGAATATCCTATTAGAAAACGAAGTTAACAAAAAACAGGTCAATCATGATAGTATCTCACCATGTTCGACCTGTTTGATGTATCGGTATAGGGTATAGCGTTATTAAGGTTAAAAAAGTAAAGTATTGATGTGCTCACAACAATTTCAAGAAATCTTTATGCGGGTATTACATGGGTTAGATGTGTTAGCTGTGTTATTGGTTGAATGATGCGTTCATTCGGCACTGGGTAGCCCCATCCAAAAAGACCTCCGAGAGATTAGTCAAATTAGAATTCTTCCAATGAAATAGCTTCAATGGAACTACAGTGAAAATTGATGAAGTTATATCCATCGTTTTCTCCATATCCGCTGTCATCATGAACATGATATCTTTGATTACTATCCCAACCTTGTTCTTTTTTATCATGTATTATCAAACTGTCTGTTAAATATATATTTGTGACTTTTCTTAATGAAAGTTCGGAAACATTATGATACCTAACTTTCAATCTGAAACGTTGTTTCGTTTCTATAACCGATAGAAAGAAAAACAAATCAAGTGTCGTAATATGATTATCTTCATAATCAATGTCAATATCATAGTTAACCGCAATTATTTCCTCATACATCCAAGAACCAAGAGCATTCAACTTTTCAGTAACTATACTGTAATTATTAATATATTGCAAATAGCATCCCTCCTTGTTAGTCAATAAATTCTATTTTATTTGTTGATTTATTAATTTTTCCCAATCTTAATCTCTCTGTTGATTTTTCTACAAAATATTTAAGTTCCTTAGCATTTCTCCCTGCATCTTGATAGATGTACTCGTGCATATGTGGATTTGTGTGGTGAGCAGAGTTACCATGATCACTATAATCAATTCTATACTTTTGTTTCCCTGCTTGGTCATAAATGACTCTAGAATTCTCAATCTGTCCACTAGAACCTAAGCGGCTAAAATCAATTCTAGTCCCCGGAGCCCCTTGCGTTGGAGCATAATTATTTTTATAATACTCATCAGGTAAAAAAGGCTCATTAGCAAAGTCATCAGCTCCACCCATCCTTGGAATCTCACAATTATGAACCCAAATCCCCAGATTCGATACAAAATATGAATTAAAGTCCTCAACCTCAAAGTTATAAACCGTTGCTTCGCGCGACTCTTTTTCGATCTTGTCTATTGCCAGTTTAGTGCCGTCACTCGAAACAAGCAAGTCGCCGACTTTCAGGTCTTTAACAAACGTCCATCCTTTGCCATCAAGCCAGAATGGATGCTCGCCTGTGACCTCGATGATTTCATCCCCGATGTGGACATAATAGATTTCGTCAGCCTGTTTCTGGAACAGCCCTACGACCTCTTTATAGGCCACTTCGGCACTGGGTAGCCCCCACAAAAAAAGAAACCTTGAAAGGCATAGAACCAATCAAGGTTGTGTAAAATTTAATCGTTAGTTGCCCATAGATAGAAAACCCTCAATACATCTTCAAGATTGCCCGGGCCTCCAGCACCAGAAAAGCAGCCAGCCTCTATCTTGCAGTAGATCCAATCTTCTTCGGTTCGTTCAATTTGAATCAAATCAACTTGCTTATCTTCCAACGTAGTACCAATCAAATTTATGGCAACATGCCACCCAGGATTATCAATGGACGTTATTCTAATACCGCTTTCATGCTCCCATTCTCCGTCACATTGTGAGGAATACCACTCTTGTAACCATCTCAAAATATCCACTCATTCACACTCCTCAAAGCTTACCTGGAATTTCCCAAGGGTATGGCTTTCTTACCCCCCCCCCGGTGTCTTAGGATCATTAACATGGGGTGTTTCCACCATTTGACCAGTTTGTTTATTAAAGTGCCCTGCTCCCTTGCCATCGTATCTCTCCCCTGGAGTAAACGGATTTGGGTTTCTTGGGTCGGATTTATACCATCTTTGCCAATTCGTTATTTCTCCTGTTTGAGGGTCACTCTTATAGGTTGAATGTTCTCCTGTTGCATCAGGATCATACTTCATATTGTTTTTACTTTTGCCCCCACCAGCTTTGGGTGCACCTGCATTACCCATCCCTGGGATCTCACAATTATGAACCCAAATCCCCAGATTCGACACAAAATAAGAATGAAAGTCCTCAACCTCAAAGTTATAAACCGTTGCTTCGCGCGACTCTTTTTCGATCTTGTCTATTGCCAGTTTAGTACCGTCACTCGAAACTAGCAAGTCGCCGACTTTCAGGTCTTTAACAATCGTCCATCCCTTGCCATCAAGCCAGAATGGATGCTCGCCTGTAACCTCGATGATTTCATCCCCGATGTGGACGTAATAGATTTCGTCAGCCTGTTTCTGGAACAGCCCTACAACCTCTTTATAGGCCACTTCCTCGGTCTTGTCATCTTTTGAGAGAACCTTATCCCCTACCTCGATTTCCTCGATAGGTTTCTCCTCTACTTGTTTCCTGCTAGAAGCCTTTCCCCATTCACCTCAGTGGTAACAGAGTCATAAAAAAGAAACCCTGAAAGGCAAAAGGCCAATCAAGATTTACAAAATTTAGCCTTCACATATTTGAATAATCTCTTTAGGTACAGATTCAAATATCAATACTTCCGGCTTGGAAAAAGGCTTTTTAACTTTATAATCTTGGAGTGTCATCAAACTTGCCCAGTACAATTCTACCCAATGTTCAATACTTTCACCTGTATCAAAATTTAGTGCTTCCTCATCGGTATCCTTCAAATCCTCATAAAATGCTTGGTCGTAGATAGAAAGAGAAATGTCCCCATCAAAAACCAAGATTTTATTTGAAAACACTGGAAAGCAAAATGATTTTGTAAAGCGATTAACAATATCTACCCCGATTGCCTTTCTGAAATTGACCCAATCAGGTGTATTTATAGGTCTGAATTGTTCTGTCACTTCAAGTTTTATCCTACCACCATTGCTATATCGATTGTTTGATTTTGTCATAGAATTTATACCACCCGACATAATTACCTCTTTGGAGACATAATGTTCATGACCTTCGGCTAAGTAGGCGTGATACAACAATTCATTCAAATTTTCACCTCCTAATTTATTTTCTTGAAACATAAGGAAAATGTGAACTTCTGGTTGGATCATCCAAATTTTCAAACACCCTATGACTCCCTGTTGGTGTATCAGGTGTACTAATATTACCGTCAAACTCTTTATAATACTTGGTTATTCTTTGGTTGCTTGGATTATTTGGATTTGGCCAATTTGAGTAGGCTTTATCAGGATTAGTTATTGTCTCTTGTCTTAATTTTCCTACGTCAACGTCCTGACCATATTGTGAACGATTCTTAGTCGATGGTCTCGTTGAATCGAATAAATGTTTTTCAGAGTGAGGATTAACAAAATCACTAGGATTACTTCCTCCACCAGATTTTGTAGGAACAGGATTACCATTAATCGCACAATTATGAACCCAAATCCCTAGATTCGACACAAAATAAGAATTAAAGTCCTCAACCTCAAAGTTATAAACCGTTGCTTCGCGCGACTCTTTTTCAATCTTGTCTATTGCCAGTTTAGAACCGTCACTCGAAACAAGCAAGTCGCCAACTTTCAGGTCTTTAACAAACGTCCATCCCTTACCATCGAGCCAAAATGGATGCTCGCCTGTAACCTCGATGATTTCATCCCCGATGTGGACGTAATAAATTTCGTCAGCCTGTTTCTGGAACAGCCCTACGACCTCTTTATAGGCCACTTCTCCGGTTTCGTCATCCTTTGAGAGAACCTTATCCCCTACCTCGATTTCCTCGATAGTTCTCTCCTCTACTTGTTTCCTGCTGGAAACCTTTCGCCATTCACCTCAGTGGTACCAGATCGGCAAGGAAGTCATTCAAAAAAAGAAACCCTGAAAGGCAAAAGGTCAATCAAGGTTTACAAACTTTAGCCTTCACATATTTGAATAATCTCTTTAGGTTCAGATTCAAATAACTCGGGTATAAAGATTATATTCTTTCTTTTTGCTCCGCTCGATTCATTCATTAGTGGGTAGCCCTAACAACTTGTAGAATCAATCACATGAAAACCAAAATAATCATGATTCAAATGTAGTTCTTTCTGGAAACTCTCCCCCCTCTCTAACCAAGCAAATCACCAATCTTTGAGCTGCTCTATCAAAATAAAATTTGCTAGGAATATTAGGATCAGGTATAGACTCTATCTCGGAAAACTTCTTAGTTAACTTATGAAATTCAATTTTACCCATAACATCTTCATTTGGTCCAAATCTGTAGACAACTGTTTCGTCATCTTCCTGTACTTTTAGTAGCAATACATATGAAGCCAAATTTAATCCTCCTCATGTGGATACCATGGACGACCAGAATCAACCGTTCTATCATGTGCAGTCCTATAGTCTGTTTTAAAAATACCTTCAAATTTAGATTCAAAGAGTTCATGATTCAATAAGTCAATATCTTGTGGTTTAAATGATCCTTTTTGAAGTCTATCCCATGCTTGTGCGATTTCATAATCTGCTTCAAAGCGTCCAACACCATGTTCTTTAATAGGCTCTTTAATAAACAAATGATCTTTTATTCTTCGAATTCTATTCTCAGATATACCTGTATTTTGGGAAATACTCTGTATATCCACATTCGATTTTCTAAAGGAATCATACATTGCATCAGCAGCATCAAGTCGCTTTAGATATGCATCAACTGAAAGTTCTCTCCCACCTGTCTGAACATACCCCGTCCCCCCAGCAAAAAAACGTGATTTCAGCTTCGATCCAGCCCAAATGACACCTTTAGTGCCATATTTACCAGCATGCTTCAGGCCCGGAATCGATTGGAATGATGTTCAGCCACAATCTGATTAAATGATTAGTTATTCTTACAATGAGAAGCCTCATTAAGAACACAAATATACCTGCCTATCCGGAGATAAGCAGGTCAGATAATGTTATCTATATATCAAGTACAATTCCCTTACCAATTATTCTACCGCCACCGTTTAAATTAAATACATAATTTGGTACAATTAAATCTTTAAACACTTCCCCATAAGGCAATTCAATGTGTACAATATGCTTTTCTCCTTTCGAAATTACCCTTTTATCATCCTCTTCTCCTAAGCTAATTTTACACATAATCAATTCGCCATTCACATTAAATGATACCATTAATCCAGAAAATATATCCTTTGTCATTCCACCTTCATTTTCTGGTAGAAAATTGACTTCAGCGACGAGCTTTAACATTTTAAATTTCTCCTAATATTCGTGTATTATCTCAAGAATAGATTGATTAAATATATCATATTTATCTGGATGTACCGTTACAGATCCGCCTTTTAATATCATTTTTTCAACAGGTGTGTGGTCTAATTCATCAATTACACTCTTTAGTAGCTTTACTTTAATAATTGCTGAAGAATCCTTTAAGAAATCCGTCAGTTTCAACACTTCATCAAAATTATATCCGAATTGCTTACCATCAAAACTGTATGGTCCTGGTCTAAAGAGCCGATTATTCATTATGTCATAAAATTCATCTGGACCAACTGCTCGGAACAACTCAACAGTATCTTAAGTTTTTCCCTCAAAACTAAATAAATGCAAGTTTAGCTTTAGACCAAACTTACTTTTCAAAGATGTTGCTACTGCACTTTCGGTAGCTACTTTCTTCAGCTTCGATCTAGCCCAAATGACGCCCTTCGTGCCATATTTACCCGCAGCTTTAGACCCGGTCACGAGATCGCAAGGAAGTCCTGTTCAAAAAAAGAAACCTTGAAAGGCAAGAAGCCTGTCAAGGTTAAGGAATTGAAAATTATAGATTAATTGTAAGAATTAAATTATCGGCTACTTCTTTGAAATTCCATTTAGAAAGCACAAATAGCCCTTCATAAAACTGGTCAATATGAATAGTCTTGCAAGCTATTGCATCCTCCTCAATGTTTTCTGAGGCGCATGATATAATCATTAACTTCAAAAATTCAATATCCAACTTGCTACTAAATTCAATGATTCCTTTTTTTAGATTAATAAGTTCAATTGGCGGATTCTCCTCTTCCTTCCAATCTTCAAATATACCTACAAATTCTTGATTAAATAGCTCGATCACTTTATCTAGAAGAAAAGGATTCAAATAAGCTAGCTTCTCCCCAGATATTTCCTCTTTTTTTAAGACCTTCATCGCTAACCTTTCGAATTGAACTACATCGTTCATAAACATTGACTCGTCACTGCTAAAAGTCAGAAACTGAGAGCAATCAAAAACTGCATACGACATATAAACACCTCTCAATAATTAATTTCTATATTTTCCGTTATTAAGATAATCATATAATTGACTTACATCATTACGTGTAGGAGAGGTTACTCCATCATTTTTCGTTTTGCTTCCTACAGAACCTCGAACGTTGCCAGATCTGTCAACATTTCTTTGAGGCTGATGAACATGTGGTGCTAAACCCGCATGCGAATCGCTTCCATATCTCTTGAATTGTCCTCCAGGAGTTCCAACGTTGTTAAATCCCGATGAATTCGTGAATAATTTCGTTTCTTTATCAATAGGCACATTATAATTCACATATCCTTCAAAAGTCCTTTCTCCAGGTTGGGATTTGTACCCCCATCCTTCCAAACCAGAACCCTTCCCATTTATCTCACAATTATGAACCCAAATCCCAAGGTTAGACACAAAATAAGAATTAAAGTCCTCAACCTCAAAGTTATAAACCGTTGCTTCGCGCGACTCTTTTTCAATCTTGTCTATTGCCAGTTTAGTGCCGTCACTCGAAACAAGCAAGTCACCGACTTTCAGGTCTTTAACAAACGTCCAACCCTTGCCATCAAGCCAGAATGGATGCTCGCCTGTGACCTCGATGATTTCATCCCCGATGTGGACATAATAGATTTCGTCAGCCTGTTTCTGGAACAGCCCTACAACCTCTTTATAGGCCACTTCTCCGGTCTCGTCATCCTTTGAGAGAACCTTATCCCCTACCTCGATTTCCTCGATCGGTTTCTCCCCTTCGTCGGTGAGAACCTTGGTTCCTGCTGTAAAGCAGTTACATTCGTAGACAAGTTTTTTCGTCGTTTTAACCGTATCTTCACCAAAAATATTCTTCAGCTTCGAACCCGCCCAAATGACACCCTTGGTACCATATTTACCAGCATGCTTCAGACCCGGAATCGGAATAATGCTCAGTGTTGCCCCAATTCCCTCTCCCCAACGGTCTCCCGCCGAGAGATGTTCACCAGTAATATAGTTATTACCTGTAAATGCCTGCTGGAAGCCTTTTACCGTGCCTACCCATGGCACGAGATCAGCAAGGAAGCTTCCGCCTTGCAGCCATGCGGAGTCACCATCACGGCTTAAGCCAAATGGATCGACATAGGATATTGGGTTGCCATTCACATACGCGTAACGGTTCAGCGTTTGTGAATCGCTAATCGAGCCTGTCAGTACATCCCGGTTGATAAAACGTTTGATTTCTGGATTATAATAACGCGCACGCATATGGTACAAGCCGTTTGCGTCTGTAGCAACGCCATCCCGTCCATTATACTGGAACGGCTGCTCTGTCGTTCCCATATGACGGATTTGTTCACCATACGGTCCGTATTCATACGTATCGGTGATCACGCCGTTGTCATCCGTCAGAGCGACTGTGCTTCCACGACGGTCATAATGATACGTGGCATAACTGCCATCCGCTGCCTCGCGGCCAATCAATCCGAGACCGTACACATAATACGCCGTCGGATTACCTTGTCCATCTGTCTCCATCAGCACTTGCGATAATACCGCCTGCGGATTTACGACATAACGAGTCGTTACCCCGTTTACAGTGACGGAGGTGCGTACGTTTTCGCTATTGTAGCCATAGCTGATGCCGCCTGCTTCCATTAGTCGGTTGCGCGAATCGTAGCTGTAGCTTTGCATGCTGCCACCGCCAGCAAGCGGACCGGTGATCATGTTGCCATCCTGATCATACACGACTGGATTACCGTTATAGGTCGCCAGACGATTGTCCGCTGTGTAGGTCATTTCCGTGTTGCTCATGCCAGGCGGAAGCTGCATCTCTGCTGAATCTGGCTGCAAGCCAGCAGCATCTCCTGGTACGTATACACTGCCCGACACATTGCCGTATACGTTCTCGCCTACACTTAATCCGTTCAAGTATACACTGTCGGTGACGGTTGGACCGCCATTTTCGCTGATGACATTGCCAACCGCATCATAGCCATACGTATACGAAAGAATTATGCTGCTATCCAAGCCAATGTCGTTGATCGTCAGCAATTGCCCCTTCGCATCATACGTTCTGGTTTCCGTTGTGCCATTAGGTCGAAGCGTTGATGCAAGACGGCCATTGGCATCATAGCTGTAAGCTGTTACACGGCCATTCCAATCGGTTACGCTCGTCATACGCCCCGCACGGTCATACGTGTAGGTAACGGTTTTGTTATCTGGATAGGTGAGCAGCGTCATATTGCCTGCTGCGTCATAGCTGTATTTGATGACATTGCCGAATTCATCGGTATATTGCACGACGCGGTCCAGCTCATCAAATACACGCGTTAAGGCTTTGCCTTGCCCATCCGTTACCGCGGTTATATTGCCGTTCGCATCATACGTATAGCTGACTTCACCAGCTTGATCAACGAACTTGCTAAGTCTTGACGCTGCGTCATAGTTATAGGACGTCGTCAGTCCGCGACCATTCGTCTCCACATCCGGCAAGCCTAAAGCATTATACGTGTAAGTCGATGTTTCGCCAGCTGCATTCGTTTCGCCAATTAATCTTCCTGCCAAATCATACGTATACGTTGCCGCATTCTGATTCGGATCGGAGTAACCGATGACTTGGCTTAATGAATCGTAGCTGCGGCTTGCTTCGCCTTTAAGCGCATCGCTTACGGTCGTCAAACGACTCAGATCGTCATATGCAAATGTAGTAGAACGATTCATCGGATCAATCGTTTCAACGAGACGATTGAGTTCATCGTACACATAAGTTTGCGAATGATTCAGCGCATCTTTAATCGTGACCGGATTACCCTTCGCATCATAGACAACCTCGTAGACTTTGGTATTGTCCGCATTATAGGCTTCTACAAGACGATAGAGGGAATCATACACATAACGAACGCTTTCCCCTTCTGCATTCGTCTGAGTCAGCACATTGCCGACAGCATCGTAGACAATCTTCACACTGTCGCCAAGCGGATTAACAGCTTCAATCAAACGGCCCTCCGCATCATAAATGAGCTGCGAAGCTTGATTCCGTGCATTTACAACCTGTGTCAGATTGCCGTTGTTATCATAGGTGTAATGTGTCGTGTTGCCACGCGCATCAACCTCTGACGCAAGGAAGCCTTGCTTGTCATAAGCATACGAGTACGCATGTCCCAGCGCATTCGTATCGCTTAACAGCTGATCATCTGCATTGTACACAAGCTGGCTTGTATTTCCTGCCGCATCGGTTACGCTTGCCATTCTTCCGGCAGCGTCATAACCATACGTCGTAACCTCGCCCGCCGCATTGTTCATGCTAACCAGTCGGCCTCCATTATACGTATAAGAGGTTTGCGCACCTTTTGGATCAGTAGCCGACAATAACATGCCAGCTGCATCATACGCATAGGTAGTCACTTGTCCATCTGTATCCGTTACAGATATCAAACGGTTCATATTGTCATACGTATACGTAATCGTATTGCCATCAGGGCCTGTTGCGCTGAGCAGATTGTCCTCATTGTCATAGGTCATATTGACCTGCGCACCCGTATAATCGGTTGAACGAATCAGATTTCGCCTGTCATCATAGGCATAGCTGATCGTCTGATTTAGCGGATTAGTCGCGGTTAGGCGATTGCCCTGCACATCATACGTAAAGGACATTTTATTCCCTAAGCTGTCTTCCGTTTGAATCAGTTGGTACTGCGCATCATGTGTTAACTTCTGCACATCGCCATTACGATTGGTAATCGTCGTAACTAACTGCTTGTCCTTCTCTTCATAGCTGAACGTAGTAGGAGCATGTCCAGCAACAGCATCCTGCTGCTTGATGACGCGTCCTTCATGATCATACGTATTCTCGAACAGCTGGACGCCCTCACTCGATGCGCTGACAATCCGATTGCTGCTGTCGTAGCTGTACGTCGTCGCATTTCCTGCTGCATCGGTTATTTCGCTCAAGCGATCGGCTGCATCATAAGAGAATTGGACGGAACGCGCTGCCGGATCAGCAACCTCAGCCACTCGGCCAGCTGCATCATAACTGAGTGTCAAAGCCGCTCCTGTCAATGGATCGCTGATGGTCGATAAAGCACCATTCGCTGCATAACCAAATGCCAGCTTCAGCCCGCTTTTCTCCTCGATTTCAGTCAAGCGCCCTGCAGCTGTGAAACGATAGAATGTACCGTCATTGCGTTCAAGCACATAAGTACCATCCGAATTTTTCGTCAAATGATCCAATCTTGTTGCTTTATCAGCTGACGAATAGCTACCGTCCGCTGCTTTATTAAATACATTTGAGCGGAAGGCATTCCAGTAAACCGTTGCATTGTTCGCACCAGCCTCCAGCTTCATCTCAAAATTATGGCTCCAGCCGACTCCCAGATCACCAGTACCCGTTAACAACGAATGATATTGAGCCTGAAAAGGAATCGGAACCGCGCCATGTGCCGTAAGCAAGGTGCGATTAATAATTTGCGCTCCCGTTGCCGTATCGATCGGGTCCGCATGGAACGTCTGTGGATCATAATCCGACGGGTCCAGCGTCTTCACTTTGTCCGCTGCACCGATGCCCGATATTGGTGTGCCATCTGCTCCAGGGAAGCTCAGATCAATGGCGCCAAATGGTGCAAATACGAGATATTCCGCACCGCTTGTATTCGTAAGCAGCAGCGTTGCTCCCGCGTTTACATTTAGCGGACTTTGTCCCGGCTGCTCACTGCCCGAACCGCTACGATACGTAAAGGAGCCGCCGGCTTTTAGCGTTTGAGTTGACGAGGTCAGATTTTTAGCCTGAACCGTTTGATCAGCTTTCAGCGTTTCCTGCTCAAGTGCCGGATCAGTACGATCTACATAGCTGAAAGACTCATAAGGCCCCCAAATACTTAACGATTGACTAAGAGGGCTCGTTACAACCATCTTTTCAGCTAGAACAAGCTCATGCGTTGCTGCTGTATCACGAGAAGCGTAACCAAGCACTGTTCCCGTGCTATTATACGAAGCCCAGTCCATTGTACCGCTGCTGGTAAAGGACCAAACCTTCGGGCTGATATTTGTCAGCTCGACCGTATTTTTGAACGAAACCGGAACAATTCGCAGGGCTGGCTCTTCCTGCTCCGTTACAAGGAAAGCAAGAGCGCCACCTGTAACAACGGTTCCAGTACCAATGCGGCTCGTGATGACTAGCTTATGACCTGCCGGTACGCTTATAGCTGTATTAGTTGCCTCTCTCAAATAGCGTACAGGTGCTCCTGCGCTATCATACAAAGCGTAATCATATTTGCCGCTAAGGTTGATCGTAGACGCGCCGCCCGATTGATTTTTCACTGCCAGCGTTTCGCCTATTGCCAAAGCTTTCACAAACTCATTAGCATTGCCGCCGTCGGTTACGTTGATCGCGTCGGTTGGAGCCATAACCGTTATAGGAGCGACATCCGCGTTGGTAATCAGCATCCGCTCTGTTGAATCGATAACACGCGGGTTCAATAAGCTGCCGTTGCCGAAACGCTGCATATTTCCCCATAAATCATAAATCTGATAGTCATATTTTCCAATGATCCGCAGATTGAAAGAATCAGGTGAAATATTGCGCAGCGAATAAGAAGCTCCTGGATCAAGCGACTTAATCGTCACGGCCCGAATCATTCTCGGGGTAATGTCGAAAGCATCATAAGCACCGCTAACGGTGACCGTATGCGTAACAGATGGGGTCAGCACAAACTTCGCATCAACCGCAATAATCTGCTCCTTCTGCGTTGCCCCAGCCCCATAGCTGTTAACGGAGCCATCTGCTGCGTATTCTGCATGATCATATGTGCCATCTAAATACAGGCTCATTCTTTTATTCGTTTTTTGCTTAATTTCCAGCGTCCCATCTCCGGAGAGCGTACGGACAAAAGAAACGGGATTCGCCCGATTGCTAATTTGGAACAAATCATATGCCCCATAAGCAACCATATTGCTGGTGCCGCTGTTCATAATGGCTGCTTTTTCGCCTACAGCGACAGCCTGTCCAATAGAAGCGCTCCGCTCGCGATAGTAGCTTTTAATCTCGCCTGCTGCATCGTACAGCGCCAAATCATAGACGCCTGTCATTTTCACATTGGCATCCTTTGTACCGGTGTAAGCAGCCTCAAAGCTGCTGCCCGGCTGAAGCGTACGCTCGAATAAAGCAGGGTTCGTACGATTCGTCAATTGGAAAGCGTCATAAGCGCCTTCAACCGTAATGGCTTGGGAATTCGCATTCGTTAGCGCGATGCGGTTTCCTGACGAAATAATCTCAAGCGCCGCCGTTTGATCCCGTCCGAGTTCCCTGACATCCTGATCCGCAGCAAACTCAACGAAATCATATAGTCCGCTCGGATAGACCTCATAAGGAGTCAGTTCCTTGTTTGTCGCTTCAAAGCTTTCGCCTGGAGCGAGCGTACGCTGAAACGTTACGGGATTCGTACGGGCATTGTTGTCAAAAACATCATAAGCACCGTAAACGACGATGGACTGAACATCCGTGTTCATCACCGCAATTCGCTGCCCCGTATTTACCAATCTATTTTTAATGATGTTTTGCTGCCTTGCATAGGTTTTTAAACCATTTTGATCAAAAAGCGAATAATCATATTTGCCCGTCATATAGACAGAGGCATCATCTACTCCTTTAAAAACAGCCTCCATGCTTTGGCGAGGTGCAAGGGTTCGTTCAAAAAGAGCAGGATTCGCCCGGCCTGTCAATGCGAATACATCATATGGCCCTTCAATAGCCATAGAAGAAGCCTGTGCATTCGTAACTGCCAAACGATTGAGCCCAGACACATTTTTGACCGTCGTACCATGCTCACGCTCAACATCGGTTACATCATTAGCAGAATCATATTGCGCAAGATCATAAAGTCCTGTCGAATAAACCGGGAACAGCTTGCCCGTCTGATTTCGCAGCTCCATGCTCTCATTCGCCGTCAATACCCTGCTGAACGTAACCGGATTAGCACGGCTCGTAATCGCAAACAGCTCATAAGGGCCATAAACCTCCATCGCCGTTGTACCGGTATTCATAACGGAGACATGTTTACCTGCATCCACATCGCGGTAAGCGATCGTGCGCCCGCGTGCATAGCTGTCTGGATTGCCGGCGGCATCATAATCCATAACATCGTGCTTGCCTGTCAGATCCACTCGATCATTATAAGTGGACGTATTTTTCGCCTGGGCGCTTTGCCCAACTGCAAGCTCCTTCACAGCCAAGGCTGGATTCGTGCTCGATTGCACAAGCGTCACATCATTAGGCGCAAGAATTTGCAGCACGGAGCTCCCGCTGCCAGTCAACGTTATCCGTTCCGAGTTATAAAGGATTTGTCCGAGGGAGGTTTCCTTGCGCTTTGACGAGCGCGGCTCTCCTGTCGTTTTATAACTGGCCTGATCGTACGTTCCTGACATATTTAAATGGAACAGCGTCGGGCTTATATTGGTCAGGCGCATGCTCTGTCCATTGGCCAAAAAGCCCTTGTAAAGCGCAGGAGCTGATCGGTCCGTTAAGCGAAAAGCATCATAAGGGCCCGATAAAACAATTGGCGCCGTACCGCTGTTGGAGATGATGATTCGCTCCGTGTCATCTACAATATGGCTGTCAGCCGTCTGCGGGTTGCCGAATTCGCTCACTTCATTTCCCGTATCATAGGTGACATAATGATGCTGATTATTCAAGCTGACCGTAAATGATTTAAGCGAGATATTATCAGCCTGAACGGTTTCCCCTGCCACCAGTGTCTTATTAAAGCTTACGGGGCTCAAGCGCGATACGAACCTAAACGCATCATAAGGAGCAATAATCTCAGCTGCCCCGCTGCCGACATTCGTAAAAGCCGCGCGTTCTCCCGCACTGATGCTGAAGCTGCCTAAAGAACGATTTGCATAGTAATTATTAATATTCCCTAAGCTGTCGTAAATCGCGTAATCGTACAGGCCATTCATCGTAAACGATCCATTGCCTGACAAGCGATTCGTCGCTTCATAGCTTTGTCCTACTGCTATTGAGCCAATAAAAAGGGCTGGGTCTGTGCGGCCAGTGAAGCTGAATCCGTCTGGAGGCCCGACGACTTCGGCTGTACCGCCATCTGTTTTGGTAATGACGATGCTGCCGCCAGCAGGAATTGTCTTCGTCCCTGCCGTTGTCGTTATTTTCCGCCCATAATCGGCAACACTGCCGTTTGCGCTGTATTGCGCAAAATCATATGCCCCTTTTAAATTCAGGACATAGCTTTCGGATGATATGTTTTTGACTAGAACACTTTGACCACTGGTCAGCGTCTGCGTATAAAGCGCAGGGTAAGCACGTGCTTTAGTTGGAATCGCATCATAAGGACCCTCGATTACGAGCGGTACGTCCGAATAATTGCTCACAATCATTTTCCGCCCAGCAGTCAACATATCTGATGTGTAGCCTGTATGACCATAGGAGTCGAGAACGCCTGCGGCATCGTAAATCGCATAGTCATAATTTTTATGGCTGAAATACATCGTGAACGTATAAGGAGTCACATTTAACGCTTCTAAATGCTGGCCCTGCTGCAGCGTCTTCACAAACACCGCTGGATTAGTACGGCTCGCGAACGAGAACACCTCATAAGGCGCCAGCACCTCATAGCTGACGGTTCCCGTATTTGTAATAGCTATACCTTCCCTTGCTGGAATCGGCATCGTTCCACCAGCATGAGTGCGGTCATAGGTGTTGGGAATATCATTGGCATTGTAATCGGCATGGCTGTTTTTGCCGCCTACGTCAATGCTTTCCGATGTGGTAATCAGATTGGTTGCCTTCATGCTCTGCCCTGGAAACAGCAAATATTTTTTCAAGGCAGGTGTAGAAGTATAACTTGCACCGAGCTCTCTTGTTACCGTCTTCAGCACAACTCCGCTTGCTGACGTATTCGTAATAACGAGCCGCTGCCCGCCTACGATGCTAAGCGACTTTTTGCCTGTGCCTTGGCCAAAGTTGACAACTGACCCATTGGCCGCATAACGGGCATAATCATAAGACGTGCCTTCAGCGGTTACCGCTGTAGTGGATGCAGCAAAACTAGAGGTTACAACCGCTGAAGAATAACCTGGAACGGTATAGTTAAGCGGAGCTGCATAAGTGACATTTGGCTTCACGAGGAAACCCATCGTAAAAGCTAAAGCAAGGCAGGCTAAGGTCAGCCACTGTATCGTTTTGCGAATCATTATGGTTGCCTCCGGCTGATTGTGAAGTCATCTACATAAAATCCAACGGTTGCATCAGAGCTTTCGACATACAGAGAAAGCTCCGATGCATCTCCGCTATAGCTGTAGGGCCCTTCAAGAATCGCCCATTCCCCAGCCTTTACGACATTTACACTGACGTTATCGTAGTAATCGGCACCTTCTGCTGTCTTTCTGTGAATCGTCATCAGCAGATTGGCTGGTGCAGAATCGTCTAGCAAACGGAAAGCCGCTCTCACCGTGTAGGACTGGTCCGCTTGCAAGGCGTTCGTCAAATTCAATAGCGGCCCTTGCCACTCTGCCGTGCGATTGGTTACCTTAAGACTGCGTTGTCCACTGCTGGCTGCCTCATCCGAATTGCTTAATACGACTCCTTCTCCGAGCGCATTCCAGCCTTGCAAGCTGCCATCTTCAAAATCATGACTGATAACAGGAGGAGCAGCTTCATGCTTCTTCACCTGAAACTCATCCAAATAGAAGCTGGCCGTGGCGTTCGCGCTTTCCATATAAACGGTTAAATGGGTTACCTCCCCGGTAAAGGTATAAACCCCTTTGAAGAAAGCCCAGCCATCTGCCGTCACATGGCTCGCACTAATATTTTCATAATAATCCGTACCATCCGCGGCTTTGCGATTCATCGTTAATAAAATATCAGAGGAGGGCGTTCCTTCCGAAAGCTTAATTTTGCCGCTAATATCGTAAGTGGCTCCTTTCTTCATAAAGGAGGTCAAATTCAGAATAGGGCCTTGCCAGGAAGCTGTTCTTCCCGAAATTTTGAGGCTGCGGCTTCCGGCACTTGCTGCCTCCTGGGAATTGGCTGCCACAACACCATCACCCTGCGCGCTCCAGCCTTGCGTCGTCCCATCTTCAAAATCATGCAATAGCGTTTCAGTAGAAGGGGCAGGAGCAACATAAACATCAATGCTCACATCATCCAAATAGAAGGCAGCTGTATCGCTTGCACTTTCCAAGTAGAGAGACAGATTAGACGCCTCTTGGCTAGTCATATAAACGCCCTCTAATACAGCCCAGCCATCAGCGGTAACCGTTTGGGTATTCAAATGGTCATAAAAGCTGCTTCCATCAGCCAATGTCCGCCTAATCGTCATCATGATTTGTGTCGATGCTTCCCCTTGAGCAAGACGTACAGCTGCTTTAATGCGGTAGCTTTTTCCTTTCTCTATCCATTGGGTTGCATCAAGAATCGGGCCCTGCCACGCCGCTGTGCGGTTGGTGACTTTCAGACTGTGCTTCCCGCTTCTCGCGATCTCCTGAGAATTAACGAGTTGAACACCGTCGCCTTGCGAGGTCCAGCCCTGGGTGGTGCCATCTTCAAAATGGTGGACTACGCCTGTTCCACTAACCGGAGGAGCTACTGGGGGAACTACGTCCGCTTTCGTATATTTGGAAGAAAGCATATTTCCATTTTTGTCATAAACATATTCCACACGATCGCCATTGTCATAATCTACAGCTACCAGGCGATTAAGCTCATCGTACGTGTACGTAGCCGCAAAAGCGGCTGAACTAAGCAAACCAAACATAATCAATGTAAACAAACTAATTTTGCCCCACAAGGTGAAACGGCTGCTGCTGTCCTCTGGCGGTGCAGCGCGTTTCATTCCAAGAAATATAGAGAAAGGATGAAAATCATCTACTTTCCTATATTTAGAAAAATACGTAAAACCTTTTAACAATCGACTTCGCCTCCTGCTTTCTCTTGCTGCATCCTGCATGTCATCCATCCTTTTTGTCATTTATTAGATTTCAACTTTACTATACAGACATTCCCATTCCTTTTCATTGAGGGATTTTGTCGAATATAGATTTAAGATGTCGAATCGCGTGAACAAATTTTGATTTAACGACATTTTTCTCCTTTCTATTTTCCTTTTCAAGGTTATATAACAAAAAAATAGAACGACTTGTTAACTATCCATGAAGACAGTTATACAAGTCGTTCTATTGTTATAGCCACGCTATAAAATATCGGTTACCCCTCTCGCGCTGCCTCTCCACCGGAAGCATAATACAGAATACGCTCAAGCGTCGCTTCCTCTCTTAACATCGTATGGCGGATGGACCCGCCGTGCATGACGGCAATTCTATCGGACATGCCGAGCATTTCCGGGATATCGGAGGACAGCATAATGATCGATTTGCCGGACAGCACCAGCTCGTTCATAATGTTGTAAATGTCGATTTTGGAGACGACGTCGATGCCTGCCGTTGGCTCTTCAATAATGAAAATACGGGCATTGCTGAACAGCCACTTAGCTAAAATGACCTTCTTCTGTTTGCCGCCGCTGAGGTGCATCGGCAGCTCCGTCTCTTCGCCGGTAATTTCCAGGCGATCCATCAAATCTCTCGCATAAGCAGCTTCCTGTCCGCTGCGAATAAATCCGGCTCGCGACACGCGCGGGAGATTCGTCAGCGTAATATTTTCAGCAATCGGCGCATTTAAGAGCAGCCCTTCCTCTGAATGGAGGCCCGTCACATAGCAAATGCCATTTGCCTTCGCCTTATGCGGCGTCATCTCCTTAAAGATACGCCCATTCAAATGAATCGCACCTTCATAAGGACCCTCTATGCCAAAAAGCACCTTCGCGAGCGTTCGCCTCCCCGCGCCGCCAAGCCCGGCAATCGCCAAAATCTCGCCCCTGCGCAAGCTCAAATTGACATGGTTCAGCCTTCCCGCCACGCAAAGCCCTTCCGTTCTCAGCAGCTCGCCGCCGAGCTGTACCTTCAGCTTCGGGTAGCGGTTATGCAGCTCCTTACCCGCCATCGCTTCCATTATTTCCGGCATGCTTGCCGCATCGTCCATGCGCCAGGTCCGGATCACGGCACCATCACGCAGCAGCGTAGCCTGATCGGCAATATGCTGGAGATCCTCCATGCGGTGGGAAATGTAGATAATGGCCACGCCCAGCTTTTTCACATGGCGAATAGCCTCGAACAGCCGCTCGCATTCCTGATTGTTCAGTGCGGCCGTCGGCTCATCCATAATAATGATCCGGGCCTGCTGGGACAGCGCCCTGATCAGCTCAACGAAACGTTGATCGCCAATGGACAGCGAATTCACGCGCGCCCGGGAATCGACAGCCATACCAAATTGCTGTAAGTAGCTTGCGGTCTGCTCATGCAGCCGGTCCCAGTCGATCAGCTTCGGCCATAATAGCGGCTTCAAGGGCTCGCGACGCATATAAATATTTTCCGCAATGCTCAAATCCTGAAACAGCCGCAGCTCCTGATGAATCGCTGCAATGCCCAGCTCCTGCGCCTCATTCGGGCTGCCAATGCTGACAAGCTCCCCACCAATTGCAATCTCTCCAGAGTCTGGCGGAAAAAGTCCGGCTAATATTTTCATCAGCGTCGATTTGCCCGCCCCATTTTCCCCGATAATCGCATGAACCTGGCCGCTTTCAATCGTCAAATGGATGCCATCCAGCACACTCATTTCATTAAAGCGCTTTCTAATATTTCGCAGCGTCAATAATTTGCTCAACTTCGTTCTCTCCCCCGCAGGACTACTCCAGCTCAAACGTCGTATACAGCTTGATTGCATGTTCAAAATAATATTTTTTATATTCGGCCGGCAGCTGTTTGTTTGTGATTACTTTGCCCGCCATCGTCAGCTCTCCCAGCTTCGCAAAGCCCGGTATATCAAATTTCGTATAATCCGCTGCTATAATGATTTCACTCGCCATGCGCTGCACGCTCTGAATCATCATCGCTTCCTCATAGCTGTCTACCGTATAACCCGCCTGAAAATGAGCCCCCTTCACGCCAATAAACGCCTTCGTCACATAAATGCCGCTCAGCGTCTGCAGCGCAAAACCGCCTATGAGCGTAGAGGTGCCTGCAATTAAATCGCCGCCTGTCAGCATAACCTTCACACCTTGCGTATCTTTAAGCGCTAATGCGACTAGCAGATCATTCGTGACGACCGTCACTTTCTTCTCCTTCAATTGCCTGGCAATTTCCAAACAAGTTGTACCCGTCCCGATAAAAATCGCTTCGCCGTTCTCAATATGCCGCGAGGCAATTTGCCCAATAAGCCGCTTCTCGCCCTGCAGCTTGTCCTCTACTGCCAGTGTCGGCATGCCCGGCTGCTCTTCCTCATTCAGCACGGCACCGCCATATATTTTCACCAAAAAACCTTGCTGCTCCAGCTTGTCGAGATCCCGGCGAATCGTTACCTCGGTTACCGAGAAGCGTTCGCTCAGCTCCACAACGTCAACACGCTTGTCTTTTAATAAAATTTGTTTAATTTTTTTGATTCTCTCTATCGCAAACATAAGGTATGCTCCACTTTCTATGAATGATTCTTATGGTGCGATTATAGCATATTTCTGTTTGTTTGTGATTGGCCCTCTGCCCGCCCTAATAACGCCTTCTATTTTTGCCGATACATATAGGTAGTAAAACTTACGAACTATTGCTGCAAAAGATGCCAGGGAGGCTGCTTTCATTGATGAATAGCTTGTTTATGCGTATTTTTTTGTTTTTCTCGATTATTTTGCTTATTATTGGCTCGGTGCTTGGTGTTACGCTCTATCGTGCTTCCGCTCATTTAGTAGAAAACTCGATGGGAATGCAAGCGCAATCCGTAGCGGAGCGGGCAGCCAGCCTTGTTGATACGCAGCAATATGATAAGCTCAGCGAAGGCATGGAGCAAACTGATTATTACAATGAGCTTCGTGCCCAGCTTAACGATATGCGTGAAGCGAACGGCTTAAAATATTTATACACGCTCGGCATGCGCGAAGAGGACGGACAGCCGGTCTACTTCTACGTCGTTGATGGCGCCCCTCAGGACGTAGCAGAGGATGATTTTTCCCCCTTCGGTTCGGTTGAAGAGACTCCCTATGCTGGCATGATTACAACCTTTCAAGAAATGAAGCCGAGCATTGGCGAGCTGACTCAAGATGATTATGGGTCTACTTTATCTGCTTATGTGCCGATTATGTCTGCCGATGGCAAGCTGCTTGGCCTCGTCGGCGCTGATCTTGATGCGACTAAGGTGTTCGAGCTAATGGAACAAAACCGCAACACGATGATATGGATGGCACTGGCGATTTTTGTGCTCAGTCTGCTGCTCGTTTATTTGCTCGCCCGTTATTTGACAGGGCCGCTCGTCCAGCTTAAAAAGCTGATTGCCCGTGTCGGCAGCGGCGACTTAACGGTCGCCATTGACCTGAACCGCAAGGATGAGGTTGGACAGCTGGCCGCTGCTTTCAAGACGTTTGTAGAAGATACGCGGATGGTCATTAGCGGCATTCGCAGCAGCTCAGACCGGCTGCTTACAGCTGCCGAAGCCGTTTCTTCCCATTCCCTTGCGACGAAGGAAGCAGGCGTTACGATTACAGACAGCATTCAGCAAACGTCGGAAGGCGCTGCCGCACAGGTTGTACGCGCCGGAGAAGTCACGCATGCGATGGAAGCGATAACTTCAAGCATGCAGCATATTGCCCATTCCGCTGCCATCGTCTCATCCGTTTCGGAAGCGACGACAAGCAGCGCTAAAAATGGCGAAGAAGCGATTTCCGCTGTCATTGAGCGGATGGACACCATTCATGCCGCCACTTCCAAAATGACCGAAACGTCTGCACAGCTTGAGCAGCATTCCGGTAAAATTGTCGAGATTATTTCGATTATGAAAGGCATTGCCGCACAGACCAATTTGCTTGCCCTTAATGCTGGAATCGAGGCTGCCCGTGCAGGCGAGGAAGGGCGCGGCTTCGCCGTCGTTGCCTCCGAGGTGAGAAAGCTTGCCACACAATCACAGGAATCCTCCGAGCATGTGGCGACGCTCATCGCTGAAATTGTCCGCCATACCTCCGAGCTGTCCAGGCAGATGGAAACGAGCAATACGGAAGTAGTCGCAGGACTAAGCGTTGTACAGGAAGCCGGAGCATCGTTCTCCTCCATCCATTCCGGCATTGGCACGATTAATGAGCGCCTGCACGAAGTATCTGCCGCATCCGAACAGCTATCCGCCGGATCGCAGGAGGTTGCGGCCTCCATCGAGGATATGGAGAGCATCTCCCGCGGGTCGGCCTCCCGTTTTGAACAGGTTGCTGATGCTTCAGGGCTGCAGCTGGCCTCTATGAATGAGATCAGCTCATCAGCGGAATCGCTGCGTCAGCTCTCTGAGGAGCTAAACGCACTCATTAGCCGTTTTAAAACGGAACAAGCATAAATAAACGTTTCCTTCCTTTGTATGCGGCGCCCGTTTCGCAGTGAAATAGAAGCATAATATCCCGTCATTTCTAGGGCCTTCATTTCCCCGAAGGCCCTCCTTGTTATATAATGAAGGTTGGCCCATTAGCCCTGCCACGCTGGCATGGAAGCCTGGTTTATAGATAGGAGAGTAGATATGGACATTATACAAATGGATATTAATCTGATTGATGAAGATACGGACCAGCCCCGTTACCAATTCGACGAGCAGTCGCTGCAGGAGCTCATAACCAGCATCTCGGAGCTTGGCTTGCTGTCGCCGATTAAAGTCAGAAAAACGGATAACGGACGCTACAAAATTATATATGGCAACCGCAGATATAAAGCTTGCATCGCGCTCGGGAAGCCGACGATTCCTTGCATCGTCTCGACGATGACCAATGAAATGGATATTTATTTGGAGCAAATCGCCGAAAATTTGACGCGTGAGGGCTTCTCGCCGATTGAAGAGGCGGAGGCGTTTCACAAGCTGCTGAACAATGAGAAATTCAGCAGCTCGGTGAAATTTCTGGCGAGCAAGCTCAGCAAGCCGGAATCGTATATAAAAAATAAATGCGAGCTGCTCAAATTCAGCAGCGCGGTCAAGAAGCGGATCGTCAGCGGCACAGCAATCCGCAAGGATATGCTGACGGAAGATCAGCTGCTTCCGCTTAAAGATTTGCCGATGGAGCTGCGCGACCCGCTCGCGCTTATTTTTGCGCGTGACGAAATGCCAGTCAGCGATGTCAAGAAAATCGCCAAGCTATTCAAAGATCCAGACATTTCCGCTAGCACGAAGGAGAAGCTGCTGTTCAAGAACGGCCCCGCGCTGCTCGAAACGTGGTCCATACGCCAGAACAACAAAGCTGAACGGGCTAAGCCTGCCCAGCCAGCAGAGCCGAAAAAGAAAGCTGCCCCCTCGCAAGCGGAGCAGCAATCTGGGCAGCAGCCTATGCAGCAGCTTGTACAAGGGCAAGAACAGCAGCAGGTCGGCGTATTGGACAATCTGCCTAATCAAACAGCTTTGCTTGCTGCTGATGCGGCTTCTGCAGATATCGCAGCTGTTTCGGTTTCGGCCGCGCAGCCACCTGCTGCTAATGGGTCTGCAGCAACTGCTCCTGCTCCTGTTACAGCCGTAGTGACAGGAGCTACTGCCGAAGCAGAAGCGGATGTCGATGGGGATGTCGATGGCATGCCTCCTGTGCTGGCCCAGCTTCAGCAATTAATGATGACGCTGGAGGCTGCGGGCGCGCCGCCACTGGCAAAAGCGCTTGAAAGCATGGAAACGGAAGCCAGAGACACTTTTCTACAGGACGTCGACAAGCTAATTGTCCATTTGCAGCATCAGCTGATGGAATGGAACCAGCTTAAAGAATAGCCTACCTAATACCAAGCTTTATACGTTCTTTAAGAGTTTACTATTGCTATTGCTAGTGCTACTACAATTGCTATAAACCCGCTGCATCAAACACAAAAAAGGCTGCCCTATCGTCCATACAGACGAGGGGCAGCCTTTCTCTATTGCAAGCTGAATCCAGCTCTATTATTCTGCGTACATTTTTTCCCGAAGCGCTTTAACCTCTTCGCTTTCAAGGTACTCATCATACGTCATCATGCGATCAATCAGTCCGTTAGGCGTAATTTCCATAATGCGGTTGGCAATCGTTTGAACGAACTGATGGTCATGCGAAGTGAACAGAACCGTGCAATCCGTATCGATCAAGCCGTTATTGAGCGCTGTAATGGATTCGAGATCCAAGTGATTCGTCGGCTCATCCATCAGGAATACGTTGGAGCCGCTGAGCATGATTTTGGATAGCATACAGCGGACCTTTTCTCCACCGGACAATACGCTTGCTTTCTTAATCGCATCGTCGCCAGAGAACAGCATGCGTCCAAGGAAGCCGCGAATGAAGGTCTCATCCGGATCTTTGGAATACTGGCGCAGCCACTCGACCAAGTTCAGATCAACACCGTCGAAGTACGACGAGTTGTCTTTCGGGAAATAGCCTTGCGTTGTTGTAACGCCCCACTGGTAAGTACCAGCATCCGCTTCAACCTCGCCCATCAAAACTTGGAACAATAGCGTCTTCGGCTGTTCGTTCGGGCCAACAAAAGCGATTTTATCGCCTTTATTAACGGCAATCGTCAGGTTATCCAGCACCTTCACGCCTTCTACAGACTTCGTCAAGCCTTCTACGAGCAGCAGCGATTTGCCTGCTTCGCGTTCGCCCTTGAAGTTGATAAACGGATATTTCCGGTTCGAAGGACGAATGTCATCGAGGGAAATTTTATCAAGCAGCTTCTTACGGGAAGTTGCCTGCTTGGATTTCGATTTGTTCGCGCTGAAACGCTGAATGAACGCTTGCAGCTCTTTAATTTTGTCTTCCTTCTTCTTGTTCTCGCCGCGCATCAAGGAAAGCGCCAGCTGGCTGGACTCATACCAGAAGTCGTAGTTGCCGACATACATCTGGATTTTACCAAAATCGATATCGGCGATATGCGTACATACCGTGTTTAGGAAGTGACGGTCATGGCTGACCACGACGACAGTTCCTTCATATTTTGCAAGGAAATCTTCTAACCAGCGGATCGACTCAATGTCCAAGTGGTTGGTAGGCTCATCGAGCAGCAAAATGTTCGGTTCGCCGAACAATGCTTGCGCGAGCAATACACGTACCTTCTCGTTACCGCTCAGCTCCGACATCGACTTGTCATGCAGATCTGGCGTGATGCCAAGGCCGTTCAGCATTTCTGCCGCTTGCGACTCGGCTTCCCAGCCGTTCATGTCGGCGAATTCAGCTTCCAGCTCGCCTGCGCGCATGCCGTCTTCATCGGTAAAATCAGCTTTCGCATACAGCGCATCTTTCTCTTTCATTACATCATAAAGCTTCTTGTGGCCCATCATAACCGTTTCAATAACAGCAAACTCGTCATATTCAAAATGGTTCTGTCTGAGTACAGCAAGACGCTCGCCCGGTGTAATATGAACCTCACCGCTTGATTGCTCTACTTCTCCGGACAATATTTTCAAAAACGTCGATTTACCTGCGCCGTTCGCGCCAATAAGGCCGTAGCAGTTGCCCGGCGTAAACTTAATGCTAACATCTTCAAAAAGCGCCCGCTTCCCAAATCGAAGCGTTATGCCAGTAGTACTAATCATGGTTCCAATCCCGTCCTTCACATTCATTCTCATTATCTTGCATTATTATAGCACAGTATGCCCGCAAACGAACCTCGAATTGTCAATTCGCTGCATTTTTGCGCGCGAACAGGCCCCGGTGAAGCTGCCGTTTCAAACGGCGACCTTCGGGACCGTGCTCCTTATGTGCCCTGCGCCTGCAAGGCCGCATAAGGCCTTCTGCGCTGCTAACCCTGCTCCAAGCTTAGTCCCAGTGCAGCTTCACTTCATTGCCGGTACGGGAGGATTCGTAGATCGCATCCAATATCCGACTGTTCGTATATCCACTTAGCGCCGAAGCAATCGGCTGCTTGCCTTCGTTAATGCAGTCGATGAAATGCCTGCTCAGCAGCACGCGGTCCTCTTCTCCATCAAATGGCGCGATTTCTGATTCCACTACTTTATCATCCTCATGGGTAACGAAGCAGCCGTTCGTACCAACAAGCGCCGCTCCGCCTTCCGTACCCATCAGATGGATAAATGGCTCCTCGCTTAGCGAAGCCGAATGTGCAGCCCAGCTTACGTCCAGCGACAAGGTCGCGCCATTTTCAAACTTGATCAGCGCTGTCGCCAAATCCTCAACATCATAATAGCCGTCCCAATTCGGCGTACCCCAAGTGCCGATGCCGCGGCGCTTCGGGCCAAACTCGGCATACGTCGAGCCATATACCGATACCGGACGCGGGTTTCCCATCAAATATAGCGACAAATCAAGCATATGCACGCCAATATCGATAAGCGGGCCGCCACCTGCCTGATCCTTGCGGGTAAACCATGAACCCCAGCCTGGAATGCCTTTTTTGCGGAACCAACCGGTTTTTACATTGTAGATGGAGCCGAGATCGCCATTTTCCACACGCGCTTTAATGGCACGGTTAATGCCGAGCCAGCGCATTTGATGCGCCATCATAAGTACTTTGCCAGCAGCCTGCGACGCTTCATAAATGGTGCGGGCCGCCTCGGAATCAATTGCCATCGGCTTCTCAAGCAGCACATGCTTGCCCTGCTTCAATGCCTCAATGGCTAAAGGCGCGTGAAATTGGTTCGGAACGCCGATAATGACTGCATCGAGCTCCGGATCTTCCAAGAGCGCCTGCGGGCTTTCGTGAATCGTCGCGATGCCAAATTCCGCTGCGCGCTGCTCAGCAAGCGGCAAATATACATCCGTTACTGCCGTTACAATTGCGGCTTCGGCCCCAACCTTCTGAAACGTTTCCATATGCACTTTGCCGATAGCCCCGGCCCCAATAATCCCAATACGAATCGGTTGACTCATTACGTGCTCCTCCTAATAACGATGCGCTGTTATTTATTATTGTCGTTCATTGTCTATTTGCCTGCTTACTAAGTATACGCTTGAAACGGGCAGGAAGTCATTTCACAGTTTTGGCATTCTCTTGTCCGCGTTTGGCATTTATTGTCCTGCAAGCCGCCAAGATTCCCCATGAGGCAGCACGACTATCCGCTCTTCCTCAATACAGCGGCTTTCCCGGCAAGCTTCTAGGCGGTCCAGCGCTTCGCGCGGCGTATCATCAGCCAGCTTGAAGGCACCATAATGCATCGGCACAAAATACTTCGCCTTCACATCCTCGAACGCCTGCAGCGATTCCTCCGGCGTCACATGCTGCGGCCCCATGAACCATTCCGGTTCATAGGCGCCTATCGGCATGAGCGCAACATCGATATGGAATTTGCGCCCAATGTCCTTAAAGCCGGGAAAATATCCGCTGTCACCTGCAAAATAGACGGTGGGCGCAATTCCCGTTACAGGACGGGCAGCATGTCCCGGCCCGTGGGAATGGCCCAGGCGATCTGCTGCTTTGACTGCTTCCGATGCTGCTGCTGCTGCTGCTGGCTGCTCACGCTCCGCCACACTGCTACTTCCGCCCATGCCGTGCAGATGCACTTGCGCGTGCGAGTGGTCGCCGCTTCCGCTTGGCAGCGTTGCATATGGCTCCATCACCCAGCCGCCCCAATGCGAGCTGTTCGTATCCCACGGATTGCGCCTCGTCCAGTGCTGAGACGGCACGAACGTGAATTTTACGCCATGAATATGGACCGATTCCCACCAATGCAGCTCCTTAATGCGGCGAAAGCCCTTGAGCTTAAGCTTGCCTGCAAGTCCCGCAGGGACGAGAATTTGCTTCACGCCTCCCAGCTTGCGGAGCGAGTTAATGTTCAAATGGTCATAGTGCGAATGCGAAATGAGCACGACGTCAACCGGGGGTACATCGCTGATGGGAATGCCCGGGGGCGCAAGCCTTTTTTCAAAAGCCATATTCCCTGACCAGACCGGGTCCGTCACAATGTTGAGCCCCGCCATCTGGATTAGAAAAGTCGAATGTCCGACCCATGTGACGGAAGGATGCTTGCGATTGTGGTGCAAATATTGCAGATCCGGCTCTACATTCGGCACGGTATATGAATAATCTTTGATTTTCATCTTGTTTGATCGTTCTGAGCGCCATCTTTGAAACTGTTTAAAGGAGTTATGCTGTTCAACCTGCTGCTGATTCTCAAATCTTCTGGGTTTCATCCTGGCTTCCTCCTACGCGTTACGAAAATAGAGTATAGCTTTAAGATACCAACTAAGAGTGATCGAAGCAACTTTCCTGACACTTCTAATGCACCTTGTATTCGCATCCTCCTGCAAATTCATGTAAACTAAACCCATAACCTTTGAATTGTATGAACGGAGGATGATAAATGTGAAGCTTTTATCCATTGAACCGACGCCCAGCCCGAACTCCATGAAACTGAATATGGATGAATCGCTGCCGCGCGGCGTAAGACAAACTTTTTCGAAAAAAGAAGCAGAAAGCGCACCGGAGCCACTGAAAAGCCTCCTTGCTATAGAAGGGGTGCGCAGCATTTTCCGCACCGCTGATTTTATTGCCCTGGACCGCGTATCGAGTGCGGATTGGGCGTTCATTCTCGCCGAAGCAAGAACGCTGCTGCACGGCGACGACAGCGGAGCTGGGCAAGCAGCCTTGACCGAGAACAGCTACGGCGAGGCGCATGTGCTCGTACAGATGTATCGGGGCATTCCGATGCAGGTACGAGTGAAAAATGGCGAGCGCGAAGCCCGCTCCGCGCTGCCCGAGCAGTTCACGAACGCCGTCAGCGAGGCGGCCGGCTCCTCGATGATCCGCGAACGCAAGCTGGAGGAGTTCGGCATCCGCTATGGCGAGCTTGAAGAAATCGCCGCCGATGTCGTCCGCGAGCTGGAAGCCGCCTATACGGCGGAGCGGCTAGTAGAGCTAATCGCCGCCGCCAAGGCGCAAGGCGCAGCGGACGGCGATGCCGCACCCGCTCCGGCACGGCCGGCTCCGCTAACCGCGGGCGAAATTGCCGAGCGGCTGGAATCGCCGGACTGGCGCATTCGTTATGCCGCGCTTGACCGCCTGACGCCCGAGCCTGCGCTGCTGCCGCTGCTTGCCAAGGCGCTGACCGACGACACGGTGTCGATCAGACGGCTCGCCGTTGTCTATTTGGGCGACCTTCGCACAGATGAGGCGATGCCTTATTTATTCCAGGCGCTTCGCGACAAATCGGTATCGGTTCGCAGAACAGCTGGGGATACCCTTTCCGATTGGGGCGATCCTGCCGCTACTGCGCCGATGATCGAATCGCTCAGCGACACGAACAAGCTTGTGCGCTGGCGGGCCGCCCGTTTCCTGTATGAAGTTGGCGACGAATCGGCTATTCCTGCCCTGCGCATTGCAGCACAGGACAGCGAGTTCGAGATTCAGCTGCAAGCGCAAATCGCCTTGGAGCGCATCGAGCGTGGCGAGGAAGCGGCAGGCTCCGTCTGGCAGCAAATGACGGCCGCCCGCCAGCAGAGCAAATAAAGCTCGAGCTGCATATGCTTTGCGCTCTTACTTAAAGATTACCTTTTCTTTTGCCGCTATAAACAAAAGACCTCCTGGCTCACCTTCAGTAAGTTGAAGGGAGACAGGAGGTTTTTTGCTATTTGAATCGCTTTGCTATTGGGATCATTTTTTCGCTGTAAAGCTTATGCTTAACTGTGCGGCTCGTACAATATTCAATAGGTCAGCTGCAATTTCACCAGCTGCGAGCCATCATGCAAATAGGGCTCATAGCGCGCTGAATAGCCAATCGGCACTTGCAGCGCAGCTACGGCGCTTTTGAGATCAGCAGAAAACGTATCGCCTTTCAAATAGCGAAACTCCAGGCTGGTCGCTCCGCGTTTTACGCCAGCGCGGATTTTTTCTGTCAGCGCCGCGCGATCAGCGACGATGTTTTCCGGCTTCAGCCACTGAAAGCCAAGCTGCTGCCCAAGCTTTTTGTAAGAAGCTGCGGCGGAGCCGCCTTTCTTCTCAAGCTTGTCTAGCTCTGCGGAATACGAAGTAGTCGCGGCTGGATAGCTTTTTTTCCATTGATGGTCATGACGCATTTCCTTGTCCGTTTTTAAATAATAGCTGTACTGGATCGTATCGGCTGGCGCTGCGGGATCGGTCGCTACCGGATCATCCCATGTCACATCGAGATGGTACCAATGCCCATCCAGCTTCACCATATTCCACGCATGATCGCCCGTATCAACTGTACCCTCGGCAATTTTCGTCGTAATGCCCGCTTCACTCAGCATTTTGTAGGCAAGCAGCGCATAGCCCTGGCATACCGCGCTTCCAGTCGTAATCGCTTCATAAGCGGTATAATTGCTCAGCGACTGGTCATATCTCAGCTTGCCCGCAATCCAGTCATGAATAGCCTTCACCTTCAAATGGTCATTCATGCCTGAGGTTATAAGCTTCCTAAGCTGCTGCGCGACTACGCGGTCAACCTCGGCCGTCTGCTCCTTCGATTCCCGGTAGCTCGCCTCCATCTTGATCGTTGAACGAGTACCGAGACTGCGCGTCGTATACACATACGACTCCAAAATATACGCCGTATAATCATCCTTCGCCATCGCGCGGTCAATAATAGATTTAAGCTCCGCCGACAGCTTGCTGCTATCCCCGTTATATTGAAGCGTAAAATGCTCTTCTCTATTTTTAAAATGTGCGGCCAATTCCTGCTCCAATTGACTGATCGTTCCGCTGCCTTGGCCCTGCTGCTCCGATGCTGCAAATACAGGCAGCCACTCCGGCTTCATTGTAAAATAAAGCGTGCCTAACACCGCCACCGCAATAACTGCCGGTTTCCAAATGGAAAAACGCATCATACTCACCCACCTTTTTTGTAACCGATTTCCTTCTTGTAATAAAACTGTAATATATCGCTCAGGTTATATTCATCTTATCCAATTATACTAGCTTTATGACCCCCCTTTATTATATATTCTCTCTTGCAGCCTGCGGCCTTGTTGCCGCAGGCCCTTTTGTTTATTCATTACCCCCATTGGATGATAGAAAACTCATAATATACAATTGCTAGTTTGGGGTAACGATGGATGAGCCCGAATTACAGCTTGCTCACCGCATCAACGAACTGCCGCGCCCGCTCCGTAACAAGTTCAAGCTTGCCTTCGCGTACCCATTCAAGGTTAACGAGCTTGCTGCCCAGACCGACGGCATTTGCGCCAGCGCCGAAATATTCGCCGAGGTTATGCAAATCCGCTCCGCCTGTCGCCATAATCGGAATATGGTCCAGCGGGCCGCGAATTTCAGCCAAATATTTTGTGCCCAGCGTTCCCATCGGGAACAGCTTGACCGCTTCCGCTCCAGCCTTCCAAGCTTTGACGATTTCGGTAGGGGTCATGACGCCAGGCCACACAGATACGCCATGCTCCGCGCCGTAAGCAATAACCTCCTCGTCGAGATTCGGCGAAATAATAAACTGTGCCCCTGCCGCTAATGCCTCCTGCGCCATCTTAAGGTCCAGCACCGTACCTGCGCCGACAATAGCCTGACCGTCAAACTTGTTTCGCCAGCGATGGATCATCGTTGTAGCGCCTTGCGTATTCAGCGTAATTTCCATTAGGCGGATTCCGCCGTCTATTAATGCTTGTCCTGCCGCATCAGCATGGCGATCCTCAATTCCTCTAAGAATTGCAACGATTTTGTGCTCAAGCAGCTGCTTCAACGTTTCGCTCATTCCAAAGCTCCCCCTTCGGCTTTACAAATCCTGATTCCAATAATCTCGTAAAATTTTCAAAAATAAATTCGGAAAGGCCAGCTCATCCATATGCTCCGGTCCAATCCATCGATACGGCTCGCGGGGCTCTCCCTGCTGTTCCGCCTGCTCTGTTCGCTCTGCCTGCCCTGCTTGCTCAACCTGCTCTGCAAGCTGCTTTCCAGCAGCTGTATAGACAGCCGCAGCTTCAGCAGCCATTTGCGCCATTGGCACCGTAGGCCCTGCATTCATCGTACCTAGATCCGCCTTATAAACTCTCATTTTCCAATGGATATGGCTGAAAATATGATCGGCATCCATCAGCTGGCGCTGAGGACGAATGAGCAAGCCCGTATCGCCTGCGACGGCCTCGGTCAGCAGACCGCCAAGCGGTGCTTGCTCTGTCAGCTGCTCTTCCCCGAAACGCAGCAGCGGTTCCAGCTCCTTCGGCACGAGCAAATGCGGCAGCTCCCACATTTGGGCAAGCAGCCCGGTTGCCGGACGCTGCCGGACAAGCACCTTGCCTTTATGCTCACCTGAGCCTTCGATTATGACGCCAATGCGCGCTTCCGGCCGCGGCGGCTTCGCCTTCGATTTAATAGGAAGCACCGTCTCGCGGCCTTCGATTCTTGCCTCGCAATGCTCCATAACCGGACATGGCAGGCAGCTAGGCGACTTTGGCGTACAGACGAGCGCTCCCAGCTCCATTAGTGCTTGATTGAAATCGCCTGCTGCGCCTTCAGGAATGAGCTCGGCGGCGAGCTTTTCGATTTTCACCCGCGTGGCTGGCTTCGCAATATCATCCTCCAGCGCAAAATAACGGGAAAGCACGCGCATGACGTTGCCATCTACAGCTGGCTCAGGCCGATTAAAGGCGATGCTCATAATCGCCCCGCTCGTATAAGGCCCAACGCCTTTCAATGCGGCGACGGCTGTTTTATCATCCGGCACCTGCCCTTGATGCAGCTCCATCACTTGGCGCGCTCCCGCTTGCAAATTCCGCGCCCGCGAGTAATAGCCAAGCCCCTCCCAGCACTTAAGCACCTCAGGCTCGGGAGCTTCGGCAAGCGCCTGAACCGAGGGGAATTTGTCCATAAATCGTTCATAATAAGGAATAACGGTATCGACTCTCGTTTGTTGAAGCATAATTTCCGATACCCATATCCGGTAAGGATCGCGGCTTTTACGCCATGGCAAATCGCGATTGCCTCTCCGGTACCAATGCAGCAGTTCTCTGCTGAAATGTTGTTTTGCTTCCGCTGTCATGTATTTCTGTACTCCTCTCGATCTGTTTGCCCCGCCTCCTGCCAAGCGCTGCTGCATATAATTCGGCGGTATTCCGAAGGCGTAATGCCCGTCTGCTGCTTGAACAGCCGTGACAAATAATGATTGAGCATGCCGACCTCCGCCGCAATTGCGGCAATCGGCAAATTCGTCGTGCGCAGCAGCTTCTTGGCGGTCGCTATTCTCCGCTGCGTGATGTATTGAACGAGCGAGCAGCCGACTTTATTTTTAAACGCAGCATGAAATCCTTCAGCCGACAGGTCTGCCAGTCTGGCCAGCACACCAATTGGAATTTGATATTTCAAATTTTCTTCAATAAAATTAAGCACTTCATCATAGACAAGCACATCATTCCAGTGCTCATGCTCGGACAGCTGCAGCAAAGTTGTGTTTTGCGTCCGGCTGTCCTCCATGAAAAGCGCAATCAGCTCGAAAAGCACAGCCTTCGTCCGCAATTCTCCCGTGAGGTCGCTCTCTTCCTGCGCCGCGAGCATCTTCGTAAACAGCTGCTTCACGATCTGCGCATCCTTTACTTCAACCTCTAACGGCAAATGAGCCAAATGGATATAGGATTCGGCAGCCATCTCCGCGCGGAAATGGCACCAATAATGGATAAAATGATTATCGCCCAGCGAGCCATACCTTCGTGCCCAGCCTGGACGCAGCAAATACAGCCGCCCGGCGCTGACCTTATATTGGGTCTCGTTCATTTCCAGCCAACCTTCACCTTTATCGACGTAGCATAAGCAGAAATAGTCAGGCTCAGCGCGCCTCATTATCCAGCCTGCTGGGCTTTTCGAATAGGATGCCACCATCACATCAGCCTTTAGCTGCTTAAACTGTTGGTTGAGCATATGTTCGCCAGTTATTTCCATATTCCTTCCATGCCTACCGATCTCTTGTCGTATTTTCTTGTTAGCCTTTTCTATTATAGCGCCCCCCTTGGCAAAATCCTATGGAAGTTGCAGCAAGCAATCCGCTATACTGAGTCTATGATTTCCTAAAATTGATAACTTGGGAGGAACCCTTATGTTACGCATTTCTCTATCAGTCTGGGGCAAAATGCTGCTGCTTGCAGTCCTGACTACCGTTTTGCTTGCTGCCTGCGGAGGCACTTCACAGCCAGGAACGAAAGCAACGCCGCATATGGATGCGCCTGACGGCACCGCCTCTGTCTATAAATCCAATTGCATCAGCTGCCACGGCACAGACCTGCAGGGCCGCATGGGTACTGAGACCAATCTGCAGCAGGTTGGAGCCCGGATGAGCGAGGCAGACATTGTGAAGCAGCTCCAAAATGGCAAAGGCTCCATGCCTCCCTTCAAGGATCGTCTCACAAGTGAGGAAATCGCTGGACTAGCCGCTTGGCTTGCTGGCAAGAAATAGACGAGCAGGCTTGTCCGCCGCCATCGGAATAGGCGGCGAGCAAGCCTGCTGCCAACACATGCTGTATAATATAACGTGCCGAATGATAGCGGCAGCTAAGATGCTTGAATTCAGTCTCCTTATCTTTATCGGCAGCAAGCCCCCTGATAATGACAAAGTTGACATCAACATTACAATTCGTAGCATAATTTTGTATAACCAACTATTTTGCTACAATAAGCAGCTCGTTTAGGCAAGCCGTTCGACAATGGCTACGGCAGATGCCAGCTCCCGGTCATGCGTAATCGTAATATGAACGCGTATTGCGGCAGCAGATAAACCCAGCCTTTGCCACGCCCCTTCGGACAATACACACTCCGGCTTCCCGGCTTCCGAACGTAAAATATTAATATCGCCAAAGCCAATAATGCCGCCAATGCCACAGCCAAACGCTTTGACTACCGCCTCCTTCGCCGCAAAACGGCCCGACGCAAATTGAACTTTTCGCTTCCCTTCATAACCCTCTCCGAGTTTAAGCTCCTGCTCTGTCAAAATTCGCTGCAAAAATCTCCTCGCCGAGCTGCCGGCAAGTATCCCCTGCATTCTGTTCATATCCGTTATATCATGGCCAATTCCTACTATCATTGCTTCGCCTGCCTTCAATGATTACTCGCTCTGTGCTCTGCCTGACTCCTGTGTCCTATCGCTATCCCGCCTGCAAGTGCTACCAAGGCCGCTGCGAGCCATCTGGATTCAAAAGCATAAGCTCCGGTCTTGCCCCTGACTTCACTTCGACAAGCTGGCGCTCCATAATTTCAATAAGCGCAATCGCCGAACGATCCGGCGTAAAATCACCTTCTGCATCAAGCTTGCCCTGCATATAGGTTTGAACCCGGCCGGGATGAAGCACGAGCACATGGCCTCCGCCCTCTTTAATACGGTTGTAAACGAGTTTGGATTGCATATTTAATGCTGCCTTCGACATACAGTAGCCAAACCAGCTCGTACGCGTGCTGTCTTCGATGCTGCCCGCTTCAATCGAGCTCATCCACCACGCTGGCCTCAATATCGCCAAGTATGGCCGCATTGTTGATAACGATATCCAGCTTATCGGTATGTATAGCTACAAGCCGCGATGCTTCCTTAACGGAAGCATCCTCCGCAACGTTTAATTCAATCATATGAAGCCGCTCGCCGTACTGCTGCTTTAGCTCAGACAAGCCTTGCCAATCCGAGGCATAACGCCCGGCAAATACGGTAAATCCCTTCAACAGCAGCTGCCTGACAAAGCCGAGGCCCAGACCGCGATCCGCTCCGGTCACTAACGCATATCCCATGCCCTATTCCCCCATATGACGTATTTGCTCCATAATAACAGAAGCTTGCCCGCTTTTGCAGCGGACAAGCTTCTAAAAATACGTTTTTAACTATATGCCAGGAATAGGCGAGCGCTTGTGCTCGGTTTTCAGGTATTGCTTCTCCAGCTTTTCCTTCGCCTCTGCGCCAATTTCCTTGCCTTCCAAATAATCGCTGTTGTCATTGTAGGTAATGCCAAGCTCATCCTCATCGGTCTGCCCATCCCATAAACCAGCGGATGGCGCTTTATCCAAAATGCTCTTCGGCACGCCAAGATGCGAAGCAAGCTGGCGTACCTGGCGTTTGTTCAGCGAGCTGAGCGGCGTAATATCAACCGCTCCGTCGCCCCATTTTGTATAAAAGCCTGTAATCGCTTCAGATGCATGATCCGTACCAACAACGAGCAAATTGAGGTCAAAGGCGAGCGCATATTGGACAACCATGCGCGTTCTCGCCTTCACATTGCCTTTGCCGCCGCGGCTAAGATGACGATGGATGCCGATACCTTTCAAACCATGCTCCGTTTCAATGGCGATTTCGTCTACTGCTTCGCCAATGTTCGTTTCCACAGTCTTCGTAATACCGAATGCCTCCGATACCGCGTAGCTGTCGGAAATATCCGACTGCTCGCTGTACGGCTGGTACACGCCAAGCGTCATATAGTCACGGCCGGTTTCAGCTGTCAGCTCATCGGTCGCTTTTTTGCAGAGGCCCGCTGCGACAGCGCTGTCGATGCCGCCACTGATGGCGATCAACAGACCCGTCGTATGGGAGTCCAATACATATTTTTTGAGAAAATCAACGCGGGTGCGGATTTCCTGATCTACATCAATGACCGGCTTAACGCCAAGCCTTTTAATAATATCTGCTTGTAAGCTCATAGTTCCTCCTGCCCTTAGCGGCAGAACCGATCGAACGCATCAGCCAGATCGGCTGCAATATCCGACGCGGAACGGTTCTCGATTTGGTGACGCTCAATGAAATGAACAAGCTCTCCGTCCTTCATTAGCGCGATGGATGGGGAAGATGGCGGGTACGGTGCGAAAAACTCGCGCGCTTTAGCCGTTGCTTCTTTATCCTGTCCAGCAAATACAGTAAACAAATGATCTGGTGTAATATCATGCTGCAGCGCTTCCGCTACACCCGGGCGGCACTGGCCAGCTGCACAGCCGCATACGGAGTTTACGACTACAAGCGCCGTTCCTTTTGCATCGGGAAGATTTTGTTCCACATCCTCCGGTGTGCGAAGCTCTTGAATGCCAAGACGCGTCAAATCATCACGCATCGGTTGAACCATATCCAACATGTATCTCTCAAATGACATGGACACTGAAATACACTCCTTTTTGATAACCTAAATTTAGTTACTATTATAACGCCGGGCAGGAAAATAAAGCAACAGCCGTCCATGTCGCAACTGCTGCTCTATGTTTCCGCACTCCTCCTGCAAGCTGCAAGCAGGCAGCGCTCATCGCTCGCCTCATTAAATAGACGGACGATTCGGGCCGTCCAGCTTCTTGTCGAAACCAGCTTCTGTTTCGGACGTCCCTTTGCGCTTCTTGGCATTTTCAGCATTTTGCTGCTCCTGCTGCAGGGATTGTTCAGACTTCGCTTGATTGCGCTCCATATGTTCTCCTCCTTCATCCGTCTTATGATGACTGACAGGCAAAGGTAGTATGTGCAGGTTTAGTTTCCATTATGTTAATAGCGCGCAGACAAGGCATCCGTTTCCCCTAGCATAAAGGTTAAAATAAAAGTCGTCCCCTCGCCTTCCTCAGACTCCACCTCCAGCTTGCCATTATGCCTTTCGGCAATGCTGAGGCAAAGCGGCAGCCCGAGTCCCGTTCCTTTGGACTTCGTCGTATAAAATGGCTTAAAAAGCTCACTCATCTGATCTGCTGGAATACCTACACCATTATCACGAATGCGAAGCACCACTTTATTTTCCAGAGGGATATAGCAAGTAAATATGTGCAGAACGCCCTTCTCCCCCATTGCTTCCATGCCGTTGCGCACAAGATTAATAAGCAGCTGCTTCATTTCCTTGTCTGACATAAGAAAGGAGGGCAAATCCTCGGCAAGCTCCGTCTGCACAACCTGACCTCTAAGATTCGCGTCTGCCTCAAGAAGTGGCAATATTTCCTGAATAATCGTTTGTAAGGAATGTTTCTGCATCGGGACCGAACGATTTTGCGCCAATGACAAAAAGTCGCTAATAATCGTATTCGCCCGATCCAGCTCCTCCATAACGATCTGATAATACTGCTGCTCATTCAGCCGGCTGCGCTCCCGCATCAGCTGCATAAAGCCCCTTATTACCGCCATCGGATTGCGGATCTCATGCGTAATGCTTGCAGCCATTTGACCAATTAGACTAAGGCGCTCCATTCTTCCCAGCTCATCGCGCAGCAGCGTAAGCTCCGTTACATCTTGGACAATAAGGGCGGCTCCCGCAATGGATTGATCCTCCTGCCTACGGATGGCGAATGCTGTCTTAAGCAGCGTTTTGCCATCATAGGTGTGCGGTCCTGTACTGCTCTTGGCTCCAGCGAGCGCATCCTCAAGCAGTTTTATATAAGCACCGTCCTCTTTTGCAGCAAAAAAGGTGTCCATACGTACATTTTCGGAAAATAAATCTCCGCTTGCCTCAAACTGCCGCTGGAACAGCTCCTTGCCCTTCGCATTCAAATGCGTGATGACGCCGTGCTCATCTGTGAACAAAATCGCCAGCAGCATTTCATCTATGAACTGCTGCTGTTTTTCTACTTCGAGCCGATAGCTGGACGAAACATTTTTGAGCTCCAGCTGCAGCCGCGAATTTTCAACAAATTTTTCCACAATAAAAATAGATAACCAAATGGCAATGATCGAACCAATCATAAGTAAAATAAATACCGCCACCAGCTCAGTCGACCAGTAAAAGTCCTCATTCATCATAAACATGACAAACATAAATGATATGTAGACGGAGATCGGCGTTATCGATTTCACGCCTATGAGCCGCTTTCGATGCAGAGGCTTTTTGCTGAATCGCTTGGCATAGAGCAATATAATAGGCACATGAACAAACATAAAAAAGACAAAAACCATTTTCTCCGCATCGGTGTCAAGCGCTGGCACTCTAAGGAAAATATAAAGCAGATCAAGAACGAGCGCGCCATACACCCCTCCGTATAAAGAGCCCAAAATAAACGGAACGAAGCGGAAATTCAGCTCATATCCATTAAAATCCATCGAAACCGACATGCACGCAACCATTGCGATAGCGCTTGCAGCCGTTATAAACACTCGAATATGGTTTTCCTTGCGCTGCTTATAATGCCAGAGCTGAAAGGAAAATACAGGAATAAGTGAAATAACGAATTGTAACAGCAATTCTTTCAACACGAACGACAGGTCTCCCCCCCTAATCGCTTACTAGATTAAATTGCGTGATCCTTATTTTCATCTGTATGCATATCCAGCCAGTTCGTCACCACTTCAATAAAACGTTGTGCTTCAAGATCATTATGCAGTTCATGATAGCCGTCAGGCCAAGAAACAAAGGTGCATGCCTCGCCAAGCCGCTGCGCCACCTGCTCGCTCGCATGATGAGAGGTGATTTTGTCAGCTGCGCCGTGAATGAGCAGCAGCGGCACATGCAGCTGGCCGCAATTGGCTATCGCCCATTCGCCTGAATCATGGAGACTCAGGAAGGTTTTAACCGTAATACGGGAATGGCACAGCGGATCTCCTTCAATATGGACGGCCTCCTCATAGCCTCGCCGATACAGCTTCCCACTTCCCAATCCCGTCGATTGCGGCAGCCCTGGCCAAAAGGCAGCCAGCCGCTTCCCCAGCCAAAGCTGGGCACGGGGTGGTGTAAAGGCCAGCCTTAGCCATGGACTGGACAGCACGAGCGCCTTCACTGCAGGCTGGAGCCGCAGCGCGCAATTCATCGCGATATTGCCGCCCATGCTGTGCCCATAAAGAAAGATTGGCAGCTCTGGATGGCGCTGCGCGGCCTGCTCCACCAGCATGGCGGCATGGGCTGCCGCATCATCTACAGAAGGCAGATGCCCTCTGGGGCCGGATGAACGGCCGTGACCTTGCTGATCGAGAGCAATTACAACATATTGAGCCGCAACGAGCTTCGCCGCGTAGGAGCTATAACGTTCACCATGCTCGCCCATGCCATGTATTAGACATAAAACGCCTTTTGGACGCTCCTTCTCAGGCTTCCACTCCCTTACGTATAGTTCGGTATCCCCACAACCTTGAAACGTCCATTCCTTACGAATCATCCAAGGCACCTCCAGCTGATGAATTATGTTCTATTATAACTCAATATTTTGTCGAAAGAATGGTACAATGAACAAGATTGTAGAAAGAAAGGCTGAGTGAATCATGTACGATATTATAATTGTTGGCGGAGGCCCTTCCGGCTTAATGGCAGCAGTAGCTGCAAGCGCGCACGGAGCCTCTGTTCTTCTCGTTGACAAAGGAGACAAGCTGGGGCGCAAGCTCGGCATTTCCGGAGGCGGACGCTGTAATGTAACGAACGCAAAAGAGATGGATCAGCTCATCCAACATATACCCGGAAACGGGAAGTTTTTATTCAGTGCGCTAAATGCGTTCGGCAATCGCGATATTATCGCCTTTTTCGAAGGGATGGGCATCGCCTTGAAGGAGGAGGACCGCGGCCGGATGTTCCCGGTATCGGACAAGGCCAAAACGGTCGTCGATGCGCTCATTCGCAAAGTCCGCGAGCAAGGGGTCGACATTCGGACGAATACGCCAGTACGAGAAGTTCTATATAAGGACGGTGCGGTAAAAGGGCTGCTGCTGCAAAATGGTGAAAAGCTCGCAGCGAAAGCCGTCATCATCGCTACGGGAGGCAAATCCGTCCCCCATACCGGCTCAACTGGAGACGGCTACCCTTGGGCGATCAGCGGCGGGCACACGATTACGGAGCTGTATCCGACAGAAGTGCCTCTCACATCCTCCGAGCCTTGGATACGCAGCAAAACACTGCAAGGCATTTCACTGCGCGAGGTAGAGCTTACGGTATGGAATGCGAAAGGAAAAAAATTGATTACCCATGAAGGCGATATGATCTTCACCCACTTCGGCTTATCTGGCCCAACCGCCCTTAGATGCAGCCAGTTCGTCGTCAAAGCGCTCAAACAGGCGGCTAGCAAAGAGAAGAACGCTTCTGGCACCGTTGAAGGTTCCAGCGCAGCAAATGGCAGTATAGGTGACGCAGGCGCTTTAGAATCGATAGAGCATTCAGGAAGCGGCGCAAGGGAGGCTGCAACTGTGCTCCTCACAATCGACCTGCTGCCGGGACGCTCCGAGGCTGAGGTTTATCAGGAAATGATGCAAATGGCGAAGCTGGAGTCGAAAAAAGCGATTAAAAATGTGCTTCGGGGCTATTTGCAGGAGCGGCTGCTGGATTTTCTGCTTCAGCAAAATGGCATCAGCGGCGATATTACGTATGACAATCTTCCCAAGGGGCCGTTTCTTGCGCTCGCCAAGCAAATCAAAGCTTTCCCCGTAAAAGTGAACGGCACGCTGTCCATTGAGGAAGCTTTCGTCACCGGCGGCGGAGTCCATCTGAAGGAAATCGATCCGAAGACGATGGGCTCCAAGCAAAGCGCTGGCCTTTATTTTTGCGGCGAAGTTCTCGATATTCATGGCTACACAGGTGGCTATAACATTACTGCGGCCTTCTCAACAGGCTATAACGCAGGAAAAAGCGCGGCACTGGCTGTCTCAGACAGCTAGGAGACCGCGCTTTTTCTTTTGCCGAAAATGCTGGCTACAGCTCCTCGTTCCAATCCTCATTCACAATATGCGCGGGGATGGTGATGCCGTCAAGCGAATAAGCGGTATCTGTGTAAGCGTTCGCATCAATGGCAGCTTCCTGAATAAGCCGCCCGCCATGCACCTGCATAATTTCGAGAGCAGAGATGAGATCATTGCCCTCCATATGAATATGCAGCCTGCCTCCTTCATGCAGAACCGGATCATAGCCAAGCTGCTCCAGCGTATCAAAGGCCATTCCAGCGCTCGTAATATCTGCGAAATCAAACAATAATGCCGAATTCATCGGTTATTTCTCCTTTCGGGCGTTGACTCTATTTGTAGTCTGCCCCAATTTGTTAACGAAGTATGACTAAAGGGTGTTGTCATTTCGAGTTTTTTTCTGCATAATTTAAAATACGAGATATGTCACGTTTAATAACTCTTAATGTAATCAAACATAACCTTGAGATATACCACTGATTGAAGGAGGCATTATTAGCATGCATACGATCTTTTACCAGCTAGCCGACCCGATGATGATTGTGGAATATGATTTTAACCGCTGGTATATTCGCGATATTAACAAAGCCTTTACCGGGCTGTCCGGCTATCGAAAGCATGAGCTTCTAGAGGTCAACCCGGAGGATTTTGTAAAGGATTCGCAGCCCTTCGGGCAGCTGATGGCAAGGCTTATTGAAGATGATCAACTGACGTTCGATTGCGAGCTGACGACGCGCTCTACGATGACGGCGACCGTTCGGCTGAGCTGCCGCAAATTTCAAATGGAGGAGCAAACGTATTACATGCTCGTCTGCAAGGATGTTTCTGCCGAGCGCTGGGGCGATGAATTCGCTGTCGATCATAAAATTATGATGGCTATCGGCATCTCTGAACAATTCCGCATTTTTTCGCTGAAGCGTTATTTCGCTCCGCTTGCCCAAGGCTCAGCTAGTTTCTTGAATCGCAGCATCTTTGATCTGGTTGCCGAGGAGCACCGCGCGCCGCTGCGCCGCATCATGGAACGGGCCAGAAGCATCGGCAAAATCGAGCATTTGGAGCTGCATATGCATATCGGAGAAGACAAAAACACGGCAAAAGCATTGATTAAGCCATTTTATTCGGGCAACAGGGCGTTTAACAGCTACTTGATCATGCTCACCGAGCTTAACCAGCAGGCGCCGGAGGAGGACCCTTCCTACAAGCTGAGAATGCTGATGCTGAACAAAAATATTTCCGCTACATCGCTTGCCCGCTCCACGCTCATTTCCTTGACGACCATTTCTAAAATCCGCAATGGCAAAATAAAAAAGCCCCAGCGGCTCACAGCCGAGCTGATCGCCGGAGAGCTGGGGGTAAAGCCGGAAGCGATATGGAGCAGCTTCAAACAGTGATTGGGCAGGTGAGCAGGTGGTGTAAGCTTATTGTTCAGAGAATATAAAGGATTAGACTGGCCTATTAAAATAAGCAGCGGCGGCCTAGACTTGAGAAATAAAGTCTTAGACTGCCGCTGTTGCCATTAAACAGACGTTACCCGTTAATTAAATATTAATTTGCTGAATAAATCATTACCTCCCTATTAAAACTTTGCTGTCGATTGAATAAAGGCTAGTGAGAATTTAGTCCGTCATTTGTCTAACATTTTTGAAAAGTACTTAGGAGCCTCCTTAAAACCTTGTCTCTCATAAAATTTATGAGCGTCTATTCTTCTGGAATGACAATGAACTTGGATACTGTCACATCCCCTTTTTCTGGCAGAGGCAGAGGCAAATTCCTCTAATTCCTTTCCAATTCCTTTACTTCTAATTGAGGAGTCTACAACAAGATAACTAATTGATGCAATATCTCCTCTAATACCTAATTGTGGGATATAATGAAGGGAAATACAGGCAATAACGTGTCCTTCATCTTCATAAACCATTAATTCTTCGTTGGGGTCAGTTAGAAGTCTTTCCATGTTCTTTTTAATAAAAAATTCGGTATCCGGGTAGCCTAACTGTGCCAATAGTTTGGCTATATCTTTCCTATCCTCCAATTTTGCAACTCTAATCATAAATTTCATCTCCACTCATCTCACACTTTATAGGGTGTCGCTCGACATAAATCATAATTTGGTTTTGATATGAATAAATAACTATCGGCAACTGTAACCCTTCACCATAATCATGGCATTATATTAGCGAATTTACTAGAACCACGGTGTGACTATTTCAATGCAGTTGTGGTTTATTGTTGCTAGACCATAACTCATAAAATATGCCAGCTAGCGCTTTTACGCCATTTGTTTAAATAAGAAAAGCCATAACAAGGACCGTCTGCTTTCTTGTTTTTTTATTGAGTTAAACTGCCTGTTAGCTTAATGAAGCTTCATCAGTCTAATACCTTAATTTCTCTGTCTAGAACTTTATTTTCTTCTGACACTTCTCACTTCTTCACTATGTTCATTCCACAAAAAAAGCCGCTTCTCCTGAACGACAGAAGAAGCGGCAGCCATATGTGTTCTTGCGGGTAACCTCGCTAGCTGCGGTAAGCGGCTAACGCTTCGTTCAAACTGCGAGTTTGCGTGTAAACCTGCTGATAGATGCGGAACAGCCCTTTATACGCTTCTACAGCTTCAGGCTGCGGCAAATATTGCTCGGCATGCTTCACGAATTTTGCTGCACAAGCCTCCAGGCTCTCAAACCAGCCGCTGCCATAAGCAGCAAGCATAGCTGCGCCGAGGCCAGGCCCCTGCTCGTTTTCGAGCGCTACTACCTTCGCATCAAAAATGTCCGCCTGCATTTGCAGCCAAACCGGATTTTGCGCGCCTCCGCCAATCGATACAATCGTATTGACCGTTTTACCAGCCGCACGGAACATATCGACTGATTCGTGCAGTGAGAACGTAATGCCCTCCATCACTGCACGGGCAAAATGAACCCGCTCATGCGAGCCATCAACGCCGATAAAGCTGGCGCGAATAAGGGAATCCGGATGCGGTGTACGCTCGCCTACGAGATAAGGCGTAAACAATAGACCGCCTGCTCCCGGCTTCACTTCCCCGATGCCTGCAAGCAGCTCATCAAAGGATTCGCTCGGCGCAAACGTCTTCTTGAACCAGCTCAGGCTGTAGCCTGCCGCCAGCGTCACCCCCATCGCGTAGAAAGCATCTTCCTTGCCGTGATTGAAGAAATGCACCTTGCCGGCAAAATCCTTATTTTTGTCATTTTCATAGGACAAAATAACGCCGGACGTGCCGATGCTGCATAACGTCAAGCCTTCGCTCAAAATACCTGCGCCGATTGCGCCGCAAGCATTGTCGGCTCCGCCTGCGAACACTTTTACTGTAGCTGGCAGTCCTGTGCGCTGTGCCAATTCAGCAAGCAGCGTACCCGTCTGGCCATGTGACTCGGCGAGCGGCGGACAGAAGCTTGCCGGCAGCTCAAATGCGGCCAGCACCTCTTCACTCCAGCGCTTCGCTGCTACATCCAGCAGCAACGTGCCCGCTGCATCGGAATAATCCATGTGCTGCTCGCCTGTCAGGCGATAGCGCACATAATCCTTAGGCAGCAGGAACAGCTCCGCCTGTTCAAAAGCAGCAGGCTCATGCTCGCGCACCCAGAGGATTTTCGGCAGTGTAAAGCCTTCCAGCGCAGGATTGCGCGTAATGCCGAGCAGCTTGTCGCCAAGCGTACGCTCGATTTCACGGCATTGCGCCGTTGTGCGCGTGTCATTCCAGAGAATGGCATTGCGCACCGGATTGCCTGCACCGTTCAGCAGCACAAGACCATGCATTTGACCGGAGAAGCTGATGCCCTCAATTTGCGCGCTTGCTTCTGGTCCAATCGCAGCAGCCAGATCGCCAAGCGCTTCAAGCGTTGCATCGACCCAATCATCAGGCTTCTGCTCGCTCCAGCCCGTATGCTCATGATAAAGCGGGTAGCTGCGGGAAGCCTCGCCCGCAACCGTGCCTTCTTTATTAATGAGGAGCGCCTTGACGGCGCTCGTTCCTAAATCTATTCCAATGACATAGCTCATAGCCGAAGTCCTCCCGACTTAAACGCTGAAAATAACTTCGCTCAGTTGCAGTCTAATGCGCTCTTGACGACCGGACTCCAGACGGATCGGGTTGTTTTGCAGCGCGTATTGCTCAAGCGAAGCCAAAGTCGCTTTGCCGGAAACGATGTCAGCGCCGATGCCTTCTTTGAACGTACGGTAACGGTTGTCTACGATGCCATCCAGAATTTTCTCTTCTGTTAGCTTCGCAGCTGCTTTCAGACCCCATGCAAAGCTGTCCATACCCGCAATGTGACCGAGGAACAGATCGTCCGCTTCGAAAGATGCACGACGAACCTTCGCATCAAAGTTAACGCCGCCACGGCCGATGCCGCCAGCTTTCAGCACTTCAAACATGGTCAGTGTAGTGGAATAAAGATCAGTCGGGAATTCATCTGTATCCCAGCCCAGCAGCAAATCGCCTTGGTTCGCATCAAGGGAGCCGAGCATGCCGTTGATAGCTGCTGTACGGATTTCGTGCTCGAACGTGTGGCCTGCAAGTGTCGCATGGTTCGCTTCAAGGTTCAGCTTGAAATCGTTGTGCAGGTTGTATTTGCGCAGGAACGAGATCGTTGTTGCTGCATCAAAGTCATATTGGTGCTTCGTTGGCTCTTTCGGTTTAGGCTCGATCAGGAATTGCGCGTCGAAGCCGATTTCTTTCGCATAAGCAAGCGCCATTTCGTACAGGCGTGCCAGGTTATCCAGCTCGAAGCCCATATCTGTGTTCAGCAACGTTTCGTAGCCTTCGCGGCCGCCCCAGAAAACATAGTTTTCAGCGCCAAGCTCTTTACCGACTTCAAGGCCTTTTTTCAGCTGTGCGCCAGCATAGGCATAAACGTCAGCGTTGCAAGTTGTGCCTGCGCCATGAACGAAACGCGGGTGCGAGAACATGTTAACGGTGTTCCAAAGCAATTTTTTGCCGGAAGTTTTCATATTTTCTTTCAACAGGCCTACGATAACATCAAGGTTTTTGTTCGTTTCTTGCAGCGTAGCGCCTTCTGGAGCGATGTCTACATCATGGAAGCAGTAGAACGGAATGTTCAGCTTATCCATGAATTCAAAGTTAGCTTCTACGCGTGCTTTCGCACGGTCAAGACCGTCAAGCTTATCCCACTCGCGGAACATCGTTGCCGAACCGAAAGGATCTGTGCCGTTAGCGTTAAAAGTATGCCAGTAAGCAACCGCGAAGCGCAGGTGCTCTTCCATTGTTTTTCCAAGAATGACTTGCTCCGGGTTATAGTGTTTGAATGCAAACGGATTGTCCGAACCTTTGCCCTCAAATTGAATTTTGCCAATGTTAGAAAAATAGCTCATTTTTATAAAACCTCCTGATTATGGTATGGGATAAATGCTTAGTTTCAAATCTGATGATGTAAACGCTCCCCAACAGCATAACATGATCAAACTTAGTTTGTCTATTGACTAAACTAAGTTTTTTTGTGCTAAAATAGTCCTATTAACCCTTACTAATGATTCCGCTTGCATTTCAATAGGACACGAGCTTTTTCGCCTGCTGGACGGTCATATCGTTTACGCCTGTGATACAATACACTACATGGATTTTTAGATGGACGGAGGCAATCTGTTGAAACTGAAGACGACCGGCGACTTGGCGCTTATCAAAAAAATGAATACCGCGATTGTGCTGGAGGCTGTTATTAAGCATGCCCCCCTCTCTCGCGCTCAAATATCCGAACGGACCGGACTTAATAAAGCGACCGTTTCCAGCCTTGTGCAGGATCTGATTGACAATCATCTCGTTTTTGAAAATGGCCCCGGCGAGTCCAGCGGCGGACGCAAGCCCGTCATGCTGCTGTTTAATGGACAAGCCGGACATGCCATCGGCATTGACCTTGGCGTCAACTATATGCGGGGCGTGTTAACCGATCTGCAAGGGACTGTCATTAGCGAACGGCAGCTTAGCTTCAAAAAACGCGAGCAGGATTTTGCCCTGAACCAGCTCATCGCCTTTATTGAGGAGCTGGCGTCGCAAGCTCCGAGCAGCCATTACGGCCTGATCGGCATCGGAGTTGGCGCGCCGGGCATCGTCGATGACAAAGGCGCAATTTTGTTCGCGCCTAACCTCGAATGGCAGCAGGTTGAGCTGCAGCAGATGCTGGAAGCGCGCTTTCAGCTGCCTGTGACCATCGACAATGAAGCGAATGCCGGCGCGCAGGGAGAGCAGAAATACGGCGCGGGGCGCGGCATCGCCAACCAAATTTACGTCAGTGTCGGCATCGGCATCGGGACGGGCATTATTTTAAACAAGGAGCTGTATAAAGGGGCTTCTGGTTTTTCCGGCGAGCTGGGACATTTGTCGATTGAGTATGGCGGCAAGCCGTGCCGCTGCGGCAATCAGGGATGTTGGGAGCTTTATGCTTCGGAGAATGCGCTGTTGGAGCAGGCTGAGCCGCTCGGGTTTGAGACACTTGAGGAGCTGATTGCTGCCGCAGAAGCAGGAAACAGCGAGGTGCAGGCGTTATTTTATGCCATTGGCGAATATTTGGGCGTAGGCATTTCCAACATTGTGAATGTGTTTAATCCGAACGTCGTCATCATCGGCAACCGCATGAGCCGCGCACAAGCTTGGCTGGAGGAAGCCATCCATGCCTCTATTGCCCGCCGCACCCTCAGCTATCACCGGGAAAAGCTGCAAATTTTGTTCGCCGAATTGCAGGATCAGTCCGCCGTCCGCGGCGCCGCTTATTATGCGATTAGTGCTTTTTTCGCGAAGGTTAAGAGTGGTCAGCCGGTTTGAGGCTGAAATAGGATTGGTTTTTTCGACTAAGAAGCCGACCATAGCAGGTCGGCTTTTTGCATGATTACAAACAACAATCCATGGAACTCCCTTTGCAAATAGGTGTAAGATAGGAGTAATTATGGCTATATATCGTACTCGCAGCGGAAGGAGCAAACTACCCCAAATGAAGGAAATCGACAGAATATATAGGCTCATTGATGCTCACAGCGTTAGCTCTGTCCCGAATGAACTAGTACTTCACCATTCAGACCACTGCACCCTTCTCATTACTACGAAAGGCATAGGGGAAGGGGATTGGAACGGGCAGCCGTTTATTTTGCCCCCTTCACATGCCCTTCTGCTTTCACCGAAAATGAGCTGGACGTTAAGAGGTCGGGGCCTGGCGCCATTTGAATATGAACGAATTTCGTTTGATGTCTATATAGAAGGCTCTGATAGCACACTTCACCGCCAGATGACAGAACCGAGCCTCCAACAAGCTGTATCAATACCAGAAGTACCGCAGTTGGCTAAGGAAATAAGCACAGCATGGAGAGCAGGCAACAGATGGGAGCGCATGGAAGCCAACATTCGCTTTCAAGAGCTGCTCTTGCTAGTGCTTAGGCATGCCGAGGCGGAGCCTGAGCTGCTGCATAACCATGTCCGTGAGCTGATGCAGCGATCTAAAGCTCATATCGATGCTGCTTTTCACCACAGCCTCACCCGTGAAGTATTGGCGGCAAAAGCAGGTATGAGCGTGGCGCATTACTCCAGGCTTTTCAAAAGGGAATTTGGACGTGGGCCTATGGAATATTTAAATGAAGTCCGCCTTTCACAAGCGAGCAATCTGCTGATCGGTTCTGAACATACAATCCGCGAGACGGCACATAGGGTCGGTTACCAGGACGAGTTTTATTTCAGCCGCAAATTTAAAGCTGCCACGGGTGCTTCGCCAACGGTTTTCATTAATAAATATCGAAATTCGGCGCGGGTCGCTTCTGTAGCCATCCCTTACACGAGCCATTTGCTGGCACTCGGCATGCAGCCTTATGCCGCAATGGTCAACCCTTCGCAAGAGCCCCTTGCCGAGCTGCGAGACACTCTGGAGGTCGGCAATGATCAGCCTGATCTGGACAGGCTCTTGCAGGCCAGACCCGAACTGATCATTGGATTTGAGCGTACAGATTATGAGGAGCCAGACAAGGCCGATCTCTTTCGGCATATTGCCCCTACCTGTACGGTGCCCTTCCATGGGGAGTGGCGCGACCATCTGCGCATGATTGGACGGGCAGTAAATCGGACCGAGGCGGCTGATCTATGGCTGGAGCAGTATGAAACATCGGCTGAACGCTCGCGTAACGCTATCCAACACCAAATCGAAGATCAGACCGTTGCCGTTGCCCAATTTGAAAATGGTCGATTCCAGCTGTTTGGAAGCCGAAATCTGGGTACGGTTCTGTATCGCGATCTAGGGTTTGCAATGCCGAGAGAACTCGCGAATGTCTCCCATTCCCAAATGCTTACGATTGAGGAGCTAGCCGTCTATCATATCGATCATTTGATTTTGTTCACCGGAGAGGAGCATCGGAAACGGGAGGCATTCAAGCATTCGATCGAATCAAATGCAGCTTGGCGTGAACTTAAAGCGGCGCGCAGCGGACATATTTATGATCTCGGAGCTTCCCGCAGCTATTCCTGCTACACCTCTCTATCCCATGACTTGTTTCTGCGCCGCGCAACCGAATTATTCATGAGCCAAACGTCCATGCACAGAGCAGGATCGTCCATGGCTTTCAAACATACGTCTGCCTATAATAAATAACGATAATGATTATCAAAATCATAAAGGAAGGCGTGTGGCAAGTTTTGTTTAAAATAAGTGTGTTCTCTCAAATGATGAAGCGGGGGACTCTTCTTCTCTCGCTCCTGCTTCTTATCGGATTGTTAGCCGCCTGCGGCCAAAGCAGCAGCACTGGAAATACAGCAAGCGGATCGCCTTCTGCGTCGGCGGAGTCGTCAGGCACGGAGTCTTCAAGCGCAGAGTCCCCATCAGCTTCGCCAATGGAATCTGATACAGAAACCCGGACTATTTCTACGGTTAAAGGCGATGTTGTCGTACCTGCTCATCCGAAAAAGATAGCCGGCATGCTGTATGTTTTCGCCGACCATCTGCTTGCGCTTGGCATCGAGCCCCATGCTATGGTTACTTATAACGATCTTGGTTTTCCTGACTACATGGCTGACCAAATGAAGAATACGATTGAGATTGGCTCAGGCGAAGCGCCAAATTACGAAGCACTGCTTGAAGCAGCGCCAGATCTTATCCTCGCGTCGAAAACACTCAGCGATTCCAATTATGACCAGCTGTCCAAAATCGCGCCAACCATTCTTTTTGACAATGAGAATGAAGGAGACTGGGAAAGATTCCATGAAACCGCTGCTGTGTTTGGCATGGAAGCTGAAGCAGAGCGCATTCAAGCGGAGTATGACAAGAAAGTCGCTGATGCACATGACAAGCTGGCTGCCGCAGCCCCGAATGAAACGGTTGCTTTTATGAGGGTACAGGACAAGCAATTACAGCTGATTCAGCCTAGCGATAACTTCGTCATGTTCGGTGCACTAGGCTTAACACCAGCATCGGTAGAAGCTGTCGATTTTAAAGATTCATGGAATGTCCCGATTTCGGCAGAGGTGCTCCCTGAGCTGAATCCGGATCGCATGTTCATCATTCTTCGTCCTGGCGATGTCAACAAGGTAGCGCTGGATACCATTATGAGCACCTCCATCTGGTCGAACTTAAACGCTGTTAAAAATAATCGCGTCTATATCGGAGATGCAAACTTGTGGTTTGCAGGCTACGGTCCGATTGGGCTTAACAAAATAATCGACGAAATTACGACTGCTTTTTCGTTGAATTCCTAATGGCGATTGGGGTATGAAAGTAATGAATAATATTGCAAATATCATTCGAGAACGAAGGACGATTCAGGATTTTAATGGTGTGCCGATTCCAAAGGAAGTAATATATACGCTTCTGGAGGACGCTGTATGGGCACCGTTCCATTCGAAGAAAGAGCCTTGGCGGTTCATTCTTTTTATCGGTGAGGGAAGACGCGGATTTGCAGAGGCTGTCCTTCATACAAGGCCGCCGGAGTTCGTTGTAAAGTATGGAGAGCAAATACGCGAGGCCTATTGCAGCCAGACGCCTGTTCATCTCATTGTCGTGATGAAGGCAGACTTGCCTCAGAAGGCATGGGAAGAAGCTTTCGCAGCCACATCCGCGCTCATTCAAAACATTCAACTGCTCGCTTGGGAAAAGGAGATCGGATGTGTATGGAAAACAAGTCCTTACAATGAGCATGCCGATTTTCAGGCGGCAGTCGGAGTAACAGCGGCGGAGAAAATCGTCGGTACGCTGCATCTGGGCTATTTTAACTCGGAAGCGCAGCCTGCGCCGAAGCCTCGTACGCCTTTGGCAGAGCTTTTGACAATGATTGAGCATTAGATAGCTTAGCTAAGGGGCAACTCCCTTGCTCATTCTACTCCATGAATCAGAAGAATAGGCATTATCACCAAAATCGACGATTGGTCTGAATGCCGGATATAATAATTGTGGTTTTGTACATCCACAATTTGCCCCTACCACCACAAACACCATCCATATGAGGATGGTCAGGCTGTCGAGAAAGTCTCGACAGCCATCTTTATAAGTAATTAGTTTAACACGGCACCGCGTTACTATGGTATAATAAGGGTAACTTATACGAACGGAAGGTGTCGCCC